>JAABRT010000001.1 GCA_011390805.1 Gemmatimonas sp. | reverse complement strand
GGTTCGCAGTAAATCGTTTGTCCGACATTCCCCTCAGCTCAGCAGCTTCAGCGTTTGTTGAGCGTCGGATGCGTTCAATCGTCCCAGGGTCACGCGCAGCGTGCACACCGATTAACGCCTTCTGCTCCGCTGCCTTTGAAACTGGCTCAGTGACCAGCACTGCGGGAGTATCTCCTTGTCCACACGCCCCCAACAAGACGGCAGTGACGAACATTCGGCACAGTCCAACGCTCAGCTTCTTCATGGTGAACTCGGATCTCGCACTCGCACTCATCACGACGATGGGGAAGCGAAAGCGAACGGCCGGGCTAGCAACACGACTTATAGAGAACTCCTGTCAAGGGGGAACATGCGTAAATCGGGTCGCCGAGGTTACGCGGGGCCGCGACATCTCGCAAGGAGGCGGCAGGGAGCTCGCTGCGTTCATGTCAATGATTTGTTAAGTCGTGCGTGCTACAAATTGAGAATGCGGCGCGATTCTATGGGTTACGTGTGAACGTTGAAGCGCTTGTGGCCACGTGGTGTCAGAGCTGATTGAAGATTGCACACCAGTGCCGATTGAAATTGCACACTCGAGACCCTGTGAGCGTGTTGCCAGTTTCGAACGGAACGATCGTGTTCGACACTTGAGTGCTTTGATTGTAGATCTAGAGTGCAGTGACAGTTGCTTCGCGCGCGCGATCAGGATGAGGTGTTGGATTATCGATCACTTCGGTGATGGTCGGCTGGTTCGAAAAACGGGCAGCGTCTCGTACGCTCACGTCGAAGTATGGGATGAGCGTGGAACGTCCCTGACGGACCTTGAGCCGCACCCTCTCCTAGGCGGTGGCGGGGACGATTCCGCGCCACTCAACTTCAGCCCTAAACGCCCAGTCTTTGAAAAAAGAGCAGATCACCTGCACGCTGGTGCTGCACTTGGACCGGAAGCGTTGCCATTTGCACGCGGGTTGGACAGAGTTCTCGGGTTGATCGTCGGGCATCAGCGGATCGAGTAGGTTTTGGCATGCCGACGAGCGCAGCGGGAAGGCCAGACGAGGAAAGCGCGGCGCGGCAGCTTCGGGCCATTCGGCGACGCGCCACTTGGTCAGGTGTGCCGTGACGCGGGACACGCAACGCACGCCGGTGGAGCCGGAGCCGCTGGTCGATCCGCTGTTGGCGGCGAAGGCGCATTCCACTGCCTCCAAGTCGGTGAGGGCTTGTTGTGCTTTTCACTGCCCACAGGGGCGCTGTCATAGACATCCGCGGCCGCCGCCCACTCGAAGGCCTGCACGCAATCCATCAAAGGCCAGTCAATGGGCGGGTGAAGCCGCCTTCCCACGGCGGCATGCAGGGTGCGGTGCTGAGCGAGACTGAGAAAGGTGCGCACGTACTCGATGAGCAGCGAGCACGGGTTTGCGATCGGCAGGAGCTTCAAGAACTCCCGGAACGCATCCGGCATCGCATCGATGGCAAGCACCAGATCCTCAGCCTCTGCCTCGATCTCGTCGATCGCTGGCTCTGCTGGAGAGGGCAACTGCGTCTTGGCGTTGGGCATCGCACAAACTATCGCCATTTCGGCAAGATATATACTATCGCATGACAGACTATAGACTGAGACGTGATGTCCGAGACGGTTTTGCTGCGAAGGATTTCCCGGAGCGCTCCGGTGCGACGAAGGGCGCGCGTATTGACCGACGAGCATCTCCGGAAGACCGTCCGGCGGCCGGCCATAGCCGATCGAGATCGAATCTTCGATGGGCGCTCAGCGCCTCAACCTCTCGGCGGCTTCAATGAGACGGTGGGGGGCTATCCCGAACGCCTCGGCCAGTCGTTCGACGACGTCGAGCGTTGGCGCTTTGCGCCCGTTCTCGAGGTCACCGACGTATGTGCGGTGCACACCCGCTTTCTCGGCGAGTTCTTCCTGCGTCCAGCTGGACTGTTGTCGAAAGTCCCGGATGATGAGACCGAATGCGGCAGCGAGGGGGACATGGGCGCGGTTGACCTCGCGTAGGCTCGCCGTTGAGCGCAGCGACGTCTACAGACTATAGTATGAGTACTCCGCCCCGTTTCGCCACGGCAGTATTGGGTGAGGTTCGTGCGGGGGCGCCGACGCTCCCGTGTACCGTGTCGTATGCACCCATTCGACCTTAGCCTACGACGCATGATCGTTTTCATCGGAGACGTCCACGACTGCGTGGTGCAGATGCGGGACGTGCTGCACCGCCTTCCCGCGCACGTCCGTGCCGTGGTCCAGGTCATAGACCTCTGGGTGTGGCCTGAGGAGGCGGATGTGCCGGCGGACGTCGACGGTGCGGCTCGGGTGGTGCCGCCGCGTCAACGCGATACTTCGCTGCACTGGCGCCGCCCATCGACGGAGGTGCTGTGTATCGACGGCAACCACCACAACTACTGGCTCACCGCCGGTCTCTCCGCACCAACGCGTTTCGTCAGCGGCCTCACGTTTCTCCCGCGCGGCACGGTCATGACGCTCGAAACGCGCAATGGCCCCGCTCGTGTCGGTTTTCTCAGAGGAGCGGACAGCGTCCTTGACGCTGCGTGGCGCCGACCTGATGTCGACTGGTGGCCGGAGCAGGAGCGCATCACGGCCGCAGACGTCGACCGGCTTCTGGCGAACGCCCGGTTGGTGGGTGGGCTCGACATCCTCGTGACCCACACGCCCCCCGCGTCCATCACGACCGAGATGACGGGCGGCGGTGCGCCCCATCCGTCATCGATTCCGGTCGAGGAGGCGTGGCGGGCGCTCGGTGGCGGCGAGGACAACGCCTCGCTCGAGCTGATCGCTGGGCACATGCACGCTGCGTTCCGGGACGTTCGTCGGCGTGTCGAGGTGCTCGATTTTCTTGGGGTGACGATCCGCTGACGAGCGTCGGTGCACTGCGGTCCAGAGGCAGCGAGACTGACACATCACTTGCTTCGAGCACCTAGTCCACAGTGGCGTGGGTGCTGCCGCAACCGCTCGACCGGGTTGGCGTGAACGGGCACTGCCGGGGCGTCGGACGACCGATGGGGAAGGACACCCTTCGGGATCGGCTCCGGCAGTGGCAGTACCGGCAGCGCTATGGGTGGCCCCAGTGGGATGGGCACGAGTGGCGGATCGCCCCGGCTGTCCTCGACTCAAAGACCGCCGCGGCCTTTCTGGCGGCGCAGCCATTGCTCGAGTCCATACCCCACCTGCTGCCTGCGTGGTGCGACCGCCAGCCCGTGCCCACGGGCGAATGCGGCCCCAGCTGCGGAGCGCGTACTACGCCTGCGCCGGGCCAGGAGGACGCCCCGCAAATTCCATGTGGGATACGAAGTTTCCCTCCGTGAGCGCCGCACAGCACGCGGTTGCCCACGCGGTGCAGATCTACAACACGGTGCGCACCCACTGGAGCCTGGATTTACAAACCCCGCACGCGGTGTTTCACGAAGTAGCATAAACAACACCGCGTGCCTCACCAGCGTAGACACTATTTAAGACCAGACAGTTTGCTCCGTCCGTCGCATTGCGGCACTAACAACATCAGTCAATCTTCGACTTTTTCTTACATGTACATTCGTTGTAGTACTGGCCCGCGGAGCACTCACGGCCAGGGTCGCCCTCCTGCCAAGGCACGCACTCAGATGACTCTACCTCACACTCCCCTGCAGGAAATGCGTTCCCTTCGCAGTATATCTTGCAGTCCCAACACTGCGACTGTGAGGTTCTGCACTCCTCGATCCAAGGATCGACGCAGGGCACGTCAAACGCATTTCCGGTCGACGCGTTGGTTAAAGCTGACATAGCCGCGGAAACTACTGCCGCAAGCATGATCATCCGCACCTTTTGTTTTTCACTGGCCATTTGCTCCTCACCTGATAAGGTTTGGTGTTCTTTGTAGCGACCGGTATGTCCATTTCTGACTCCTACTACCGAACTAACTGCAGCTCAAAAACCCTCACTACTTGCGCGTCGTCGGCAGTGGTGAACGCTCCCCATACTCGGCGATTGCGCATGCGCAACCTTTGACTGCCCGGAGGGATCTGCATCTCGCCGAGATGGCTTCCTGTTCTGTCAAACACGTCGAATACATCGGGCTCGGTCCACCCCTCATCGGTGTAGGTCGACGGAACCGACACCTTTACCATCAGCCGACCATCCTCCGAGAAGGAGAGATCGCGCAGAGGGGGTTTGTAGTCGGGAACGCTCTTCGGCACGGAGGAGCTGCGAACATTCGCCCCCCAGCCGTCGACTACATCCTGCAGCTGCTGCCGAACCGCACGCCTTTCATCCTCGGAGACCGGCACACGCGCGCGCTGTCGCTCTACACTGCGGCGATCGGTGGAATCGGCGTTGCTGCCTTCGGTAAGCGCTGGAATGCCCAGCTCGACGTGGTATCGATCGGAGCGCGCAACTGCGAACTCGCCGAGCGGGCTCCATGTGCGTACGACAGAGGGCTGGTATGGAACCGCAATGCTAAAGTGCGCCCGACCATCGCGGCTCGTGCCTTCAATCATTTCGGTGGGTTTGTCCAATACAGGGAAGGCAGGCCACTCCACTACGTCCAACACATCCCCGGCGGCGGTGACGCGGAGAATACCGGTTTCGCGCACGTTGTCGCCTGGTCGTCCCCCGCGGAAGGGCAACCAGACGCGCGAACTCGAATCGATCATGAGTGCAAACGGCGAGTTTCCAACGAATCGCATGTCACGCGGCCACCCAGACTGCTCTGCCTTGGGCCAATGATCCAGCAAATCGCCATCGGGGCTAAAAATGAGCACTCGCGTTGGCGCACCATCGTCCCGATAGGCCACATTGCCGTTGGGAAACTCCGCCAGCGCACCCACGCGGGTGAACTCACCCGGCCCGCCGCCGCGTGTTGCCACTTCTCGAAGGAACGAGCCGGTCGAATCGAACAGTCGCAATCTCGGATCCGCCCCGCTCTCTGATGCATCCGACACCCAAACTCGATTCTGCGTCGTCAACAAGACGTCGCGAATAACGCCAAATGAACTGTTGTCAGACTCAGGTGAAGAACTACCGATCTCCACGATCAGTTGCAAGGAGGCTTCATTTGCTGCGACAGTCGAGTAGGGCAGGTTTTCGGGGGCGTTGTCACAAGACGACAACGAGAGCAGACCGCACGCAACTGCAGCCCGAACTGGACGCATGGAAAACCCAAACGAAAGGCACCAATTCTCACACAACACGAGCATATGCTAGTCGCGACCCGGCAACAACTTTAGCGAGTTTGCAAGCAAAGAATCGAGCAGAGCGAGCGAAGCGCCGCCTCTGATGAGCGTACTGCCAACCACGATCGTAGGCGTCCCAGACGGCTCAAACGGTTGAATTGCATCGGAGTCGCGCCGGACAACGCTCGCTGCTAACTCATCCACCAAGCAACGCTCGAAAGCGTCCAAATCCTGAACGCCTGCGTCGCTTGCCATCACGCGAAAAGGCTCCTGCCCTATCCGAGATTGCTGTGCAAACAGCAGATCGTGAAACGCCTCGAAGCGGTTTTGTGAGGCTGCACACTCGGCTGCGGTAGCCGCCGCAAACGCATGAGGGTGTTGCTCAAGCGGCCAATGGCGAAAGTTCAGCACGAACTTGTCTGGATATTTCTCACGCAGCGCGGGCAAGGTTCTGTTGGCGAATGCTGCACACGCCGGGCATTGAAAGTCGCTAAACACGGTTATTACGACAGTCGCGCTGTTGGACCCGACGCGATGCCCGAAATCTGCGAGTGCGGCCGCATTGGCTGATTCCACAAACTCCGGACCCTTGTTTTGGCTTCCGGCTCTCGGAGAGCGTAGGAACTGCGCAAGGGAAAGTGCTGTCATGGTGACAACACAAATCACCGTCATGCCCAGCAGCACATTTGTTGTCCTCTGCGACCCGTTCGGCATGCAGTCACTCGCTCCATTTAGATCGTCAGAGTCCACGCCAGTCGTGGTTTTGGTACTATCAGCTGCGAGACACTACAGGCTCCCGCAAACCGTGGCCAAATACCCGCCAGACTCAGCGGCATACTGTATGTCGGCTGCCGAGCATCCGCAAGAGCGATCATGCGACAGGTGTGCGACGTAATTCATCCTACTGTGCCGCAGATCATCTGGCTGAGCGCAAGCGAGGAAAGATTCCGCTCAATCCGACCGTCGAGGTGCTTGCAACCTCGTAGATAATGTTCGAATCTTCAACAGGGACCTTATGCTACGTGAAGAACAGGACACTCCACCGCACGTGTACTCTGTGTGTTTCACTACGGAGAGCAAGGGACTCGTGTCTCGTGGAAGACCATCGCGGGGATGGCCAGCGCAACAGCCGTGCTCAATGTCCCGACGTGTCACCGACACGCCGCTATCCGCGCGTGTGCGATCACAAGCCTTGACAGCGGATGCTGAACGTTGTCGCCGACGAGCACGTCCGGATGCCCCCGGACCTGCGCCACCTGTTCCAGCTCGCGCACGACTCGCTCCCCAAGCAACGAGCGGTCCACCGCGATGACCGGACACTCGCGACCGCAGTGGTCAGCCTCCGACAACGCGCGAAACTTCCGGCCGTCCCCAAGGCCTTCGCTGATAAAGTCCATCTCCACCGGATCTTCACATGCATCTGCGGCACGCGCTCGACCGCGACGCGTTTCCTCGGACGACGGCGCACCGACAGTCCGGCGTCGCGATACCCGCGCTGCACGCGCTTGCGATTCACCTGGAGGCCCTCGCGGCGGAGCACCCGATCAAGCAGCGATAGCCACAGCGGGGCCGCCGGAACGCCAAGGTGTGCAGTCGCTCGCGCAACGCCGTGTCGTCACCACGACGGGTAACATAGCGCTGGGTGGAGCGCGAGGAGCCCGTGAAGCGGTACGCGCGCCGCCCGTATAAACGGGCGCCAATCGTGGAGTAAGCAGCCAGTGCAAGCGTCATTGATGGGGTGATGCCACCCCGTGCCATGTTCGGTCGTTCGTTGTTGTACGTCCAGAGCCACGCGGTACCGGCTGCCTGTACTCCCGCAATGGTATCGAAGAGAGACTGCGACCGCCAGTCATACACGCACGGTGCGGTTGTAGCGTTCGACGTACGCGTTTTGCTGCGGCTTCCCCGGCTGAATGAAGTCGATGTGAATGCCACGCCGCTTCGCCCACGCGTGCAACGTGGGCCCTGCATACTCCGGCCCGTTGTCACAGCGAATCCGTGTCGGCGCGCCGCGCCATGCGACGAGTTGATCCAGGGCGCGCACCACAGGTGCGGCCGGCAGCGAGAGATCGACTTTCACAGTCCAAGCCTTCGCGATGGAAATCATCATTCACATTCAGGAGACGAAACGTGCGCCCGTCGGCGAGTTGATCGTGCATAAAGTCCATGGACCACGTGTCATTGATCGCGCGGGGCACCGCCAAGGGCCCGGTTGCTCGCGCACCAGGCGACGCTTTGGTTTGATCCGCAGGTTCAGTTCCAGCGCGCGATATACGCGGTACACCCGTTTGTGATTCCACGTGAACTGCTTCACATTCCGCAGATACAGAAAGCACAGCCCAAAGCCCCTCGAGCGATGCGCTGTGGTGAGCCGCAACAGCCAGTCCTCCACCGCCGCGTTCTCGCGCGTCTGCGCGCCGTGGTAGCGGTAACACGTTTCGCTGATGGCAAACGTGGTACACGCATGCCGAATCGTGGTGCGCGCCGTTTGCACTGCCTGCCGGGCCAGCGTGCGGCGCTGCGCTGGCCTTACCATTTTTTGCGAGCGCCTCGCGCAAGAGATCCGCATGGTGTGATGCCACGGGAGTTGCAATCGCGCCGCCTGAGTGGCTGCATGCAGCCACGCTCGCCATGATTCGGTCGATGCCGCCTGACCTCGCGCCAACTGGGGTGCATCGACCTCAGTACCGCTAGCCACGATTCGCGTCGCGGCTCGACTGTGCCGGCGATCTGGATGGTGAGCGGATGCTGCTCGGTCGCCTTGAGCAACATGCGCACAAGATGCGCTTGCCGCACGATGCGCGTGAGCTGAGCGCGTTGGTCTGCGCTCGGCGCAGTCGGCTGACACGCCACGTGTGCGAATGCGAGGGAAGATTAAGTAGGGGTTGCAATAACCAACTCCGAGTGGCAAGCGAGCCAGTCAACTAGCGAACAACGTAGATTGTTTGTGAGGTTTCGCTAGCACATGGCTCTTTGCTTTGCTCCGCAACGAGATCAGCGTTGGAATGCGCAGAACGCATCTGCTAAGCCGAATGCGGAAGAGTTCTGCATTACGCAGATGACTTGCAGATGAGCATGTAGTATTCGGTCAAAGTTTTGCGGCAGCGCTTGAATTTGTCCGATGATGATACGGTGATCGCTTCAAGTCCGTATTACCGTCTGTTGCGCACGTGATTCGGCACGTCAGCTGAGTCACCAGCGATGCGCTGCGTGACAACTTTCCCGGAGGTAGGTATGCGTAAGAACTTGGAACGAGTTGCCATTGCTACAGTGATTGTCGGCGGATTGTTCGTGGGCCGTTCAGTAAAGGAGCCAGCCTTCGCCGGTGTGGGGTACGCCTGCATGGTGTCCGAGGCAAAATGTTACTACGATTGCGACACTGGGCTCCCGCTCGATCCTAGCAGCGTCCCGTGCTTTCTTTCGAATCACAAATGGAAGTTTGTTGACGAATCATGAAAAGCCCTTTCTTTTCGCCGAGCGGATTCTGTACTGGTTGCCGCTCGGCGAGGGGCAGCAAGTACAGCAAATGGCTGTTGCTCGCATTGATCCAACTGTCGGCCTGTACGCCTGATCGAGATGCTTCATCCGTTGTAGAGCCGATGGCGCAGCCCATCGCACTGCCGGCGCTTGCGGGGATCAGTGCTCTGACATGGACGTCAGACTCAACCATTGCCGTGCTGGACAGTCGGGGAGAACCGTTTGTCACGCTCGTGGATATCGTGCGCGACAGTGTGATTGCACAAGGTGTGCGGGCGGGCGATGGGCCAGGCGAGGTGCGACATCCAACCGCCATGTGGCGAACGCGAGCGGGGGAGTTGGTGCTCTTTGAGCCCAACCAACGACGGGTCATGTTGGTGAAGGACGTGCGTCAGCCCACGCAATCGCAGTTCGTTAGCCTGCCTGTCGCGCGAGCGCCAGGCGTGCTTCCTCCTGAGGGTGCGTTGCTGTCCGGCGCCGGCACGCTAGTTACCGGACAGTTCGGAGACACCACGGTGCTGTTCGTGCCTGCAGATCCGCGTCAGCCACAACGTGTCATGCTGGAAGGTCCGAACCGACGAGCCGATGTGGACCCCGCATATGTGTTTGATGCGAACTGGCACCAATTTTCCGTCGACGAGCAAACGTCGCGCATCGCGCTTTCGTTTCTGTTTGCACCAGTAGCGCTGGTGATGGACTCAACTGGCGAGCTTTTACACGAGGTGAGCATTGGCACAGTTGGTGTGCCGCGGCGCAGCGACGGTTCCATTGGACCTGGGTTCGATGTCGATCAATCAGACATCGCCTCCCGCGGCGTGAGTTTGCGTGGTCACACGCTCGCGATTGCCTACTGCGGTTGTCTCGGCGAGTTCGTTGGCGATTCCACGCGGCAAGTGGTGCTCTATGATCTTCGCGATCCTGCGCGCACTGCACGCCTCAATATGCCGCAGTCGGTCAGCGCTCTCGCACTCAGTGCTGACGGACAACAGCTCGCCGTGGGCTTCAACAACCCGGAGCCGCAGCTGCGCGTCTTCGCAGTGGGCGATGGTGCATTTAAGAGGCAGAAATGAGATGGCCTGTCAAGTTAACGCTCGTGATTGTTGCGGTTGGCAGCGCATGCTTTACTGGGTGGAAAGTGCCTAACGACTCTGATCCACGTCACCGCGACATCATCGGCTCCCAAATTAAAGATTTGTTTGATAGCGAATCTTCCGGTACTCCGGATTCCGGCCCGAGTCATCCTTTTCTTTTGATGATGGTCGGCGACTGCCCTTGGTCAAGGGTACAGCTTTCGAGCTTGATGAGTGTCCGGCAAAGAGATCGAGCCTCGCGAATAAAACTGGTTTCTCAGGGACGACTCCCTGATTCAATTTTAAGTAGTTTGAAGAACGCAGATATTTCGTACCTTGGAGCGACGCCCAACAGTCAGTTGGCACGTCGGCTTCGGCAAGTTGGGACACCGGTAGCGATGGCCATCGACCGAAACGGACGCATCCGGCGAGTTCGTGTCGGAGCAATGTCGAATGAACAGTTGATTAGCATGTCACAGGAGAACAACTAGATGCGCAGAACGTTTTTTTCTCCATTAGTTGCAGATCCAATTAGAGTTTTTATTGAGGATAGTCTCAGACAGAGCTGGCAGCTGCCCACCGCTCGACAGCCGCGCGATCTTCAGGCTGTGCAGGGCGTCGAACGGCTTCTAACTCGGGTTTGAGCGTAGCTTACATAAGCCTACGCAATGTGACACTCTCGTAACTCCGCTCAATGTTCGAAATCGTTTTACTCTGCCAGCATCCACGAGTTGCTTGAACTTTGTATGCGCGGTCTGGCCACTGCTTTGCGTAGTCCCGCTCGCATCCATCACACCGCAGTCGGCGCGCGGTGTGGGGACGCCGGCCTACCGACATGATCCTGCAAGATCTGCGCGTCGAGGGGCTGCGCCGCTCCGAACAGCAGCAAAACCACAGATACACTCAGCCCTATGACAGCATGCGTTCTCATCGAACGGCGCCACCCGTTCCCGACATCGTCACCAGCTCAAATCTCGGCAATTGAAGAAAGAATCGCATCGCCGACGAGATGGAGACTTCGAACAGGAACCGCACCTCGGCTGGCCGATTCTTGCTTGAATCGGTTGTTGGCGACGTACCATCCAAGACTTATCTCGTGCGGGAACGATTAGCCATCAACACTGGCGACGCCAAGACCTAGTAATTCCCCCGATTTTTAAGCGCGTCTCGAATGGCGTGAGTGTGCGAGAAGGTTCTATTCTCGCCAACCCTTCCCTGAGGGGATCGCTCTGAGCATCCGGTATTCAGCCTCGAGAGCCTGCTTGCCGCTTTGGAGCCAGCGTCGACGCCTCAATTTGTTTGTAACAGACGTCGATGCCGCGGTTGACTGTTGTACGAGGGAGGGTAATCCCCCCGCTATTAACGGGCGCCAATCGTGGAGTTAAGCAGCAAGTGCAAGTTTCATTGATGGGGTGATGCCACCCAGTGCCATGTTCGGTCGTTCGTTGTTGTACGTCCAGAGCCACGCGGTGCCGGCCGCCTGTACTTCCGCAATGGTATCAAAGAGTGACTGCGACAGCCAGTCATAACGCACGGTGCGGTTGTAGCGTTCGACGTACGCGTTTTGCTGCGGCTTCCCCGGCTGAATGAAGTCGATGTGAATGCCACGCCGCTTCGCCCACGCGTGCAACGTGTGCCCTGCATACTCCGGCCCGTTGTCACAGCGAATCCGTGTCGGCGCGCCGCGCCACGCGATGAGTTGATCCAGGGCGCGCACCACGCGTGCGGCCGGGAGCGAGAGATCGACCTCCATCGCCAAGCCTTCGCGATTGAAATCATCAATCACATTCAAGAGACGAAACGTGCGCCCGTCGGCGAGTTGATCGTGCATAAAGTCCATGGACCACGTGTCGTTGATCGCGCGGGGCACCGCCAAGGGCTCCGGTCGCTCGCGCACCAGGCGACGCTTTGGTTTGATCCGCAGGTTCAGCTCCAGCGCGCGATATACGCGGTACACCCGTTTGTGATTCCACGTGAACTGCTTCACGTTCCGCAGATACAGAAAGCACAGCCCAAAGCCCCACGAGCGATGCGCTGTGGTGAGCCGCAACAGCCAGTCCTCCACCGCCGCGTTGTCGCGCGTCTGCGTGCCGTGGTAGCGGTAACACGTTTCGCTGATGGCAAACGTGGCACACGCGTGCCGAATCGTCGTGCGCGCCGTTTGGACTGCTTGCCGGGCCAGCGTGCGGCGCTGCGCTGGCCTTACCATTTTTTTGCGAGCGCCTCGCGCAAGAGATCCGCGCTGAGCTGCGCCTCGACGTACAACTTCTTGATGCGTCGATTTTCGTCTTCCAGCTCCTTCAAGCGCGCCATCAAGGACACATCCATGCCCCCGAACTTGGCGCGCCATTTATAAAACGTGGCGTTACTGATGCCGTGCGTGCGACAGAGCTCGGGCACGGGCGTCCCACCCTCCGCCTCCTTCAGAATCGCGACGATCTGGCTGTCGGTGAACCGCGATGTCTCCATGGGAACCTCCTCGAATCAGTATACGAGAAAATTCCGCTTTTGGCGACCATTCATTTCCGGGGGGATCACCGTCGACTGCTCGCGCAGGCTTCCATGGGTCCCCTGAAGGGCTCCGGTCTCGGCGCCGGACCTCCGTACGAGCGCGCGATGCTCGGTGAGCTCCTCCACGCGTACAACATGGGCGTCAATCGCTTCGCCGCCGTCGGGCACCGCGTGCATGGGAATCGCTCGAAGGCGGGACGCGCGCACGGCTCAAGGAAGGATAATGTACACGTTGTGATCGATGACGCGACGCTCGTCGCCTTCGCGGCCTCGCAACCGGCGCAAGACGTGCGCTGGCTTCCTAACGAATGCCAGCGCTCGCTTTGCCGATCTGGCCCTGCAGGTCCGTGTCGTGGGGACTTGAGACGCAAAGGCCTATCTGGCCCGCGACGTCGCGCGCGTACCCAAGCCGCAGCGGATTCGGCACCTGCGCACGCGGCCCTGTCACAAGCAGACGAACGGGAGGGGCGAGTGCGAGATCGCAAGTGCTCTCTTGGAGCCTCAGCAGCGCTTAGCCGGTCGTCTAAGATTCGTCTTCAACGTCTTCCTCCGAAGAAAAGTGGGAAATGCTCACTGAAATATGCTCCCCTGTTCGTCGCAGCGCAAGAGGAGACTTCTCGTCCATCACCTCTTCGAGAGAAGACAAATAAGGGCCAATTCTGACCCACTGTCTCTTCACTGATTCGTTGGTGTCTTTATTTTTCATTGATTTTCCAGGGCGTAGGTGATCAACTGATTCTTCGGTAGAGCTTATACTCTTCAGTTCATAGATCGACTGGATCTGCCGTTCACCGAAGTCGATCTTCAACGGTTAGACGGACGCCAGAAACTTCTGGAGATAGCTGAGAAGCGAATCGTCCAGCCCGAGCTTGTTGGGGAGCGCGCCGTTGAACGATCCGATGCAAAGGCACCCCAAAGGGATCGCTCCCGCCTCGGGAAGAGCCGCGGGGAACGCAACCAGCATGCTGTGACGAGCAAGTCTTGTTCCGCCCACCGTGACGTCAACGTATGGGGACGGAGCGACCCTAGGCATTGTTCTTCCCCCCTTCACGGACGCTCGTGTCGGCTCGCCGTTTCGCGCGTCGAACCAAATGGGGGCGTTGGTGGCGAACGAGTGGCCCGCGATCCCTTCTCCGACCGACACTTCAGCGTTGTAGCGCTTGTCGTCTCGTCCGAAAGTCGCTAGCACGGGCCATAGGCGCGCCGGATCACGAAGACTGACCGACAAGGCGCGCTCCTGATAATCCGTCACTGCCAATATCTCCTGATCCGACACTAGCAAGGCCAGCTCCCAGGGCCCAGCGGCTACCTCTTCTGACATCCCGGCGATGAGATCCTCAATCTCACGAACAAGAGTCTTCCAGGGCGTCTCGAGCTGTGCGAAAACTGCTGCATCATCTCTGGCCGAGAAGAGCTTTGCCCGTAGCCGCTCTGTGAGCTTAACATCTCCCGGTTCGGACGGCTTCTCGCCGTGATGCTTGTCACGCTTCGTGTGTAACGGTACGCGCCAAGCAAGCCCATATGCGGCGTTCGCAAGAGGTCGAGGCACAATGAGTCGCATTCGCTTCGCCTCTGGCCACGTCTCGATTGTGAAGTCCGTGAGCTCAGCAAAAGCCTCCTCAGGCTCGAGGGAACCGTTCTCAAGCTCTCGAAAAGTCACGAACCGAACGTTCTCGAGCGCAGGAGCCTCATCCGGCGTTCGTACGTAGATCTCGAGGCGTTCACAAGGAAACCGGACCACATGAACGAGAGCTTCCTCATCGTACTTGAGTCCTGGAACGACTGGATCACCTCCGAAGCAACGAGCCTTCTCCATGATGCTCCGGCAGTAGGCTAGCCGACTCCACTCACGGTACGCGAAACTCAGCCGAGAAGTGTCTTTTTTTGCTGAGATTCGAATCATTCCGAGACTACCAGGCACGCCGCCGTCCTTCTGAGGCTTCCACTCCAGCGAGAAACCAGGAGTAAGCTCTTGAAAGGAAAGATCGAGTGGCGCTCCGCTCTGATCGAGATGAATCACAATCGGGACGTCGAGCTCGAACCGATTCGTGCTCACATTGAAATTCCAACCGGCTGTTGAAATGTCGGAGAACCACTTGTCGCCGCGTACACTTCCATCCTGCTCAATCCGCTCTACCAATCGAATCGACCGTGCAGGAACTCCGGTCCGCGGAGGAATGTGAAAGCGACGCGCTGGCGCCTCAATCGTATCCGCGTGCTGAAGTACTATCGGTTGGACCGCGATCCGCGCCTCACCAGTCTCCGTCATCAACGCGTACTTGATGATGTTGAAGCCGCGATCGCCCTGTGTCAGACTTCCTGCTCCGACGCAAACGAATCGTACATCCGGGCTTCCTCCCTGTGTCTTCTCCGAGTGAACCCAATGACTATGCTGATGGCCGTGGAGGCAGACGTAGATCCCGTTCTCCGCCAAGACTCGCTTGGTTGGACCTGCGCCAACTGGAATTTCAAACGGACGAAACTCCACGTTGGTGTACGGACAAGGCAGGAGGGGATAGTGTGAGACAAGGAAACCCAAGAGATCTGGCGGCAGCACTGAGGAGCCAGCTCTACGGCGAATCGTCTTTAGCGCCTTTTCAACGGCTCCGGGCCCGATAGAAGGCACTTCGGTTGCCACCCCTCGCTTGACTGCCTCGATCAGCTGACGGCGATCGAGCTGAGGAATGGCTGAATGCACGGCATCGACGACCTTGTCCAAATTGACGGGGACTCCTACGTACTGCACGGTATCAACCAGAAGGAACGCGAGCCCGGATTCTTGGAGCACGATTGCCTTGGCATGGTTCTTCGGTACGACGTAGCCCTTCGTCGCTGCCGAGAATTCGCTCCGACTGCGCAAAGGCTCTGAGAGTGCAGCGGACCAGTCAACGTCGTGATTTCCGGGAACCACCAGTACCCTCTTCTTCGGAAGTCCGAGGCCTTTGCGAATCATTTCGATGAAGCCCTGGGCAGCCTTCGCGTCTTTCCATAGTCCCTTGTCAACTAGATCTCCCGAGATAACCAGTGCCGCTGCCAACGGCTCGCCGCTCTGGGAGCCACGCTCGCTCCTTTTCCTTTCGATGAACTTCATCAAGGAGCTGTTCGGAGAAACCGCGAAGCTATCCTCGTCAAGGCCCGCCACGGCACCGCCCTGCTGCACCTGACCCGTGAACCACCCCTCCTGAAGATGCAGATCTGAGAAGTGCCAGATAGAACCTGTGATCAAGCCCAAAGAGAGCCCCCGAGTCAGTGCCTTCTAGGTGGATAAGCCGTTTGCCAGAAATGGCAGCTTGTCGAGCTACGAGAGTAAAGTTGAGCCTTTGCGGCGAGCCGGCAATAGTGAGCCGGACACCTCGCACGCGACCAGTCGCCAACCGAGAGCGCGGTAGTTCTTGCTACAGATCCTCGACCTACTTGTAAGCAGCGTAGCAACCGTGATCAACCCGGTAACTGGCCGCAGACTACCGGAAGTGTTCGATCTGCAACTCGGCGCTTAGTGCTTCCGCGTGGATCGCTGGAGTTCGAAAATGAATCGACGCTGTCTGTATCGAGACGTGCTGGCTGGAAATCGATGAATGTTGTTTCGCTCACTCGCACCGCCTAGTCTAGCACCTGTTGCTCCACCTCATATGTCGCCTCCTCGAAGTAGACGTATCGGTTGCGCGTCTCCGCTCACACTCTCAGGCCGAGTTAGGTCGCTACGACAAACCTTGGCGTGAGGCCTCCGGCACCGCTTCGAAGCCGAATGGCGTCGAAGCAAGGCATGGCTGCTCAGTTGGGAAGCCTCACGGGCTAGGGCGATCAATCCGAGCGGCTCGGCTATCCGTCGAGAGTACCACGCTATCACCGGCCTCACGAACACCGACTGGCGGGTAGTGGCGGATCCGCCGCCGCGTTCGTGCGCCTTAAGGCCCGTGGGCGATAAGCACCGCCCACGGGCAGCTGCTTGAGTCATCGGACTTTCGTGGAGGGTAGTGTCAAGCGACGAAACAACTGGAGGCGCCCCTGCCAGCGAAGCCCAGAAAGATCGCACTCGTCGGAAGCACGAGTTCCATCAAGGCTCATCGAAAGCAGTTCGCCACGGAAGCTACATGCCCCGATCTCGGCGTCGCCCCTAGGTGCGACCACCGGCGGTTGAAGCGTCCGCGGTCGGCGCGAGCGGTGGTGGACTAGTGGCCAGGCGGGTCCGGTCCCCCTGAGTGTGGCAAGCTGCGCTGGCCGCTGGGAGTCGCCGGGGCGATTGGTGCGCGTCGCGCCGCTGGTGCACAGGCAAAAGACGGCGCGCGAAGCGGCGCGACGGCCCCCGCGCCGATCATGTGCGCGCCACGGCACTGGCCACTGCCCACGTGACTCTCGGGTTCTTCACGTCGCCGTGGTCCTTGATGCCACCGCCACTCCCGTCGAGGTTGTAGACTTTGTTCGCTGCAAACGAATAGGCCCTGCCGGGCTCGTGCAGCCGGAAGGTCTCGGCCTCCGGGGTGCGCTGCGCCCCGTTGCGGCCGATCCCGCCGTACTGGTCGTCCTTGTTGCCGATCTTCTTGATGTTGTCGCCAGCTAGTCGCGACGAGATCGCGTATGCAGTCCCGACTACCGTGTCTTGGTAGGAGAATGTGGAGATTAGCGGCCCCTTCACCACGGCTGGCGGGCCCAAGACGTCGCGGAAGAAGCCGATCCTCCCCCGGCCGTTGTTGTCACTGAATCCGTAGTGCGAAAACGCGGCCTGAAGTAGCGACACCGAGTCTGGCTGCACCATCGATTGGAAAGCGAGCGCCTTGGAACAGGCCGCCATGCAGCGGCCGCCGAGGCTATGCCCCACAAGATGCACGCGCACCGTCGGATGCGTCGCCTTGAGCGCGCGTACGAACGGCGCCACTCCCTCGCGCCCCACCGTGCCGGAGCGATTCTTCATCATGTACCAGGTGGTCATATTGAGAAACTGGCCGACCTTCCCGGCGACTGACTTGAAGTAGCCGCCGATGAACTGGACCCCTCCGTCCCCGTCGCTGCCGCTGCCGATCCCGCCAACAGACGTGACGCCGCCGTCCCCGTCGTCCCGCGATGTGGGCAGGAGGATCGGCGTATCGAGCTTGGCGAGCAGGTTGGCGCCCTCTTGCGCCTTCACGTCGTCGAGCCCCTCCGTGGGATCGGGCTCGGCCTCGTCCACGAGCGAAAGGACGAGAGTGACGAACTCGTTTTGCTTTTCGCTGTCGCCCTCGAGTTGCCCGAGCATCGCAAGCGCCTTGTTCACGTCTCCGCGCCGCCCCGGGTCGACGAGTTGGTCGCCGATGTGCTTGAGTTGCTCGCGCGCCGCCGCCAGTTCCTCGTCGGCATCGGTCCCGCCAGCCGCTCTCTGCACCCCACCTGCTCCGCCCTTCTGATCGCCGGCTTCCCGGAACGCCTTGGAGGGCCAGTAGATGCCGCCGACGGCAAAGCGGCGGGTGCCGAGAGTTTCGACGAACGCGGCGTTCTTGACGTCCGCATGGAAGTTCGTGAGGAACTCGTCGTAGAGCGCCGACGCCTCCTGCTCGTTGTTGCGGAAGCCGTGGGCAATGAGCAGCACGTCGGTGAGCCGCTGGTCCTCCACGTGGCGTATCAGCGACTGTTGCGCTTCGATTGACCTCGGCTTGCCGTCTCCGTCGAAGTGCAGGGCGATGAAGCCGAATCCTCCTTTGTTGTCCATGACGTGCTCCGTGCTGGGGTCAAACCGCCTGCAGAACCTTCATGAGGTCGAGCAGTCCCTTTCCTTGCCCTCGCGACTCGCGCCCAAGGTCGATCGCATTGCCGAGAAAGAGCGCCTTGACGCGCTCGGGCTGCCCGATAAACTCGGTGCGGACTGAAAGGAACGCAGCGGCCGCACCCGATACATGCGGCGCAGCCATGCTCGTCCCCGTTTGCTCGCAGTAGAGCACCTTGCCGTTCGCCGGCGCGTTCGCCGTTGCCACCGCCACGCCACCGCCTTCCGGCGCGTGCGCCTTCGTGCCGGGATCATCCGTTGTCGTCCCAGCGTCATCCGGCGCGTCGCCTAGCGGGTCCGCGTCGACGTAGCGATCCCGCTCGACGCCTGCCGCGCACGACCTGATGCGCTCGCCGGGGGCAATCAGGTCTGGCTTGCGGCGTCCATCACCGGTGGGGCCGCGAGAGGAAAAGTACGACACGCCATAGGTATGTGGCATGTCTCGATGAGTGGAGCCGACGGTGATGGCCAGCTCGGCATTGCCGGGGTCCGTGATGCTGCTTTCGTTGTAGCTGAACCGCTGCTTGGCATCGCCTGAGATGTACGAAGAGTAGCCGTCGTTACCGGCCGACACGACGACCACGACTCCGGAGCGCACAAGGCGGTTGACCTCGGTGCAAATGGGGCTCTGCCCGCACGCGAACCACCGCGGGTCGAAGGAATAGCCGATGCTCATGTTCACGCCGTGCACCAGGATGCGACGACCATGCTGGTTCCACTTCTGGACCTGCTCAATCGCGCGCAGCACCCAACTCACCTTTCCCTGCCCCTGCTTCTGCTTGAAGTGCTCCGTTCCGTTCCGGTCGGCGATGACCTTGAGGCTCACGAGCTTGCACAGCGGTGCGACGCCACTGATCGAAGTGAGCGATTCCCGGTACGAAATCGTTTTGACCTCGCCATCCACAGCGGAACCCACAGTCTCGTCTCGCACCTCAATTCCGACGACCCGCATGCTCTGTTCCCGGGCCACAGTCCAATGTCCCGCGATGATTCCGGCCACATGCGAACCATGGCCTAGGTCGTCTTCGAGCGCACTCCGGTGGCCCCGTCGTGACCGGTCGTCGGGCGGGGACGCCGAACCGCTATCCGCCTTCGCCTTACGCGCTTCGACGTCGGGCGTGAAGTCGAGGTGTTCCAGCGGCGCCCGGACATTCAGTGTGTCAATGTTCCCGTGCATCGTCTGCTTGGCGGCAAAGTGCGGATGCGTGCCATCGATTCCTGAGTCTATGACAGCCCAGACGATCCCCTCGCCCAGCGCGTGAAACGAACGCTGCGCGGCATCAGCCTTAATCGTGGTCGCCGATCGCGTCAGCGACGCCTCGATGTCGCTATCCTCCCAGATGCGGTATACGATCGCGTTCCGCCGGTCCGTCACGTTCGCCGTCTGCGTTAACTTGGCCAGCCATTCGATGCGTTCGGCCGAGAGGGCAGCAAACACGTAGTTGGAGACCGAAGAGTAGGACACGCCCCACGCCTTCGCGAGCTTCTCGACCTCGGCGAGCGCCCCATCCATCCCGCCCTTGTACAGCTCGTTGAGCGAGATGATGACATCGAAAGTGCCTGCTGGATGCCTGCGAGTCTTCGAGAGAAGCGGTTCCGTTACGATCGACCGCATCATGTTGCGGCGCAGGTCATCCAGTGACTCTCCCCCTCTCGACCCCGCGCCAGCCGCCTCCGTCGGTCTGGAGCCATCGGTCTTCCGCTTCGTGCTGCGTAGCGACGTCGCGGACCCCTCGCCTGCTTTCTTCGCCGTCTTCAGCGCTTTCGCCTTCTTGGCCGTCGGTGGCTTCGCCGGTCGCTTCTTGCGCCCTTCCATCGCTCCCTCCGCTAAGTTGTCCGCCCGTTCGTCGAAGCTCGCCGTACGCGCGAGCAGCCGCCTTCGCTCTCGACCATGTCAATCGGGGTGCTGCGAGCGCACTGTTACTGTTCGCTGCCGAAGCGTAGTCACTGGATGGAACATCGCCCTCAAGCGGTGGCACCTTGTGTCAGGTTGCATTCGCCTATTCTACCGGTGGCCCGGCACTCCACAAGAGCGCACGCCGGATGTGACCGTGATTTCTGAGTTCTTGGGGTCCTGCTCCGCGAAGGTGGTGATCAGCCGATCGTAGTCACGGGACAGGACATCGCGCTCAAGCGGTGGTACTTTGTGTCAGGTTGCGTTCGCCTGTTCTACCGGTGGCGCCCTGTGTCAGGATAGTTGTCGCACGGCCGCTGTAAGGGCAGCGGTCGTGGAGGACACACCGGGGGCGAGGTGGAGCAGGTCATGCCGCAGTCCAGTGCCGCGCTCAAGGCGCGGGTGGTGAAGCGATTGGTCGGGCCGCAGGCCGTCAGTGCGACTCAGTTGGCGGACGCCGTCGGGGTGCCGTAGCCCACGCTCTCGCGGTGGGTGCGGGAACTGCGTAGCGTAGTGGCCATGCCACGACGTGTGCGAGGAGAACGGACCGGCGCGGAGAAGCTCCTCGTTGTCCAATAGGCCGCCGGCCTGGATGAGGCAGCGCTGGGCGCGCTGCTGCGCCGCGGGGGGCTCCAGATGACCGACCTGACCGCGTGGCGGCAGGCGGTCGAGCAGGCGCTCGACGCCAAGCCGGCGCGCCCGAAGGTAATCCCCCCGGAAAAGAAGGGTCGCCAAAAGTGAAAAATTCTCGCACACTGGCCCGAGGAAAACTCGATGAAAACATCGCGGTTTACCGACAGGCAGATTATCGCCGTGTTGAAGTAAGCCGAAGCCGACACGCCCGTACTGACCTCTGCCGCCCACAGGCATCAATGACGCCGCGTCCTGCAAGTGGCGATCACAGCACCCGGACATCGAGTTGACATGTAGGCGGAAGGCGTGCGTCCGCGTACGCTCGGCAAGAGCGAAGCCACGCGTCAGATCGGGTGCGACTGGCACGCCGATACCTACGGTAGAGCCGTAATCGCGGGGATGATGTGCCCGCCGACGATATCGCTGCGCCAACGCGACCAGATGCCTCCCATGCGGTAGTTCCCACCGGTGAAAAGGATCGAAAGGTCGAGCGTTGGGACCACGATCAACAACTGACCGCCATTGCCGGATGCCTCATAGAACGCATAACGTCGCTCCCCGGCGGTCACTGTGTCAACGCGCCAGATGTACGCCTGAGCCCCGCCGACGTAGCTGTCTTCGAAGTCTTCAGCGCTCATTCCAGTGGTCGCAGGAGAGATGTCGATCCGAGGCGTCGTTGATTCCTCGATCCAGTCCGCATCCACGATCTGCTGGCCGTTCCAGGTGCTTCGCTAGATACATCGCGCCGATCTTCAGGATGTCACGCGGCCGCACGTAGGCACCGCCGCCCAGATACCCCTCTCCGTTTGGCGCCACGGGGAAGTGATAAGGTCCGAAGCCGAGCGGTCTCGCGATCAGGCGGTCGAAGAGCTCGTAAACCGGCGCGCCACCGAAAGCGTTGAGACTCGCTCCCACAAGATTGGCACTTCCGGAACAGTACGCGTAGCGCTCTCCCGGTCGGAGCAACATGGACAGTCGCGAGGTGAACAGCCAGTAGTTCGCTTCGTGCGCCTGCTCCCACATCCGTGATTCAGCCCCGGCCGAGTTCGAATCTTCGCTGCAGTCCAGACCGCTCGTAAACGTCATCAGATGACCGAGTGTGATCGCGGACTTGCGCGGATCATCGAGCGACAGCCCGCCGCGATCAAACACGTCCTGAATCGGGCGGTGCGCAGCATCGATCGAATGGCCCTGTTGCCGCAACGCGCCAATCATCACCGAGCCGAAGACCTTTCCCAGAGACCGCACGTCGTGGCGGTCCTCGCGATCATGACCGAAGAAGTACTCCTCGTATACCAACCGGCCGCCGCGCGCCACAAGCAGCGAATGGACCATTTGTGGCCGTGGGCTGCGTGGATCAACGCTCGCAAGTTTCACGGTCAACGCATGAAGTGCGGCACGGTTGAAGGCGGCTTCCTCCGGCGACGCGACCGCCCGCCCGTCGTCGAGCTGAGGCGGTGGCGTGAAACGTTCCGGCCAGTCGCGATCGCGGCGACTGCAGTAGCCAGCACTGTGCGCGTCTGTCGCCGTCTCGAGTGGAACAGGTTCGTCGAAGCGATCGTAGTCGAGCAGGAGTTGTCCGCCTTCGGAGCTTCTCAGTCCATATCGCCGTTCGTTGTCGCCGCTGCCGGCAACCAGCTCCCACGCACCTTGTCCGCTGGTCACAAGGCGAAAGCGGCTCGCGCCAAGAGTGTTGTTCGCCTCGGGATTCCGGATTACGGCCGAGACCTCAGCGTCCTCGCCCTCAAAGATGTCGAGGAAGATCGTGAACGGCCGGGGTTGAGCGGTGATGTCACCCCGCCACTGTCCGTTCGCCTCAGCAGAGAGCACGGAGGGCGTTGCGACCACCTGATAGTTGAGCGGCGAAGAAGGCTGGTACCAATAGCCTCGAATCGCCGACTCGTCGGAAGCCAGTTCGCCCACGAACCTGCTCCCTCCCGGTCCCGAAACCGAGACCATGCCACGATCATGGGTTGCCGCGACAGGCTCCGATCCTAAGGTCGCGCGCCACTCACCCTCCGTCCTCTCGACAGCAAGCGAGTGGTAAGCTCCGGCTCCATTCACGCTCCACGACCACAGGCCCAAAGGTGCGTCGCTTGGCGACGACGCCTCCTGAGGCAACAGGGCGGGCCTTCCGCGCCGGCAAGGGTTGGCCCGGTTTTGGTCGTTGCGCAGCCAGCGACCAGAATAGCGACGGACCCAATGAGTGGAGTCTTCATCATTTCCGGTTTGGGGCTGTGTGGCAGAACTGTAGTTTCGATCGGGGTTTGCCGAGTATAGGCCCCGGTCCCGTGCCTCGCGAGCGGCGGCGGTTGCGCGTCCGTGTTCTCTCGGAGGACGCAGCGCGCCAGCAGAAGAACGCTTCCCTAAATCGCGCCGCGGGCCACGACACGAACGTGCCGCCGGTCCGGAAGCAGACGTCGGTCACTTGACGGTGCAGACGTACGGACGTTCGGCCGTGCGACGACGTGTCGCTTTCGCACCGAAGGGTGTCCTGCACGCGTCCGATGCTAGGCTTCTTCCAAGCTCCATCGCGAAGAGGGAGGTAGAGCGATTCGAAGAGGGAGGTAAATCGAACCGAAGAGGGACCCTGCACGCCTTTCCCCTCCGCGTAACGTCAAGCTCTCCAAGGGAATACATCCATTCCAGCGCACTGGTCGGACTGAAAATCCGCGTGTCGGGGGTTCGATTCCCTCCCTAGCCACTATATAAATCAATCACTTACGACATCGGCGTCCGGCTTCGGCTTGGGCGCCGATTTTCGTAGAGGGTTTGGGAATCGAACTGTAGAGGGTTTTGCTTTTAGAAGCGATTCGGTTGGCGTGCTCTGTCGGCAGTCTTGCTGCAACAACTCTGGGGAGGCATGCTTCGAAATGGCTGTCTATAGAGCGTTTCTGTCGAGTGGCGCCCTGCTCATGGTGCTCGCCGCACCCCTCGGGGCTCAGGAGTCGTCGGCAGGCAACAGAAGCCGGCCCGCGACCGAGCAGCGGTTCGAGAAGCTCGTCCGGCAGGTGGGAGACACGATCTTCATGGCGAAACCGAAGATCCTCCGCTATCGCGGCCCGATGCAGGTTCCGCGCGAAGCCACGCCCCTATCGCCTGACACCATTAAGATTCTGCTCTTGGGCGACTCGGCGGCGGTGACCCTCAACGTGACGCCTGTCTACCACTACGCGGGCGAGGACCTAAAGCGATTGCGGTTCCTGATCGCCTTGCAGGCCTTGCTCCCGGATCCCCCACGCCCGGATAGCGTCCCGAGACATCGGTGAGACGACCGCCGAAAGACAACACCGATCGCATCGCCATCGGCTTTATCGCGGTCTTCCTGATCAACGTGGTCGGCTGGATTCTGTACGAACGGTTCGGCTGGAGTTTCCTTCGCTGACGCTTCGCTGTTATGCGGATGCAGCAGCTGGGCGATGCGCATCCGGGACCAGGGGCGTTCCATGGTTTCATTTGCAGTTCAAGTGAAACTATGACTCCCTCCAAGTTTCACTTCCCGTCCACCCGTTTTTCACCATGCCTGGTCGATACGAGTCGCATATCTGGCAGTCCGATGAGACGCGCGATGCTCCACCGCGCCATCGGAGAGCCTGCCGGTACGAAGTGCATATTTCGGAGCGACTGGGCGAACTGAATGTTCGTCTCGACGGAGCACTGGCGGCGCTGGTATCTGAAGCGCAGCGTGGTGCTCAAGCGGCGCGGCATTGCCCCCGCGTTCGTCCCACCAATCAGCGTCGTATTCGCAGGGGCGCGGGCACAGTGCGTCGCCGGACTCACGCGCTTTCGCAACGATGGTGACGAAGGTGTCAGCGTCTGGATCGAACATTTCGCCATCGAGCAACTCGTCGAGGCAGGCGTCCTTGTCCCGCTCTCCAGTGGGCAGCGCAATCGCTCGTGGGAGGCCGCCGGACTGCTCGATCTCATCGGGCAGCTGGAATCAGGCGAGTATCCTGCGGCCCAGTAACTGAGGAAGCGTCGACTTAGCGATCTTGAGCTCGGACGGCGGGACCGCCGGCCAACGGCGCCCTTCTGCTTTTCGCCTGGAAGACAGTGTTGAAGAGGGAGTGCGTCGGCGCGCAGCGGCACAACAAGCACTTCGAGCAGCGACAGCGCCAACGGCCGACGATCACTCCCAGATCGGCCGCCCTCGCTACTTGCCTCGCTTGAACAGCGTCGCACCCTCTTTCCTGGCGGCTGCGACAAGCGCCTGATCGAGCGTCGCCAGCGGCGCCTCGCGACGTAGCGCGAGTTCGAGGTAACTCGCGTCGTACACGGTCAGTGACCGGCGCCGCGCGAGATCGAGCACGACCGCCTCGCGCGGGAGATCGTCGACCGCAAACGGCAGCAGCGCCAGATCGGACAGAAAGGCTGTCGTTCGTGCCGCCGCGATGCGCTTGCGTCGCTCGGCCATCACCAGCACGTTGCGGATCTCGTACCAGAACAGCGTGGGCACGATGGCTTCGTCGCGAGCGATGGCCTCAATGACCGCGTCGGCGAACGTGGCGTCCTTCTCGTCGAGCGCCAGCGCCAGGATGGCCGAGACATCGGGCACGACCGCCATCAGAAACGGTGGCCCTCGTGTTTGAGCGCCAGCAGCTCGTCGCGGCTCATACGTTGCAAGGCGCCGCGGTAGCTCTTGAGCCGGTTGACGGCCTCCGCCATGACCTTGGGATCTCGCACGGAGTCGGGCGGGCCCAGCTTGCCCACGGGGCGGCCGTGCTTGGTGATTTCGAACGTTTCGCCCTTGGCGGCGCGATCGAGCAACTCGCTCAATCGCGTCTTCGCGTCAAACGCGGCGATGGATTCCATGGCTCCGATCCTCAACTGGTTGATGACCAGTTGATTTTATCCATTTCAGACACGTGGGGGAAGCCCGTGGGCTACGGTCGTAACTGTGGGCGACGTAGTCGTCCGCCCGCCCCGCCCCGTCCGTCGGCAGAAATCTGGAGTCAGTCCGCGCGCGGTGCGGGCCGTCGCTTCCCGCCCGTGGTTGCTCGAACGGTGACGCTGCTTGTACCCGAGACGGCCGGCCGTACCGCGGCCACGACTGCGGCCGAAATGAGCGCCTGCACTGCGGCATCCGCGAGATCCTCTTTCCGGTGCAGCCGAACATGCCGGATCGCCTTGCCGGTGCCGCGCAGCCGGCTTGTCGGATCCGACAGTCCAGCGCCCTGGTTGAAGCCCAGGTTCACGTGGCCCGCGTAGGCCGCCACATGGGCAAACGCCTCCTTGAGCCGACCGCTGTAGGTGAAGGCCAGCGCCACCGCGTTGTACGCGTCGTACGCGAGTTCGCCCGCGTCAGGGGCCGCCTTGAGCACCGCCGCGCGCGCGGCGAGCGCCAGCTCCTTTATCGAAGGATCAAACGCTTGCAGGAACTCCACGTACTCGGGATCGGGATCGCGGACCTTTGGCATATGGGTATCGTCCTGAACAAAGAAGGTTGATCGCGGGAGCGCGATGCTCAACCACTCACCGCCGTTCGATCGCCAGCCTGTTGTCGAGTTGCAGGCGCGCCGCCGTCGCGTAGCGCTTGCATGCATCAGGGTCGATGAGACCGTCAGGTGCAGTCTTGACACGCTGCCAGAGCTGACTCGCTCCCGGATGCGGCGTGATCAGCACATCGCAGGCAATGCGTTCGAGCAGCGCGTGTCCGTCACGGAACGCTGCCAAAGCGCGCGGATTGTCGCTGAACCGGAATCCATCCTGAGAGATCGGCGTCTGACTGTCTGCGTACACGAAGTTGAGGCACCGCTCTGCTTCGCATGACGTCCACGACCACGTTGAACCGCCGGGCGTGTGGCCGCCGGTGGCGTGCATGGTCAGCTGCAATTGGCCGAGTGTGACCACGTGTCCCGCCGGCACGGTCTCTACCTTCGGCACACGAGGCATCGGCAGCGCGATGGCATGTTGTGGATCATCAGCCCCGGGCACGCCTCGCATCATCGTCGCCGCGGCCGCGTCGCTCGCCAGTACGCGTGCACCGGTGGCACGCTGCAGCGCGGCAATGCCACCGGCGTGATCGTAGTGCTCGTGTGAGTTGACGATGATCTTCACATCGGACACGCGGAAGCCGAGCGTTTCGATATTGCGCAGAATTGCGGGCGCCGACGACGGCAGTCCGCCGTCGATGAGCACATGACCATCGGGCGAGGCAACGAGAATGGACGCCAGCCCGCTCGTACCCACGTAGTACGTGTTGGCAAACAGGTGCACGGGGCGGGTTGGTGTATCCCACCCCGCACAACTCGGGCACTCGGCGGCGGAATATGCGCGCGTGAGTGATGAGTCCTGCGCGTAGGCGTGCGTGGGGCCGGAGAGAGTTGCAGCGGTGGCAGCGGTGGCGATGACAGTTCGCAGCATGAGAGACGATGGTGGTATGTCTGAAGAGCGACGTGAACTCACTGCAGCTCGAGTATTCCCGTGAATATGCCCGTTCAGTTTCACAATAGGTGGCGCATGTACGCTTCAACGCTTGTGAACAGCTGGTCTCCGCGCAGGGTGTTTGCCACCGATGCAGCGGGGGCGCTGCTGACGGCCACGACACATGGCATCGTACTCCCCCTGTTCAGCACGGCCCTCGGTGTCAGCACCGGGCAACTTCGATTCCTCGCCGGCGTCGCGCTGCTTTTGTTCGTCTATTCGTTGAGCACGTCTCTGCTCAAACCGGTGTTCTGGCGGAGACGTCTGCAGCTGCTGGCATTGCTCAATGCAGCCTATGTGCCGCTCACGTGGCTGATGCTGGCGCTGGTAACCGAGGCGCCAACCTGGATAGCCTTCCTGTACTTTGGCCCGGAAACGCTGCTCATCGCGGCCATCGCAGCGGTGGAATGGAGCTACGCGACGACACACAAAAACCGGGCGTTTTCGGAGTAGCGGCACGTCTGACTGAACCGCTCTGATTCCGCCCTTCCCGTGGCCTCGACGCCCTCGCGGATGAGCACGCGCACGCGCTACGGCGCCCGCCACCCGGTCACCACGACCATGCGCACCGGCTCCTGCTGCCCGCGCCACAGCATGAGGAAGCGCTGGCCGTCCGGCGCCACGTCGTAGCTGCGGCTGAAGACGCCGTACAGCGTGAACGGCGCCGTCGGAAAGAGCGGCTGCTGCCCCGTGACCTCGAACCCCTCGTCAACGCGCACCGCGGCCGCGACGAGCTGGCCGCCGGAGACGAAGAACAGCTCACGTCCATCGCGCGACCACACGGGCTCGGTGGCGCCGCCGCTCGTGACCTGCCACTTGGCTCCGCCATCGGGGAACGTGGTCACCCATACCTCGTACTGGCCGCTCTCGTTCGACACGTACGCCAGCCAGCGCCCGTCGGGCGAAAGGCTGGGCGAGTACTCTGACGCCGTGGGTGACGCGACGACGGGCCGCGCCACGGTATCCACGCCCGGTCGCACCGCGAGGATGTCGGCAGCACCCGCCGCCTGGTCGTCGGTGCGCAGCAGGAGCCACCGGCCATCGCGCGACCATTCGGTGCCGAACACCACGCGCGGGTCGTAGCGCGGGAGCGGCGTCATGCGCCCGTCGGACACGCGGCGAGTGTAGAGACGCGGCGTGCCGTCGCGGTCCGACACGATGGTGAGCGCGTCGCCGTCGGGGGTGAATGACATGCGGCCGTTCACTGACCCATCGGACGTGAGGCGGGTCGCCTGCCCCGTTCCCACCTCGCGCAGCCAGGTGTGCGTGACGCCCGCAAAGCCCATCTCCACCGCGAGGCGCCGGCCATCCGGGCTGAGTCGCGTCATGAGCATGCTCCCCTCCCAGGGCGGCACGAGGTCCTCGACGGTCCCGTCACGCGACACGAAGGCCACGCGGTTGAGCGCGCCCTCAGGCCAGCGCGTGTACACGATCATGCCGCTCGCGGTGACGTCGAAGGCGTTCTGCGAGAGCACGTCGACACCCGCCATGCGATCTCCGAGCGGCGCGGGATCGCCGGTCGTGCGCAGCGCACGCGCATCGAAAGGCACGACCACCAGGGCTCCGTCCGCTTGGGCGACCACAAGACCGAGGGCCGCGCTGTAGCGGGCGGAGGTGCCGAGCAGCAGGAACTCGAGGCTCCCCGTGTCGTGGCGCAGCGCGGCCACGCGAAAGCTCGCCGGGTCCTCGCCGATGCGCCCCACCACCACGATCGACGCCGCCGCGTCGGGCAGCACGTCGAGCGACAGGATGCCCGTGAGTGAATCGACACGGGCCACGAACTCGCTCGCACCATCCGCAGGCCGCACGCGCAGCAGTCCGGTGCGTCCGCCGACGTACAGGTTGCCATCGGAGGCCCAGTCGATGCCGCCGCCGAAGCTCGGAATGTCGCTGAGGCTGTCCACCGCGAGCGTGCGGGGCGGTCGGCTGCCGTTCCGCGAGACGATGCGCAGGCTGTTGGGCAGCCCGATCACCGCCAGCTCGGCACCGTCCGGCGAGTACACCGAGAGCGCGCAGCCGCCGGGCTCCGCCGCCGGTGCGCCACGCAACTCCGACCAGCGCCGCTCGAAGCGCCCGTTGCCGTTGCAGTACGACAGCGCGCGCCCGTCAGGCGCCAGGGCGACGCTGGGCGGCGTCAGCGCGTCCGACGGGGCGATCTCGACCTCGGCGCGCGTGACGTCTGGCTCGTCGGGAGTGCGGAAGGCCAGCAGCGCCAGCGAGCCGGCGGCCACTGCGGTCATCACGCCCGTCGCGATGGGCCAGGCGCGTGAGGGGCGCGCCGGCGGCGACGCGCGGCGCGCCCCGGTGCCCGTGGCGAGTCCCGACGACGAGGTGGCTGGCAGGGCGAGCGCCGCGGCGAAGGCGCGTGCGTCGGCGAAGCGGTCGGCAGGCAGCTTCGCCAGCGCCTTCATCACGGCCGCCTCCACCGCCTCCGGCACCGTGTCGCGCACCACGCTCGGCGGCGTGGGACGCTCGCTCAACACCTTCGCCACGATCGACTGCACCGTGGCGCCCGTGAACGGTGGATCACCCGTCAGCATCTCGTACGTCACGGCGCCGAGCGCGTAGAGGTCGGACCTGGCGTCCACGCTCTGCTCGCCCATCGCCTGTTCGGGGCTCATGTACTGTGGCGTGCCGAGCGACAGGCCGGTCTGCGTGAGGCGCGCACCACCGGCGCTCTGCACGGCCAGTGCGATGCCAAAGTCGGCCACGAGCGCGTGCCCGCCTTGCAGCAGGATGTTGGCCGGTTTGATGTCGCGGTGCACCACACCCTGCGCGTGCGCGAAGGCGAGCGCGTCCGCCACTTCCGTGGCGAGCCGCACGGCATCCTCCAACGGGAGCACCCGCTCGCGGTCCAGGCGGTCGCGCAGCGACTCGCCGTCCACGAACGGCATGACGTAGTACAGCAGGTTGCCGGCACGACCGGAATCGATGAGCGAGAGCACGTGCGGATGCTGCAGCTTGGCGGTGACCTTGATCTCGGCGAGGAATCGCTCGGGGCCGATCGTGGCGCCGAGGTCTTCGTGCAGCAGCTTGATGGCCACGGGCCGCTCGTGGCGCAGGTCGTGCGCGAGGAAAACGGTAGCCATGCCCCCTCGGCCGATCTCGCGCTCCACGCGGTAGCGGTCGGCGAGCGCGTCGTGCAGTGCGGGCGGGATGGTGTCCGGACGGTCTGTCATGGGATAGAAAGTCGCCGCCGGACAGGAACGGCGCCACCGGAGCGCCTGGTACCATGAGGAACCGCCGGCAAGACGCGTTGCCGGCTGCGGGCTGACGACGTATCCAGAACCAGCATGTGTAATTGACACATACGCAGTGTACACATAACATGTGTAATGAAGAATATCACTCTTGCCATCGATGAAGAAACGCTCGCCGCGGGTCGTGCGTACGCTGAGCGGCACAACACCACCTTAAACGCCTTGGTGCGCGACCTGCTCGCACGTACCGTTCACGTCGATCGCACAGCCGCCATCGAGGAGATGTTCCGGTTGATGGATCAGGCGCCGGGTCACTCGAGCGGCGCGCGGTGGACGCGAGACGAGTTGTATGGGCGACGGTAAGGTCTTTCTCGACACCAACGTGCTTGCTTACGCGCAGGATCTGGATAGTCCGCACAAACGTCAGCGCAGCCGCGAGCTGATTGCCGAGGTGGCGGCGTCCGGCTCCGGAGTGATCTCCACGCAAGTGTTGCAGGAGTTCTATGTCACCGCCACGCGAAAAATGGGTGTGGCGCCTCTGGCCGCGAAGTCCGTGCTGCAATCATTTCAGATATTTGAGATCGTGCAGCTGTCGCCTGATCTGATTGAGCGCGCCATCGATCGGTCGGTGCTAAGCCAGCTTTCGTTTTGGGATGCACTCATCGTCGCCGCATCGGTAGCCGGCGGATGCACTATGATCTACAGCGAGGATTTGAATACCGGGCAGGTCATCGACGGCGTGAAGATCACCAATCCGTTCGTATAGGCACTCTGTCGTCCACCGTCTTCGATCGTCATCGTGACATGAAGCTTCAAGCAGAATTGCCTGGCGACAATGGCGTCACGACCGAGGACGGTCACAAGTTCCTGATCTCTTCCCTCCGCCCCGCCGTCTCGACAACCGGCTGTCCCGCGAGGCGCGCGAGTTCGCGGCGTGCGATCCGCTCGCGTTCGGTCTCGTCCATCTCCGCCTCGCGAAACGCGGCGATGGCTTCGGCAAAGTCGTTGCGCGCTTCCTCCGGGCGCTGCGCCGCGGCGGCGGCGAGCCCACGCTCCACCAGAAGTGCCGCGCGATCGGGCGCTGTCAATCGTTGGCGAAGCGCGGTGTCGGCCAACACGGCGTCGGCCGCCCGGAGCGCCCGGGCGTGGTCGCCGCGGCGCCGCGCCAGCAGCGTGCGCGCCAGCGCGTACTCACCCCGCCGGACGGTGTCGCGGCCGTTGGCCGCGAGGGCGTCGAGCAGCGACTGCGCGCCGCTGAAATCGTCGTTGGCCGCGCGGGCCGTTGCCTCGCGCACAGTGAGGATGACCGAAAGCAGGTGTGACGGGCCCCATGTCTGTTCAAAAAAGACGCGTGCCTCGCGCACGTCGCGAATGGCCTCATCGTACTGCCCGACCATGAGCAGCGCCGCCGCCCGGTTGCCGCGCAGGATCCGGAAGCCTACCCCGGTGGTGTCCCCGAGTTGCTGAAAGGTGGCAACCGAGCTGTCATACGAGGCCAACGCTTCGGCGTGGCGTCCGATGTACATGCGATAGAGCGCCCCGTTCCCGAAAGCGAACGCGCGGCGCGATGCGGGTTGCGGTCGCGCGCTCCGATCGAGCGCGATGGCACTGTCGTACTCGGCGATCGCCTCCCGGATGCGGCCTTGTGCCGAGAGCGACTGGGCGTAGCCCATGCGCGCGCTGATGGCGTTCGGATGCGCCGGCGTGGCGGCGTAGCGTGCGCTCGTCACGCGCACCATGCGTGCGGCGACCTGCGCAATCGTGTCCGGATCGGCGTTTGCGAGATTCAGCGCGGTAGTGAGTAGCCGCACGGCTTCCTCCACCAACTCGTGCTCAAGCGGGAGCGTCGATTCCGCCAGGGTGAGCACCTCGCGCGCCTCGGCGGCCGCCTCCGGTTCGCGCCCCTGGTCGATCATGAGGTGCACCCGCTCAATGAGCGCGTCCACGACGTAGGCCGGATCGGCCGGGACCAGCGCACGCGCTCCTGCAACGCCGCGATCAACCGCCGCAGCCATCGAATCGATCCGGGCCGTATAGCGATAGATCGTGGCGAGGGCGAGATCCGCCTTCACGACCCGTGCATGGGTGTCGCCGTGGCGCGCAATGGCGCGGGCGCGCGCGTCGTTTGCAATCGGCTCCGCCTCGACGTGTGCCTCCAGGTTGAGCATGGACTCGAGGATCAGGAACTGCAGCTCGAGTCGTTCATCCGGTCGGTCCCCGAACGCCTCGTCAAGCCGCGCGTACGCCTGAAGCAGCAGTTCGCGTCCTGAGAGCGCCGTGCCGTCACCGGCGCTCGGGTCGGCGTCGGTGAAAATGCCGGTCACGAACGCCGTGACCGCCTCCGCGCGGCGCTGCGCGATGCGTGCCTCGCGCGACTGCCAGAGCGCGGCGGCCGCCCCGCCCACGATCGCGAGCACCACTACGCCCGCAGCGGAAACAGCGACCGCATGTCGGCGCATGAAGCGGCGCAGCCGGTATCCTGCACTCGCCGGACGCGCCGACACGGGATGACCGTTGAGCCAGCGCTGCAGGTCGTCGGCCAGCGCGTCCACCGTTGCGTATCGCGCTTCGGGCTCCTTGCGCAGCGCCTTCAGCACGATCGTGTCGAGATCTCCGCGCAGCAGCCGTCGGCGATCGGACGCATCCGCCAGCTCGCTCGGTGCGATCGGCGGGTCGTCGAGGATCGCGGTCTCGAGCGCACGCATCGAGTCGCCCGACAGGCGGTACGGCAACTGTCCCGTGAGCAGCTCACAAAGCAGCACACCTAGCGCGTAGACGTCGGTGGCGGTCGACACGTCGCCGCCACGCATCTGCTCGGGCGCCGCGTAGCGTGGCGTGAGCAGGCGCCCGCCCGCCCGGGTGATGGCCGTCGCCACCGCTCCACCGGAGTCGTCGGTGATCAGCTTCGCGATGCCGAAGTCGAGCAGTCGCGCCCGTCCGGTTGCGTCCACGAGGATGTTCGACGGCTTGAGGTCGCGGTGCACGACGAGTCGCGCGTGTGCATGCGCGACCGCCGCGAGCACCTGGAGCACGAGCCGCACGACGAAATCAGGATCCCGTCCACGTTCATCGACCCACGCATCGATCGGCGCGCCGTGTACGAGCTCGAGCACAAGATACGGCTGGCCATCGGCGGTGATCCCCGCATCGCGTAGTGCTCCGATGTTGGGGTGTTGGAGCTTCGCGAGGATCTCGCCTTCGCGCCGGAACCGTCGCGCCGCGCCGGCGTCGAGCAGCGCCCCGCCGAGCAGCTTGATGGCGACCTCGCTGTCGAACTGCCCGTCCACGCGGCGCGCGCGCCATACGCTGCCCATGCCACCGCGCCCGATGAGCTCCACCAGTTCGTAGGGGCCACAGCGCGTACCGGGTGCGCCGGCCACGACAGGGGGCGGCACCACCGTCCCCGCGAGGAAGTCGGCCGCCGAGGCGCCCGCATCGGAAGCGAGCAGCGCACGCAGCTCGCCCGCGAAGTCGGCGTCGTCCCTTGCGAACTCCTCAAGGCGCGCCTCGCGCTCGGCCAGGTCCAGATCCAGTAGGGTGTCCAGTGCGGCGTCGAGCCGCGCCCACCGAGCGGCCGCGGCCGGATCGGCCGGTGGCGTTGCGCCGCCAGCCCCGACCCCATCACCGAACGAATGCGGACGCGGCGCCGTCACGACGCCCTTGGCGCACGCACCGCCGTTGCCCCGTCGCTCGTGGACTTCATGCTTCCATCCGCCGCGCGGCCTCCCACCAGCGCCTCGAGTGACGCCAGACCGTGCTCCAGCGCGTGCTTCAGCATGAGGCGCGCCTTGCGCCATTGCCGCTGCACCGTGCGTTCCGACACCTTGTGCACCGCCGCGATCTCGGTGAACGAGAAGCCGCAGAAAAAACGGAGGTCCACCACGCGTGCCAGCTCCGCGTTCACGCCGGCGAGCAGCTCGAGCGCCTCCTGCACCTCAAGGAGTTCCCGATCGTCGGTGACCTCTTCTGCAAAGTCGGTGTCGAGCGTTGCGACGCGAATGCCGCCACCGCGCTTGGCCGCGTTGCGCTCGCGGACGCGGTCTATCACCACGCCGCGCATCGCGCGTGCGGCGTAGGCGAGGAAGCGCGCCCGGTCGGGGAAAACGGATGGGTCGCGACGCCCGAAGGCGAGGTAGACCTCATGCAGCAGTGTTGTCGCGCCGAGCGGACCGTCGGGCCCCTGTCGGCGGACTTCCCGCCGCGCGAGCCGATGCAGCTCCTCGTACATGGTCGCGAACAGCAGGTCGCGCGCCGTTTTGTCGCCTCGCTCCGCGCGCTCGACGAGTGGGCCAAGCGCAGGGCCAGTGAGCTGATCGTCGGTCTTCACGAGGTGGAGCATGGGTCAGGCCGCCGCAGTGTGCGCCATTCCGGACGCGGGTTCCGCATCGGCCAGATTACCGCGCTGACTGGTGGGGCGCAACTGCACGGGCGACGAGGTCGCGGGCACGTGCCGATCCAGCGATACGCCACGCGTTGGCTCGGGCGTTGGTGCCGGTATACGCCCCAGCAGGTCTTCCAGACGTGCCGTCACGGTTGGTGCATCGCGCCGCAGGTCGTCGAGAAACCCCGGCACGTCGGCCGGATCGAGTGCGAGCGCGGCGTCGACGAGCGGGGCCAGTGCCGCACGCTCGGCGTCGCGGTAGGAGCGGAAGAAGGAGAACATGGCAGAAGGGGCACGGGGTGGGTTGAGCCAACGGGACACCCGTGTAATCGGAGCAGCGCGACGGAACCCGACACGAGGCATGCAACTCAGATGTCTGAGATCGTGCAGCTGTCGCCCGATCTGATCGAGCACGCCATCGACGGAGTGAAGATCAGCAATCCGCGCCTCACTCCCCCAGCGGATGGCGCCAACGCAATCCCGGGAATCGAGCAAAGTCCCTATCTGTCGTGATCCACTCAGCGCCCGACTCGATCGCGAGCGCTGCGTGATAGGCATCGGCCACCAGATTGCCGCGCACCGCGCCGCGCCGGCACAGGGCGGCGAAGAGATCCCAATGCCGTGCCCCGGGTCGCAGCGTAACCACCCGGGGATGCTGACGGATCGCTTCGGCGTAGTCCAGTGCGTCACCCAAGGTCATGGGCGGGTCAAAGATCCGATGGTTGGTCAGCACACGAACTACGCCTGACAAGACCAGCTCGGAGACGCCGACCGGCTCCAGCGCTGCGAGCGACGACTCCAGCCAATCGCGGAATGCCGCGTGGTGAGGCGCGTCGTCACGCGCGGCGTAGACGAGTACGTTCACGTCCGGCGCAATCACGAACGATCGTCGTCCATCAGTTCGAGCAGCGCGGCGTTGTTGTCGAGGTCCACGCCGGCACGCAGTCCACGGCCGCCGCGGAAAAGCGGGAGTGGTGGTGGTACGGGCTGATTGGATCCCGCGTTGTAGAGGGCCGCCCGCACCGCCTCCTCAATAAAATCGTTGAGCGAGCGCCCCGCGCGCGCGGCCTGCGCTTTGGCCTCGCGCAACAGATGGTCCTCGAGTCGGATTGTCGTGCGCATGTTTTGATGCTACGGTTTTGACATTAAAATGTCAATCGCGCTTCTACGCGCGTGGCTCACACCACCACCCTCGGGCTATCCCTCGCATGGCGAACTAGCCATCAACAATGCGTGCGCCATCGCTGCCACCAGCACGCAGCGTCAACACCGTCACTTCCGGCGGCGTCCCAAGCCGAAAGGGAATGCCCCAGTAGTTCGTACCAGGATTGATGTACAGCAACGCACGTCCGCGTTGGTGCACACCCATGGCGAGTTCCAGAAACGAAGACGCCAGACTCCAATTGCGCTTTGGCAGCGCGAGCTGCCCGTAATGCGTGTGCCCGCTGAGCGTGAGATCAACGCTGCGTTGTGCGAGCCCGGGCCAGAGCGCGGGATTGTGCGCGAGAACAATCACTGGTTCATCTGACGGCACATCGCGCAGCGTGCGTTCCACATCGGGTGCCGCGGGATGCCGGCGTGCACCACGACCGCCTGCCGCCGCCGGATCGCCCGTACCGGCGAGCCACAATCGCGACCCGTCACGATCAAGAGCCACGCTTTCATTCACCAACACATTGATACCAATCGCACGCAGCCCACGCGCAACACTCGGCCAGCCTGCGTACACATCGTGATTGCCCGCGATCGCATACACGCCAAGCGGCGCGCGCAAATCACCGAGCGCGCGCGCGAACGGCGCAACATCATCGGCAAAATCATCAACCTGATCACCCGTCATGACGATCAGATCGGGTGATGCTTTGCGCACAGCGTTGGCAATCTCTGAGAGGAAGCGACGCGACGTATGCGGACCGATGTGCAGATCGGAAAGTTGAACAATCCGCAGTCCGTCAAAGGCGGCCGACAGTCGGGGCATGCGCACATCGAGCGGGCGTGTGACAAGGCGACGCGAACCGAGGTACCCGGCGACGGCGGTCACTGTGAGCAACAGCGCCGTAGCGGCCATCAGCGCACGCGCGACATAGGCTGACGCGCCAAACGGAAATCCAACCACCGCTCCGGTCGCGCTGGCGAGTGCCAGCAGCGGGAGCGCCAGAAACAGATACCAGAACGGGCGCATCACGAACAGTCGCAACGCTGCGCCGGGGTAGATGCGTCCGCTCAAACCAAGGCTCAGCGGCCAAACAGGCAGGGCGCTGAGCACCGATAGCATCGCGACCGTTGCCCAGCCGCCGGGCAACATGGTGTGCAGTGCAGCGCCAATGGCCAGCCACGACAGCCCCATCCACACGGCCACAAAACCGAGCACGGGTGCGAGCGGAATGCCGGGCGTGCGTTCTTTCTGTTGTTCGACTTCCATGACCACCACGTTACCGGACACCGGGTCTCTTGGACGTTTAGACAAACTGTGTATTTTTGTAATATTGACAAAATAACGAAAGTTGTCAAGTTGTACACATGTCAATTGGTCAAGAAACACTCATTGAGGCGGCAATCCGGGTGATTCAGCGTTACGGCATTCGTCGCACCACGATGCACGATGTCGCGACCGAGGCGGGTGTGTCCCGGCAAACGCTGTATACGGTGTTCAGCAATAAGGAGGCGCTGTTGCGCGGCACGGTGCGCCTTATCGCCGATCGCTCACTCGAAGCGATCGAGCGCGACTGCAGTGCGAGCATGCCGCTTTCGGCGCAACTCGACGTGATCTTTCGCGAGCTCGCTGTGCGTCCGTATCAGCTGGTGCACAGCTCGCCCGAGACCAACGACATCGTGGAAGGGCTCACAGACGCGTGCGCGGAAGAAGTTCGTGATGCGGGGGTGCGATCGCGTGCAGTGCTCGAGCGGTTGCTCGCACCGTACCTCACGCAACTTCACGCCGCCGACATGTCGGCCGAGCAGCTCGCGGATTTTTTGCACACCACGTTAAGTGGTATCAAAAAGCTCGCGCGCGATGAGGCGCACCTGCACGCGTCGCTTGAGACGCTCAAACGCATGGTTCTGCTGTTGCTGCGCACTTGAGTCGTTGCTGTTTCTGTGTGGTCGGTTGGCACCTTGTTGCGCTCAACGGCGTCGGTATGTCCATGGCCACAGGGAAGACTCCGTAGCCCAGCACACCAGCCACACCCAAACAGCTTCGCATGCACGACCATTCCAGCACTGAACGCACATACTCCGTGGTGCAGGCCGGTGGCTACGCGCTGGTCAGCATGGGTGTGCTGGCAGTTCCCGTAGCGGCCTATGTCCCTCGGCCGCCCGGAAAACTCGGAGTGCTCGTGCTCTGTGTTTCCATTCTCGCCGCGAGCATCGTCTCCGGTGCGCTCACGCTGTGGCTGCATCACGCGCTCTCAACCGGGATCAGCAAAACCTTGTTGCACGCCACAGGCCTCACCGGTGGCGCATCCACCACGCCGCACTTTTCCCTGTCTCCGATTCAGGGACTGATCGTGCGTCGGCAATACGACGAAGCGGCCGCACAGCTCACCGAAGCGATGTACGCGCATCAAGGCGAAACGGGAGCTGAGATTGCGCAAACACTCGGCGATCTGTTGAGCATGCAAATCGGTGCGTACGAGGCGGCGGCTCGCGCGTATGGGCGGGCGCGACGCGAGTGGCAGGCAGCCGGGGGCCAACGCGGGCGTGATGGTGCAATGCAGTGCAGTCGCCGGTTGCTCGATTTGTACGAAGGACCGCTCGCCAATGACGCGGCCGCAAAGGCCGAACGCGCGCGGCTCGCACAGCACTGACTCAGGAAATCCACACGGTACGAGCCACACCGTACCACGCCTTGGCTCGTTCGTGTGGGTTCACCCACCCACCGCTTTCGCCCGCTCCCGGTCTACCAGCAACCGCCGCAGAATCTTCCCCGACGGTGACTTCGGAATCGCGTCAACGAACTCCACTTGTCGCACTTTTTTGTACGGCGACACGCGCTCGGCTACAAACGCCATGACTTCGTCGGCCGTGATCGGCGCGCGGATCACGACAAACGCTTTTGGAATTTCGCCCGCCTCGTCATCGGGAACGGGAATCACCGCGGCATCGGTAATCGCGGCATTTGACAGCAGCACTGCCTCCAGCTCGGCGGGCGCCACCTGCAGTCCTTTGTATTTGATCAACTCCTTCACGCGGTCCACAATGGAAAACCAGCCGCGCTCGTTGACCACCGCTACATCACCCGTCTTGAACCAACCATCGTCCGTCATGCACGCCGACGTCGCTTCGGGCTTGTTGAAGTAGCCGAGCATGACCTGTGGTCCGCGCAGCCACAGTTCGCCGCGCTCACCGGTGGCCACATCGTCGCCCGTGGCCGGATCAACCAATCGCGCTTGCGTGTTCACAATCGCCGGACCAACTGACGCGCCGTCCACTACATCGCTCTCCAAAGGATGGATGTGCGTGACGGGACTTGTTTCGGTGAGACCGTAACCCTGCCGCACCCGACAGCCGAGCCGCGACGCGCACGCCTCAGTCAGTTCTGCCCCAAGCGGTGCCGCGCCACTGAACACTGTGTGCAGTGATGACAAATCGTAGTTGTCTACAATGGGATGTTTGGCCAACGCCAATACGATTGGCGGTACCACGTGTGCAAACGTGATGCGATGTGTCTGGATGATGTCCAGCACCTGCGCGAGGTCAAAGCGCGGAACCGTGACCAGTGTGGCGCCTTGCGACAGCACACCGCCCAGGATCGGTACCATGCCGTAGATGTGAAAGAACGGCAGCACACCGAGCAGCGTATCGGACTCGTTGACCATGCGTACCGGCGATTGAATCTGACAGAGATTCGCCACCAGGTTGCGATGCGTGAGCATGACGCCCTTTGGAATGCCCGAGGTGCCACTCGAATACGGCAGCACGCACACATCACGTGCCGGGTCAATGGTCACCGGCGTGGGCGTATCGCCGTGTGCAAACAGCTCGGAGAATGGCGTCGCGCCATCGGCCTCACCGATCACCACAAGCTCGCGCACCGTGCTCGCCAATCGCGATGCGGTGGCACACTTCTCAAGCAGATCAGGAATGGTTACCAGCAACACGGCTTCGCTGTCAGCGAACTGCGCGCCGATTTCTTCGGCGGTGGCAATCGGGTTCACAGTGGAACAGATCGCGCCAATGCTGGTGACCGCGTAGAACACCACGGCAAACTCCGGAATGTTCGGACTTACCAGCCCGACCACATCACCCTTGCCGATTCCATGCGCTTGCAGGCCGGCGGCCACGCGCCGCACGGCGAGCGCCAACTCGCCGTACGTGTAGCCGCGACCAGTTACACCGCACACAATCGCCTGCTTGTCTGACAGCTCGTCCGCGTGTTGCAGTACGAACGGCACCAGTGCGATGTCGGGAATCGCGATGTCAGCAAACGGGCTCGAAATGATGCGTGGGGTGCTCATGGCGGGATTCGGCGGTGGGGGGGGGACGCGTGCTCCCGATGCAAACCGGGTGCGCAACTATGCCTCATTGCTCTTTGCCGCGCCAGCGCCGTATCACGCCATGGTCAAGCCACCATCCACCGCAATCGACTGCCCGGTAATCGGGTCGCTGTAGGGCGAGACAAAAAACAGCACGGCCCGCGCAAACTCCGCCGGCGTGACTACTCGCCGGAGCGGCGACGCCTGCGCGATGAATCCGAACACCTCCGGTGTGGTTACCGCGCTGGCGTCGGTGACATCAAGCAGTCCACCGGCCACCAGATTCACGCGGATCCCATCTGGCCCGAGCTCGGCGGCCATTGTGCGCGTGAGCCCCAGCAGCGCGGCTTTGGCCGTAGTGTAGTCGTGGTAGGTCACCACCGGATTGTAGATCAGGTTGGTGGCGATGTTCACGATCTTTCCATACCCGCGTTCGCGCAGATGCGGTAGCGCCGAGCGCGTCGTGTTGAGCGCGCCGCGAACGGCGCCGGCGAACTGCGTCTCGAAGTCCGACCAGGCCACGGTCTCCAGCCGAGTGTACCGCGCAGCCGGATCGAACTGATAAGGCGGCAGCGCGTTGTTTATGATCGCGTCCAGTCGCCCGAAACGCTCGACGGTGGCATGCACCATCGCCTGCACGGCTTGCTCGTCGGTGACGTCTGCGCCGTACGCAAAGGCCGAACCGCCGGCAGCTTCAACCGCGCGCACCACCTCGGCCGCCGCTTGTGCGCTTTTATGGTAGTTCACACAGACGGAGGCGCGGTGCGCGCCAAGTTCACGGGCGAGCGCGGCGCCCACGCCGCGGCTGGCGCCGGTTACAAGTACAATGCGGTCCTTCAAATCCACGGTGGGTGCTCCAGGAGCGGGTGGTGGTGAGGAATGCGGTCGGAACGCAAACTATCCGCCGACGGCGCATTGGCGCCTTCGGCTAGTGTCCGTCGGCGTGCGCGCCCGACTTTTTGCCACCCGGCGGCAGTAGCGGCAACCGCCGGTGTTATGGCACTATCGCCACCGGGCGGTTCCGCTGCGTGCGCACCGCGCTGAAATGGCGCCGGTCGGTGGTGAGGATCTCGCGCGCGCCGAGCCGTTCGGCGAGGGCGATGACCGTGGCGTCGACAAAACCGAGTGGGAAATCGAGATATTCGTCCATCAATGCAGATGCACGAAGCAAGTCGTCCGACTCCACCGGCTCGATGATCAGCTCACCGTCGGCCACTGACCGTGCAAATGCCTGCTCCGCCTGAGCGCTGATGCGCGTCTGCAGCAGGTAGCACACTTCGGGCAACACGGTGATCGGGACGCGCACATGACGCGGCTGTGCTGTCCACCACGCCGTTACACGCTCATGCCACACATCGCTTCGGTCAATCAACGCATACAAGGGCCCCGTGTCGGCGATGACCATCAGCCGTGCGGCTCCTTCCAGAGCAGGGCATCGACCTGCTCAGATGTGTCGCTCGTACCGCTGGCAAACTGCCCCGCGATGGATGGCAGCGGTGACGTAGCGCCCGGAGCGGCGAGATACATCGCGACGGCCTCGCGGACGAGTGACGCGGTGCTGACACCGGTGCGCTGCGCGGCCCGCTGCAGACGCTTCATCATCTCATCGTCAAAGAAAACCGTGGTGCGTTTCATGCCATATATATGCTGCATATACACAGCAGGGTCAACTTCAGCGTTGCTCAAGAGCGCAGGACGCACTGCAAATCAGCGTGGACGAGTCGGCGCGGGGCAGCTTATCTGCGAGCGGCGTCCACGCGCCACACCGCGTTACCCACGTCATCAGCCACCAGCAGGCCGCCACGCCCGTCGAGAACCACCCCCACCGGGCGCCCTCGGGCGTTCCCGGCATTGTCTACAAAGCCGGTGAGCACCACCTGAATCGGGCCAGACGGGCGACCGTTGGCGAACGGCACGAAGACCACGTCGTAGCCATTGAGCGGCCGGCGATTCCATGAGCCATGCCGACCCACGAACGCGCCTTCACCATATCCGGCAGCGTTGCCGGTGTTGAACGCCAGACCCATTGGTGCCACATGTGCACCGAGTGCGAAATCAGGCGAAACCGCGCGTGCCACAAGATCCGGTTGTTGAGGGCTCACGCGCTCATCAACGTGCTGGCCGAAATAGCTGTACGGCCAACCGTAAAACGCGCCGCGGCGGACTGCGGTGAGGTAATCGGGCACCAGGTCACTACCGAGTTCATCGCGTTCGTTTACCACCACCCATAGCGCGCCCGTCTGCGGCTCCCAGTTCATCCCGATCGGATTGCGCAGTCCGGAGGCAAATACCCGCGTAGTGCCGGTGGCCGCATCCACTTCAAGGATTGCGGCGCGCATCTGCTCCACCGCCATACCGTTCTCGCCCACATTGCTGTTGGAGCCCACGCCAACGTACAGATGGGCACCATCGGCACTGGCGATCAGACTCTTGGTCCAGTGATGATTTATCTCGTCGCCCATGCCGGGTAGATCGGCAAAGTGGATTGGCGCGACGGTGATTGCAGTATCGCCGCGCCGGTACGCCATTTTTACCAAAGCGTTCGCGTTGGCCACATACAGCGTGTCTTCGATCAGCACCATGCCAAACGGCGAGTGCAGGTTGTCCAAAAACACGCTGCGGAACTCGGCCTCTCCGTCGCCATCGGTATCGCGCAGCAGGGAGATGCGATTGGCGCTCGGAACTGCTGCGCCGGCGCGCTTGAGCACGCGCTTCCTGAACCAGCCCTTGATGCCGCCTATGCCACTTTTACCGGGGCCGTTGGTTTCGGCCACCAGTACGTCACCGTTTGGCAGCACGTACAGCCAACGCGGGTGATCCAATCCTTCGGCAAAGGCCGTCACCCGTAGCGTTGCACCCGCGGTCGGTGCGGCGCCGTCTTTCCACCCGACCGCCGGTGCGATGTTGACGGTGGGGATCAGGCTGGGGTTGGGCGGAGGCAGCTCCGGCGTGGGGCCGGTGCCGGCTCGCGCGGAGAGCCGGGCGTGCTCGCCGCAGGCGGCGAGCAGAGCCAGCAAGGGTATCATCGTCCAGACGGCAGGCATCGCTCACGTGACCCGGATATCGCGCCCGCCCTGCCGCTCCAATATCTGCGACAACACATCCACGTCGCCGGGATTACGCGCCGTCACCGCAAACAGAATCGCATTTGACGCTTCAGCCGCACGGGCGAATCGTTCGTGCGGCTGCTGTCGTATGAATGCGCCATACAGCGCGCCAAGCGCCGCGCCACCAACGGTGCTCACGTTGGGGCCAACGAGCTGCACGAGCGCCAGGCCGCCGGGCGCATCAATGCCGGGCCAGGCAACCATCACCAAGGCAATCACCACGCCGCCAATGAATCCCACAAGCGCACCCACGCCGGCGTAGCGCCACGTTTCGCGTCCCGGCGCACGCGGTGCGCGACGCCCCCGCGCATCGGCGTAAAAGCGCTTCGCCGCCTCACGTGATACCACCACTTCTATCAGATCGCGCGGTGTGCCTGCGTCATACAGCGCATCAAGAGCACGGTCCAGTCCTGCTGCGTCGTCAAACAACGCCGTGACCGTGACATCAGTGCGCGTGCTCGAAGGCTGTGGCAGTGCACCATCGCGCATTTGGTTCATCGCAGTTCATCCGCGGAATAAGCCGCTGTTCTTCCTGCTGTTTCCGCGCGCAGTGCAGACACAGTTGCTGCATCCACTGGTGACGCATCGTTGCTGTCCCACTGCCGCAGATAGGTCGCCAACGCGGCCAGCTCCGGATCCTGCAGCACATCGCGCCAGGCAGGCATCGCACCGTTGTAGGGCGCACCCGCTACCATCACTGGTCCCTGCATTCCGTGCAGCAGTATGCGAACAAGCACTTCGGCTTCGCCGGTCACCCACTCGCTGCCAATCACCGGGGGAAACGCACCCGCAATACCAAGGCCGTTTCCCTGATGGCAGGCCACGCAGTGCTTCTCAAACACGGCCTGTCCCGCAGCAACGGGATCATCAATAGCTAACGTGTTCTGGTTGGCTGCAGACGCTGCCGTTCCTGCGTCGCGCGAGCTCATCGCAAGATGCGTCCGTGTGCTGAACTCACCGCCATGCTGACCGAGGTACCAGCCGCCCCAGAACAACGAGACTGCAATAGTCGCCACAAAAAACCACGGCGCCGGTTCGCGTCCTTCCGTTGGATCACCAGGCTCGCGACGGATCGCGCGGTGAATGCGCTCCACGTCGGGCTGGAGGTCTACGCTGCCCTTTTCCGGCAGGTTGTCATCACGCTGCGTCATCTGTACCACCGTTGCCGGACGTCATGCGAACGAGCGTCACGGTGAGTCATGCGAACCTCCCGCGGTTGCATTCACCGGATATTGTCGATTGAGCGAAATGAGATACTCCGCCAATGCAATCGCTTCGGGACGCGCAACCACGACCACGCCCTGCGGTGCACGCGGACCGGGAATCTGTACGACGCGATCTTCCGCTCGCACATCCGCCGGCGCTTTGCGCTCAAAGAGGTACGGAAACGCCGCCATGGTTGACCATTCAACCAGTGAGCGCGGATCGTACAAGTGAATGAGATGCCAATCGATGTCCGGCAACCGCTGTCCAACGTTGATCAGGTCGGGACCGGTACGCATGGTGCCGAGCAGATGCGGAGTGTCGTACACATAGTCGGCGGGCACGGTGGCGCGCGTTCCCCATCCTCGGTCTACATCAGTCGTGAATGACGGATCACGCACCTGTTGTGAGTGGCAATACACGCACCCTTCGCGCACATATATCGCGCGCCCCTGCGCTTGCACAGCCGTATAATCGGAAAGCTGCGACGGTGCCTCTACATGGCTGAGCATGGCGTCAGGCAAAATCACGAGCAGGCAGATCGCGCTCGCCATGATCGCGAAAGCACCGAGTGCAATAAGCGAGATGCGTGTCATGAGCTGTACAACACCGGCTGTGCTTCGTGAAATGGCGGTCGCGTGCGACGCGGTACGCTTGATGGCATGCGCACCATGAGCCAGAAGTGCCAGGCAAACACCAGATGTCCCGCGCTCAAGAGCAATCCGCCAACCGAACGCGCATACAAGCCGAGCATTGAACGTTCAACGGACACCTGAAACGGAATGGCCGGATCGAGCAACGCGAGTCCCTGCGCCACACCAGCCGCTGTCAAACCCACCACGTAAATCGTGATCCCCGCCAGCACACTGTTAAAGTGCCAGCGGATAAGTCGTGCACTCGGCCATTCGTGTCCAACCACGCGCGGCACGATGTAATACATCGCGCCGAAGCAAACGAAGGTGACGAACGCGTACCCGCCCACGTGCGAATGCGCGACCGTCCAGTGCGTGAAGTGTGTGATACGATTGACTTCACGCAGCGCGGTGAACGAGCCTTGCAGCGATACGGCGGTATACGCGAGCGCACCGAGTACCACAAAGCGCAGCGTTGGTGAATAGCGGAGTGCGTTAAATCGACCAATCACCGTCATGTGCAGGTTGATGCCGGTGGCGACAACAGGAATGAACATGAAAACACTGGCTACGATTGACGTCGTGATCATCCATGTAGGCAGCGGACCACCTACGAGGTGATGCATGCCGTTGAGCGAGTAGAACATCGCGAGTGACCAGAACCCCAGCACGCTCAATTGATAGCTGTACACGGGACGTCCCAGCACTTTCGGAATGAAGTAGTAGGCGAGTCCCACACTCATGGCGGTGAGCCAGAAGCCCAGCACATTGTGCGCGAAAAACCAGTTGACGGCCGCACCTTCTACGCCGCTCCATTCACGCCACTTGGCGGTGAGGTACAGCATGGGAAACCAGATGAACGCACCCAGGATGTACCACACGGAGATGTAGAGGTGGTCTGCCTTGCGCGCCGCCACGGTGCGAAACAGCGACAGTCCGACCAGTCCGCCACCAACAACAAAAAATGGACCGGCCAGGAAACGTGGCGCTTCAAGCCACTCCATACCGTCGTTGTAACCCATGAGTACTGCCACCACGCCCACCGCAACACCGAGCGTGAACAACACGCCGCCAATCAAAGCAAGGCGCGCACCGCGCAGCTCGGCGTGCACCAGACGCGGCATGAGCCACACCGACGCGCCAATCAGCACGGCGGTGGCCCAGCCGTAGTTCACCGCGTGCAAATGCGCCGTGCGAATACGCCCGAAGGTGAGCCAGCCCTGCTCCACCAGCAGATCCGGCCAATGCAGCTTGAGGCTCGCGATCTCCCCAAACACGGAGCCGATCAGTAGCCAGATAATGCCGGCGGTGAAGAGCACCAATACTACGGTGCGACTCGATGCATCGGCTCGAAGTCGCGCTTGCAGATCGTCGGGTACCAACCCTCGTGACAGGGCAACGGCTTTGACATCGCGGTCGTCGAGCGCTGATCCGCTCACGACGCGCCGCCCCACTCGCCCGCCGCAGGCTCGATCAGTTCCCCGTACTCAGCTTCGCGGTCGCGACGCAACGATTCAGATTCCCAAGGCCGCTCCAGTCGCACATCGAGGCCGTCGAAAATCACACGTGACTGTGCATCGAAGTTTGTCAGGAATCCCGAGCGCCACGACCAGAACAGCAGCAGCGCCGCGCCGAGCGTGAGCAGAGCGGTGGCGACAATAACGATGACGGACGATGGCAGCATATCGGTGAGCAGAGGTCACGAAGAAGACGCTCTCGCACGATGCGGCCCACCTTTCAGGCTGTCCATTACCCGCAAGGGGTAGCCCGCCGTCTTCGCGCATTGTTGCACAAGGGACAGCACAACAGTCTTGTCGCTGAGGCCGGTGGCCGGTGGCCGGTGGCCGGTGGCATGTATTCCCCGACAGTCATGGATAAAAGGCAACGTGCCCGCTGAAAAACAGCAGTCGCTCAACAATCCATTGCGCCTGGAAGCGCTCCGTCGCAGTCAACTGCTTGACGGCGCGGCAACGCCTATGCTGGACCGTCTGACACGGATTGCCAGCGCGCTGCTCGACGTGCCGATTTCGCTGGTGTCGTTGGTGGACAATGCCGGTCAGCATTTTCCCGGACTGACCGGCCTTACCGGCTGGGCTGGCGATCGGCGTGGAACCGCCTTGTCACATTCGTTCTGTCAACATGTCGTGATGAACGATGCACCGGTCATTATTGAAGACGCGCTCCGCTCCCCGGTAGTGGCTGACAATCTCGCGATCTCCCGTTTAGGTGTGATTTCGTACGTGGGAGTCCCGCTGCGTACCGCTGGCGGTTACACGTTGGGTGCGCTGTGCGCGATTGACGGTGTACCGAAAAAATGGACTGCCGAACAGGTGGCGATCCTGCAGGATATCGCCGCTCTTGCCATGGCTGAAATAGAGGCGCATGCGACACAGCGTCCTGCCGACAGGGAGAGCAACGGTCAGTCAGCGACGTGCGATCAGATGACAGGATTGCTGAACAGCCGCGGTTTGCTGGAATATGGGAAATCAACCTTCGCACCCGACGCGGCGGTTCACCCGCGTTATAGCGTTGTGAGCGCCGATATTGATGGATTCAGTGCGTTCAACAAGACATTCGGATACGAGCAGGGCAACGCACGCATTCGCGAAACGGGTGATCTGCTGGCCGAGCTTGCGGGCGAACGGGGAGTAGTGGCACGCGCTGGCGTTGATGAGTTCGTCGTCGTATTGTCCGGCGCCGATGAAGTGCAAAGTCACGCCTTTGTTTCCGAAGTTCGCGAGGCGTTCGCCGCACGTAACGCGCGCAACGCACTTTACGCGGGCCCGGCACTCACGCTCAGTATCGGGTGCGCCACATACAGCGCAGCGTCGCCGCTGCCGTTCGCGAAGTTGCTGCTCAAGGCAGAAGCCGAGATGTACCGCGCCATGGATGCGCGCATGCAAACCTCCAAATCGGCTGTCGCCAACGGTTAGCATGCTCATGTCCGCTGCGGTCGCTCCATCATCCAGCGTAACTCCACATTCGTCAGGCGTGCAGTCCGACACCGCATCACAACATGCGGTGCACTTCGCTGTCGTCACGGCGCAGTTGCTTGAACATCTCACACTCGGCGCCAGCGGCTCGGCACTTGCGCCGCTGTTGACGCAGGCCGTGGCATCGCTGCGACATCACGACCTGCTGCTCGAACACTCCGGCGATTCGGTGTTGGCGAACAAGCAGTCGGTGGCGCCAATGGCAGACGCGGCGTGGTTGTCCCAGCTCAAGCAAAACGGAGTTCAGCAGATACACTTTCACCGGGAGGCGAGTGGTGCAGAGTTGCTGCACTTCCTCGCGTTGCTCGCTGGTCCGGCAGGTGACATTCCGTTTGCAAAACTGTGGCTCGAACGGGGCGCCTGGCATATCCACGTCGATATTTCAGAAGTCACGGTGCCGGCGCCGGATGAGTCATGCTACGATGTCACCGCGCTGCTGACGGAAATCGTTTCAGCAAGCGGTGCGCTGCAGCGCGACGTCACTGACGAGGAGCTCGATACGTTGTCCGACGCGGTCGCGCGGGGCGCGTTGGTCAATGAAGGAAGCCCTTTGCTCACCGTGCTGCGGCTGGCCGGCGAGCGTGCGGTCAGGTCACTGCTCGTCACGCTGGCCAACGCCACCAGCGGCAGTCAGCGTCGGATTCTGTTTGAGACGGTGGCGCTGCTGAACGTCGGGCACCAGTACCTCGTCACGCTGCTTGCGCACCCCACCTGGTTCGTGGTGCGAAACGCTGCTTCGCTGCTGGGTGAGCTCCAGGTCAAGGGAGCAGACGCGGCGCTTACAGCGCTGCTAAAACATGAGGACCCGCGCGTACGTGTCGCGGCGGTCAATTCGCTGGGCCGATTTCCGTCAGATAAAGCGAGTGAGTCGCTGCTCGCCGCCGCGACCGATCGATCGGCCGATGTGCGCGCCACGGCGTGGAGCGCGTGGAAACACCGTGAACAGCCGCCGTGCGCGGACGCCGTGAGCCGGGCCCTTCGTGAGGAGGCCGACCGAACGGTGCAGCGCGCGTTACTTGACTGTGTGGCACGTTTCGAAACGCTCGATGTGGCAAACGCGCTGGTGCGGTTTTGTGCCAGCGCTACGGCGAACGCGGCGCCGATTGAGCTGCTGGCGTACGGCATCGATCTTCTGGCACAGCGTCGACCGCAGAGCGCTGTTCAGTTTGTACGCCGACTTGCCGACACGAAAGCGTAGCCAGGGCGGTATCCGGGGCCAGCTCTGCCGGCCCTGAAACGCTTCCCTCTGTTTGTGCGGCATGTCACATTGGGTGTCTCACCACTGTGCGAATGGCAACATTTGGCCTGCGACACGTCGACACCACCGCTTAGGGAAGCGAAAACAACTGAGCATTACCAAATCGCCCACGGGAATCGCCGGGCTGGACGAAATCACCGGCGGTGGAATCCCCCGCGGCCGCGCGACACTGATTACCGGTGGTCCCGGGTGTGGCAAATCAGTGCTCGCCTTGCAGACCCTTGTGCACGGCGCTCGCGAGCGTAACGAGCCGGGTATCTTTGTGGCCTTCGAGGAAAGTGCTGAGCGCATCGTCGCAAATGCCGCCTCATTTGGCTGGGATCTTGAAGCGCTGCAGCGCAAGAAGCTGTTCTTCATTGACGCGCAACCGTCGCCCGATGTGATCAACTCGGGCGATGCCGATTTGCAGGGACTGCTCGCCGCTCTTGATGCGCGCGCGGCGCAGATGGGTGCCAAGCGCATTGTGCTCGACTCACTCGATGTGCTGCTCTCCTGGGTGGGAGACGGCTCTGCGGCACAGCGCGAGATCACCCGTCTCAACGAATGGTTGCTGACGCGTGATGCAACCGTGCTCATGACGGCACGCGCGACGTCGAGCGGGGAACTGCCCGGCGGCGCGCTCGGCTTTCTGCCGTTTATGGCCGACTGCGTGGTGTCGCTGCGCCACCATGATGTGGAAGGCGTTTCGCAGCGCAGCGTTCGGATTCAGAAGTACCGTGGCTCCGGCTTTGCCGAAAATGCGTTCCCGCTCATTATCGGTGCGAACGGCATGCAGGTGGCCGGCATATCGATTGCCCAGTCGTCGAAAACCGCCAGCACCACCCGGGTGTCCACCGGCATGGCGGATCTTGATGCCATGCTCGCGGGCGGATATCACGCGGGTGCGAGTGTGCTCGTCACGGGCGCGCCGGGAACGGCCAAAACCACACTCGGTGGAGCGTTCGTTGAATCATGCTGTGCCCGCGGCGAGCGCGCGCTGTTTGTGAGCTTTGATTCGTCGCGTGCCGAGTTGGTGCGAAACCTGGCCTCCGTGAAAGTGCGGCTTGGTCGATACGTGCGGTCCGGATTGTTGCGCATTGAAACGCGGCACGCCGCCGAAGCAAGCGCCGAAGCGCATCTGCTCGACATCCGCACTATGATCGAAGAGCACAACCCTACCGCGTTGGTAATCGACCCGATTTCTGCACTTGGGCAGCAGGGAAATGAGTTCACCGCCCACAGCGTGGTAGCGCGCCTGATTCTGTTGGCCAAAACGCAGGGCATCACCGTGTTCTGTACCAGTTTGCTCGAAAGCTCGGGCAGCAGCACGGAGGCGTCGCGCCTGCAGATATCTACCATTGCCGATACCTGGATCCATCTCACCTACGTGGTGCACTCCGGGGAGCGAAACCGTGCGCTCACGGTTGTAAAGTCCCGTGGCACGGCACACTCCAATCAGGTCAGAGAATTGGTGCTCTCGTCACGCGGGGTCTCGCTGGAGGATGTCTACACCGCCGAAGGCGAAGTCCTGATGGGTTCTCTGCGTTTGCAGCGTGAGCAGGCTGATACGGCCGACTCGGCACGACGGTTGGCCGAGCGCCGACGCCGCAGTTTGCAGGCCGCCCACGAGCGTGCAGACCTTGCCGCCCGCATCAGTGCACTTCAGCGCGAGCTCGCGCTGCACGACGGGGAAATTGCGTTCCTGCAGGATACAGAGCGCCTGGCCGACGAAGGTCGCTCTGCCAACCGAATGGATCGGATTCGCCGCCGCGGTGGAGGTCGCGCGACATGACCAAACGCTCGCGTGTAGCGCTCCGGCTGTACGTCGCGGGCGACGCGCCCAACTCCCAGCTGGCGGTTGAGCGATTGCAGGCCTTTTGCGCCGAGCACCTGGCCGATCAATATCAGCTGGAAGTTGTAGACGTGATCCGCGAGCCCGGGCGCGCGCTCACGGATCGCGTGTTGTTGACGCCCACACTGGTGAAACTGGCGCCCGCACCGGTGCGCACGATTATCGGCAATCTCGGCGAGCCTGTGGTACTGGCACGCGCGCTTGGTGTGGGGTCGTTCTAAGTGGCGCATCAGGAGACCATTGACTCTACGGAGCGCATCGAGGCGCTGATTCGCACGATCCGTGATGCGGAGCAGGAGCTCCAGTCATTGACCGGAGGCCAGCTTGATGCCGTTGTCAGCGGGACCGGCGAGGCCTATCTGTTGCATGAGGCGCAGGATCGGCTGGTACAGAGCCGCGAGGCGGAGCGTGCCATCTCGCTCACACAACGAGCGATCCTCGACGCCCTGCCGGCGCACCTTGCACTGGTGGACGCCGAGGGTGTGGTGCGCGTGGTTAATGCTGCGTGGAAAGCCTTTGGCGAGGCCAATCAATCGCAGGACCCTGGGCACGGCGTAGGAACGAGCTACCTCGCCGTTTCCCGCGACGCGGCCGGGCTGGGCGCTGAATCGGCGGCCGAGGTGGCGTCAGGCCTTGAAGCTGTCCTGCGCGGTGAGATCGCGTCGTTCGCGCTGGAGTATCCGTGCGACTCCCCGACCGAGCGACGCTGGTTTCGCGTGATGATCACCCCGGTACGCGACGAGCGGATTCGCGGGGCGGTGGTCATGCACCTCGATGTTACCGAGAAGCGGGCGTCGGAGACGGCGTTGCAAGCGAGCGAACAAGCGCTGCGCGAGAGCCGCACACTTCAGTTGCTCGCTGAGCGCATGGGGCGTATCGGTGGCTGGCGCATTGAGCTTCCCCGTTACACGGTGACCTGGTCCGATCAGGTGTGCGCCATTCACGGAGTGCCGGCCGGTACGACGCCTACCACCTCGCAGGCGTTGCAGATGTACGACCCCGCGCAACACGACATGATACGCGAGGTCTTCACTGAATGCGCCGAATACGGCGTCCCGTTTGATATCGAAGTGCAGGTAATCGACGGCAACGAGCACCGGTGGGCGCGCGCCATTGGTCAGGCCCAGCGCAACGACATGGGTGAGATCGTGGCGCTGGAAGGGGCATTGCAGGACATCAGCGAGCAAAAACGGTTGGAACAGCAGTTCTTGCGTGCACAGCGAATGGAAAGCGTGGGCACTTTGGCGGGTGGCATTGCACACGATCTCAACAACGTGCTCACACCGATTCTGATGTCCACCGAAATGCTGCGCATGACGGACACTGATGATGAACGCCTGGAGTTGGTTGACGGCATTGAACAGGCCGCAAAACGCGGCGCCGATATGGTGCGACAGGTCCTCACGTTCGCACGTGGCACAGAAGGCAAACGTGTGCACGTGCAACTGCCGGCACTGATACACGAAGTGCAAAAAATTGCACGCGAAACATTCCCTCGAAACATTGTCATTCGCACCGAGATTTCCGGCAACATCCCGCCGGTGCTCGGCGATTCCACGCAGCTGCATCAGGTGTTCGTAAACCTGTGTGTAAACGCCCGTGACGCGATGCCGTTGGGTGGGACAATTACAATCAGGGTATCTGAAGTGCTGCTCGATGCACAGTACGCCGGCATGAGTACAGAGGTGATTCCGGGATCATACGTTCTGGCCGAGATCGCAGATACCGGCCTTGGTATGTCACCGCGCGTGCTCGAACGGATTTTTGAGCCATTCTTCACTACGAAAGAGCAGGGCAAAGGTACAGGGCTCGGACTCTCCACCAGTGTGGCAATTGTCAAAAGCCACGGCGGCTTCATGCGTGCATCGAGCGAGCAGGATGTAGGCAGCTGGTTTCGTGTGTATCTACCGGCGGCTGCCGTTACGGATATGCAGCTGGATGAGCGACGGGTGAGCACGGTACCGCGCGGCAACGGCGAGCTGATTCTCGTGGTTGACGATGAAGCGGCGGTACGGGGCATCACGCAACACACGCTTGAGACATTCGGGTATCAGGTGCTGACGGCGTCCGACGGTGCCGAGGGGGTCGCCGTTTTTGCAGCCCATCGCGACAACATCAAGTTGGTACTCACCGACATGATGATGCCGGTCATGGATGGCGGCGCGCTCATTGAGGTGATCCAGCGCATGGATGCCAGCGCACGGATTATCGCGGCCAGTGGTATTCCTGATCACGGCAATGCGATTCGCGTACCACAGTCCCGCGTACGGGAGTTTCTGCCCAAGCCGTATACAGCCGAAACGCTGCTCTCTACCGTGCGCCTCGTGCTCGATTCCTGACCCTTCGGGGTGGTGGGCTATTTCGCCAGATCACCCAGCGCTTTCAACAGGCTGCGGGCAGCAAACGGTTTGCTGAGCATGGCGGCGGTCGGTCCGAACTCATGCAGAAACCCCGGCTCAACGTTGCCGCTCATGAACAGGATTGGCAGCGACGGATGGGTGCGCCTGATTTCGCGGGCCATTGCAATACCGCCCATTACAGGCATGCGCACATCGGTCACGACACCATCAATCGCAGCGTCACCTGATTTGAGTTGCTGCAGGGCCTGCTCGCCGTGTTCCGCTTCAAGTACGCGATGACCGGCAGACTGCAATACGCGAACACATACTTTGCGTACCGCTTCTTCATCGTCCACTACCAGCACAGTGAGTGGTCGTGCGGCAGCGGCTGACAACTGCTCCACGCTATTGCGGGGTGCGGCAAGTGACCCGAGCGGAAAGCGCATGCGCGCGAGCACGCCGTGTGGCTCTGCCGCCTCAAGGCGAACTGCTCCGCCAAGGTTCTTGACTGTGCCAAGCACTGACGACAAGCCCAGCCCTGTGCCCTGACCTACATCTTTTGTGGTGAAGAACGGTTCAAAGGCCTTCTCCAAAATCTCGTCACTCATGCCGGGGCCTGTATCGCTGACCGTCAGCTGCACGCATTTTCCAGGTCGCAATGGCGCCCACCGACGCGCTTCGGTCTTGCTCAATGAAACGACGCTCGCCGAGAGCGTAATTGTGCCACGCTCCGCTTCCATCGACGCACTGTCACTCGATTCAATGGCGTCACGCGCGTTGAGCGCCAGATTCAGCAGCGCCTGCCGCAGTAACGTCGCGTCCCCGTCAATGACCAGCGAGCCCTGCGTGATCTCTGTACGTACAGCGATTTCAACGCCGATGGTGCGTTGCAGCAGCACGGCCGTGGACTCAACCAGCGCACCCACATCCACAGACTCGCGCGCTCCGGGCATACGATGACTGATCGACATCAGCTGCCCGACCAGCCCACGGGCACGCTCGGCGGCGTGCAGGACCTCACCCAACTCCATGGGCTCGTCTGCCAACTGGTCGGCGAGCTGCGCGCGCAGAAACTCCAGATTGCCCACAATCACCGTGAGCAAGTTGTTGAAGTCATGCGCTACGCCACCTGCCATGCGTCCCACCGCCTCCAGCTTCCGCGCGTGCTCCAGCTCCCGCGTGAGTCGCGCACGATCGTGTTGCGCCATCAGACTCTCGTACTTGGCCAACACGCGGGCGACAACCGGAGGCACCAACTGATCGGCCAGCTCCCACGGGCCCGGCGCTTTGCGCCAGACGCATATGAGAACTTCGCACCCATCGTCCGTGGCGCGACGGGTGCCGCGTACCGTCAGTCCGTTCAGGTCGAGCTCAAACAAATCATGATCAGCTACACCGCCTTGCAGCGCCAAGGCACGGGCCAACGCCGTCTTCAGTGCCGCCGGAGGCGTGATTGGCTGCTCTGCTTCGCGCCCATCGCGATACCGCACGTGCTGCACGGTAAACGGTTCATTGGGGGCATGACGCGTGCAGATCGTGCAACCATCCGCACCGGTAAACTCAGCCAGTTCCACGCCCGCACCTTGGACAAGCGCCTCAACCGAAGTGGCGGCGTTTACAACCTCAGTGGCAAGCGTTCGCTCGGTAACGTCGCGCTGCAACGAGACCCAATGGGTATACCAGCCCTCTTCGTTTGCGAAGGGGATCACGTCAAACTCGACGTCAAACGGAACCCCGTCTTTCCGGTAGTTGGTGATGCATATCCGGCACGACTCCCAGCGCTCAAGCGCCTTGCGCAACCGCTGCAGCTCAAGGCGGCTGGAGCGCGGCCCCTGCAGGATCCGTGGTGACTGCCCAATCACCTCCGACGCGGAATAACCCGTCTGCCGTTCGAATGTGTCGTTGGCGTAGACAATGCGCGGACCGGGCAGATCAATCGGCTCAGCTTCGGTCACCAGCACCACATCGTTCAACTGTCCAAGCGCACTAGTCAGCCAGTGCTGCTGCCCGGTTGTTGGTGGAATCACGCGTCGCTATCGGTCGGTAGGAAGTGTCGTCACGATGATGCAGCGAACCTTTCGAATCTTGAGGTGCGCACCATCTCACTCCCCCAGCGTATCAGCGAGCTCAGCTGTTCGCAACATTGGGGAGAGTTTTCTCTCGTATTCAGTCTCATCCTGCGCGTTTTGGTGCTCCACTCGATGTGCCGACTGCGGGGTACCTCCCCTGCATCGTTTGCCGGCAGACACGCAAACGGGTGACTCATACGAGAGGACAACCGATGAACGACAAGCGTTCGAGCGAGCAGGGGGACCAGCACGCCACCAATCAGGTGGAGCTGAAACGGGAACGGTACGAGCTGCTGCGGCGTGTGGAGGATTGGCTGGAGACACCCATGCTTGTACTCGCGTTCGTCTGGCTGCTGCTGCTGATTCTGGAGCTGGTTCGCGACGAAAGCGCGTTGTTCAATTTTCTGGGCACCACCATCTGGATCGTGTTCATTATCGATTTTGTGGTGACGTTGACCCTGGCCCCCGACAAGACCGACTATCTCAGGAAAAACTGGCTGACTGTCATTTCATTGGTCGTGCCTGCACTGCGCGTATTCCGCGTGTTCCGCGTGTTTCGGTTGTTGCGTCTGGCCAGGGCAGGGCGTGGATTGCGTCTGTTTCGCGTAGTCAGTTCGCTGAACCGCGGCATGAAAGCGCTGGGCGAGAGTCTGACGCGACGGGGTTTTGCGTATGTATTCGCCCTTACACTGCTCGTGACGCTGGCCGGCGCGGCCGGCATGTACGCGTTTGAAAACGAAGTGGCTGGGGGACCGCACAGCTACGGCGAATCGTTGTGGTGGACCGCGATGATCATGACCACACTTGGCTCGGAGTTCTGGCCGCAGACCGGAGAGGGGCGCGTGCTGTGCGTTTTTCTGGCGCTCTACGCGTTTGGCGTCTTCGGCTACGTAACCGCGGCGCTGGCAACGTTTTTTGTGGGGCGAGACGCTGATAGCGACGAGTCGGAAGTTGCGGGAGCCAGGCAACTCACCGCGGTCAGGGATGAACTGCGCGCATTGCGCGAAGAAATCCGGGCGCTGTCGCGCCGTCCGTCGGAGCTGTGACAGATCTGCTCACAACTACACGGCATTTTGTAGGGAATTCCCTGAAATCCCTCTTGTAGGCTCAACCTCTTCCGGCGCGTTCCGACATTCCACACTACGAAGAAGTGCTGTGTGTTAACGGATACTCGGAGCTGAGGATGCAGTGGTTTGCGAACATGGCGATTGGCAGGAAGCTCGCCTTGGGATTTGGTCTGCTCGGTGTGCTCATTGCCGTGATGGGAGTTCAGGGGATAACAACATCGCGCAAGATTGATTCAATACTGGATGAGGTGTACAACAAGCACGCAGTGCCCGCGCTTCAGCTCAAGGAAGCCAACATCAACCTCATTTACATTTCGCGCGCCATACGCAACGCAGTACTTGACGAGGATGCTGACGCAATCAGGCGCCGGCAGACCGATCTGCGCGCGTATGACTCGGCCTTTCGCGCCGAGTTCGCCGCCTATGAGCAGCAGGTGACGGATGCAGGCGCGAAGGCATCGGCGGCGCAGGTCTTGGTCATGTTCGATCGCTTGCGTCCCCAACAGGACGAGATTGTGACTCTCGCGCTCAGTGGCGACTTGTCCGGTGCCAAAGAACGGTTGCCGCAAATCCGTGCGCTCGGTGACTCCATTGATCTCATGATGACGGAGTTGAGCGGCGCCAAGACGGCGATCATGGAAACGGCGATTGCGACCAGCGCCACCACGGTACGCACGGCGATTGCGTCACTCACCACGCTGCTGGTGATTGCATTGATCATTGCAGCGGCTGCGGCCATCGTGATCACCCGGCCGATTGTTCGCACGCTTGCACAGTTGAGCGGTGCAGCCGACGGGCTGGCCGTTGGCGATGTCGATCAGACGGTCACCGTATCGAGCACAGACGAGCTTGGAAAACTGGCGTCGTCCATGCAACGCATGGTGGAATCCCAGCGGGAACTCGCGGCGTCGGCTGCCGCAATCGGTGCCGGTGATGTTGCCACGAGCGTGTTGGTGCGCGGGCCCAAGGACATTGTAGGCAACACTTTTGCGGAGCTGCGTACAACACTGCAGCAGCTGGTGGCCGAAACCGGTACGCTGGTGGCGGCCGCCAAGGATGGGCAGCTCTCCACGCGCGGCAATGCATCGCGTTTCACTGGTGCGTACGGCGAGCTGGTAAGCGGAATCAACGCGACGCTCGACGCGGTTGTGACACCGATTCAGGAAGCCTCCTCTGTGATGGCACGCGTCGCCGACCGTGACCTCACCGCACGTGTTCGCGGCGAATACCGGGGCGACTTCGCAGCACTGAAGCAGTCGATCAACACCGCTGTCGACGCACTCGATGACGCGTTGTCGCAGGTATCCATGGCCACGGAGCAGGTGGCATCGGCAGGAATGCAGATCGCCTCCGGCAGTCAGTCGCTGGCCGAGGGATCGTCAGAGCAGGCCGCATCACTTGAGGAAGTCTCAAGCAGCTTGCTGGAGATGACATCGTCGAGTACGCAGGCTGCCGCGAACGCGCAATCGGCGCGCGACATGTCCGACAACACGCTTGTGCGCGTCTCGGAAGGACGCGCCAGTATGCAGCGGCTTACCGAGTCGATTGAGCAGATCCGCGTCTCGAGCGATCAGACGGCACGCATCGTAAAAACGATTGACGAGATCGCGTTTCAGACCAACCTGCTGGCACTGAACGCGGCCGTGGAAGCGGCGCGCGCCGGTGACGCGGGACGGGGCTTCGCGGTTGTCGCAGAGGAAGTGCGCAGTCTTGCGATCCGAAGTGCCGAAGCAGCGAAATCCACATCGGCACTGATTGAAACGTCGGTGCAGAATGCGCATGGCGGTGTGACGCTGAACGCTGAAGTAACGCAGAAGCTTGACCAGATCGAGACGGAAGTACGCCGCGTCGGTGAAATGGTACGCGAGATTGCGTCGGCCGGTGAACATCAACGCGACGGCGTACAGCAGATCAGTGCCGCCGTGACGCAACTCAACGTCGTCACGCAAAGTGTTGCCGCCAACGCCGAGGAGTCAGCGAGCGCCGCTGAGGAGTTGTCGGGGCAAAGCACCACCTTGTCATCGCTGGTGCAGACGTTTGAAATCTCGGCGGGTGGAACTGTTGATCGCAATCGCAATGCGCGGAAGGCCTCAGGCAGCCGCGCGAAAGCGGCATCGCGTGAACGCGCGGATCTGGCAATCTTCTAGCGGACAGACCGGACCTGAAAAAACAGCTCGCAGCGATTTCCGCTGCGAGCTGGCTGCCAATGCGTCGTCAAGGAATCAGCATGGTCGCCACCACCGGCAGATGGTCACTGGCCACCGCCATCGCGTCGGCGGAGAGCGGGCTGAACACGCGCACACCATTGGGGATGAGACGTGACGCCAGTCGCCGGTCAAGAAGAATGTGATCGAGCTGGCGTGCCGGATTCTCGGCGGGATGCGTGAGCACGCCGCGACCGGCGAGTGGGTCAATGAGCGGAACTCCAACGCCGGCACCCGCGATCAGTTCATCAAGCTCGCGGCTGCCAGGTGTTGCGTTGAGGTCGCCGAGCACCATGATGCCCATGCCATCGGCGGCCATATGGCCCAGTTCCGACTGGAGAAAGCGCACCTGTCCCGATCGCATGGCGGTGTCACGTGCTGAACGTCCGGCCTTGAGATGCACGCCGGCCACGTGCACGGTCGCATTCTTTCGCGCGAACAGCTCCATTACCCACATGCGATTGTTGATGTGCGACTGCACTTCGGTGCGTCCTGTGGAGTCGAGAATGCCGGGCACAGGCGTGAAGACGCTGGCGTAGTTGCGCACGACACCCAGTGGCAGCCGGCTCATGACAACCACGTTCTGATACCAGCTCGGGCTTTCCGCGCCGGCAAAGAAGCGATAGCCGAGTTCAGGAAAGTGTTCGTTGGCGAGCGCGATCAGAAAGCGCGAGTGCTCGAACTCCTGGAGTACCACAACGTCGGCGTTGAGGGCGCGCACTACTTCAACGACACGCTGCAACTTCGCTTCGCGGTTCCGTCCGCCGTCGTTCTCCCAACCGCCGTCCACGTACGGATCGTCAAAGCCGTCTACCATGTTCTCCACGTTCCACGTCGCAATGCGCACGGTGTCGTGCGCTGGATACGCAAAGTCGGAGGGCAGGGCGATGCCGCGGCTGGCGAGGGAGCGGGGAGCCGTTGCGGAGGCAGCCGGCAGGCTGGGGGACTCAACGGCTGGTCGGCTGGCACTGCAGCCAGCGAACAGCGTGGTGGCAAAACAGCAAATGATTGTGTAGCGCATACTGATCCGGAGAAAAGGCGGTGGCAGGTGCGCTCCCGGTGCATAGGCTGAGACGCACGCGCGGCCGGGTTGCGCACAACCACGCATACTAGTGATGACAATCGGCGATAATACCGATTCGATACACTGGTGTGACGTGTGCAACGAACGCACGTGTGGGCGCTGCGTGGCGGTCTCCATATTCACCCACAATCGTCAGATCACTCCGCCCGCCACAGCGAATGCCAGCCCTATCAGCAACACACCTGTGGCGGCGGCGGTCAAGCGACGATGGCCCTCTCGCGCCCGGTGTCCAAGATGCAAGCCGATCAGGGCAAAGGTCATTGAGAACACCGCGATAGTTACAGCCACAAGAAGCGGTTGGACGTTGCCCAGTCCGAGACTGAAGCCGACGATGAGGTTGTCAATGCTCAGTCCGGCAGACATCACGGTCAGCCCCATCCACGTCGTCGCGCGTGACGCCAGCCGCTTCGCATCTTCTCGTGTCCGCAGCGCCGAGTACACCGTCCAACCTCCAAGCAGCGCCAGCAGCATCGGGCCGAGCCAGTCCAGCAAGCCGGCAAACTTCTGGGACGCGCGTTGGCCGAGCATGAGTCCTACAAGCGGGATGCAGAACTCGAACACACCAAAGACAAAAACAACGCGCCAGCGGCGCACCTTCTGACCCAGCGCTCCGAGTGCCAGCGAAGTGGCAAAGTTGTTGCTGCCGATAACTGCACCGAGGATGAGGAGGTCTGCTACCATGGGGACTGCTGTACTGTCATGGTGGTTAGACAACGGCCATCGGGAGGCAGGGCGCTCGGTTGACCAGGCGTGTCGCTCAGCCTTGGTGCGAGGTCGCGCCTGGCATGATGCGTGCGCGGCCTCTCATTCACAGCACATTCAGTCGTATCAGCGCTGCAGCTACCTCGTCCTTCGCCGTCTCGTAATAGGTACGCTGCGACTGCTGCTGACCAGTCAGCGCCTGCACTGCACCGCGCACTTCGTTGTACAGGCGGTTGGCGCGCGCGGCGAGCTCGTTTGCCTGGCGGCGTGTATCGGCGAGCTGTTCAACGCGTGCGCTGTCTGCGCCGCGCGACGCACTGTTGATACGTGACGAGAGTCGCTGCGCATCGCGACGCAGCGCTGCCAACTCAAGCAGTGTTTGCGTCCATTGGGCACGCACACCAGCTGGTACGTTGATGCGCGGATCTTCCCGCACCTCCAGCGAGCCCGTGGCCGTTGCACTGCCTTGCGTGATGCGCACTGCGTATGGACCGGGCACCACGAGTGGGCCGGCCGGTGGACGCGTGGAATCCTGTCCTGGCTCGCTGTGTGACAGGTTCCATACCGCACGGTTAACGCCTGCGCGTCCGGCCATGCGCATTGTTGCCACCTGTTCGCCCGAAGCGTTGTCAAAGCGAATCTGCACCGGTCCGTCTGTCTTGAGCCAGAAGTCAATGAGTCCACCGGATGGCGGATTATCGCCTTCGTAAAACATGTCGCCCACATGACCAATCTCACTGCGATACCTGATCTGTTCAGCGGGACGGGTGCTGAATACGTGCACATCACGTGTAGCAACCGCCGGCGTGAGTTCCTGCAACGCGCGTACGTTGTCGAGAATCCAGATACCACGTGAATGGGTTCCCACCACGAGGTCCTGTTCACGCGGATGAATGAACAAATCGTTAAACGCCATGGTGGGCATGCCGCTCTGCAACTCAGACCACGTGGCGCCGCGATCGTTTGACCAGAACAGTCCGAGCTCGGTACCGAGATACAGCACGTCGGGATTGCGCAGATCTTCACGCAACGTGCGTGCTACGCGATTGGGGGCGAGCGCTGCGTCAATGCGCTGCCACGTCTCGCCATTGTCGTCGGTGCGGTACACGTAGTTGGCAAAGTCACCGTTGCGATAATTGTTGGCGACCACATACACACGCCCGTCGGCGAAACGCGATGTCTCTATACCGTTAATCCAGGCGTTGCGCGGCAATCCGGGCAGGCGTGTTGAGAGCTCCGTCCACGTTGTGCCTCCATCGGTGCTGCGCTGCACGTTGCCATCGTCTGTTCCTACCCACAGCACGTCACGCACACGCGGTGATTCGGCGATCGCTGAAATCGTGGGCCAGTATGGCGCACCATCGTCGAGTGACAGCGTGTTCGCACGTGGTGCCGCGCCCATGATGGGCAGTGTACGTCGGTCTACACCGGTGGTGCGATCGCCGAGCGCTGTCCAGTTGTCGCCGCGGTCGGTGCTCTTCCAGAGGATGTTGGTACCGGCGTAGATCGTGTGCGTATCGTGATGCGAAATGTGTATTGGCGCGTCCCAGTTGGCCGGTGCCATCGCGTTACCCAATGTCTGCTCCGGCGCGTTCACATCACCCCATGTATTCCAGTTTCGCCGGTCGGAGATGGCACCCTGCGGATCACCGGGACGGATACTGGTGCGTTCGCCGGTGAGCAGGTCAACGCGCGACAAGCCGAGGTACTGCGAGTTGGTGTAGAGCGTGCGGTTGTCGGTGGTATCGATGAGGTTGAAGAAACCATCACCGCCACCCCACTTCACCCAATCGGCGTTTGTAATGCCTTCGCTGCGGTAGGTTGCACTCGGCCCCGCCCACGAACCGTTGTCCTGCAGTCCACCGTATACGCGGTAGGGTGTTTGCATGTCAAACGACACGCGATACCACTGACTCACCGGCAGGTTGGATACGTACAGCCACGTGCGCGCGCGATCGTAGCTGATACCAATGCCGCCATCGTCGGCCTTTATGAGATGATTGGAGTTGGCCGGGTTGATCCACATGAAGCGATCGTCGCCGTGCAACGACTGCCGCAACGACTGCGATGTGCGTCCGCAGTTACTGCTGGTGGAGAAGAAGTTCATCATGTAAATGCGGCAGGGATCGTTGGGGTCAACGATGATCTGACTCGCGTACATGGGACGCGGATTCCACGTGCTCATCTGCTCCCACGTGGCGCCGGCATCCTGTGAGCGGTACAGGCCGGCCAGTGGCTCTTCGTAGCTCGTGCTGGCGGTGTATCGCAATCCCTGTTCAATGCTCGCGTACACGATGTTCGCATCACCGGCGTAGATCGCGATACCGATGCGTCCGTAGTCACCGTCCGGTAGTCCGTTGGTGAGCTTGTTCCATGTGTCGCCACCGTCGGTGCTTTTCCAGAGCGCGCTACCCGGTCCACCGCCGTCAAACCCGAATGACGTGCGTCGCCGCTGATACGATGCTGCGTACAGCACTTGTGGATTGGACGGGTGCATGGCCACGTCGCTCACACCGGTGTTCTCGTCTACGTAGAGCACACGCTGCCATGTGGCGCCGCCGTCAGTGGTGCGATACAGTCCGCGCTGCTCGTTGCTGCCCCACAGCTCACCCATCGCCGCCACGAACACGAGGTTGGGATTCGTGGGATGCAGCACGATGCGACCAATGTGCGCCGATTCCTTGAGTCCCATGTTACGCCACGTGCTGCCACCATCGGTGCTCTTGTACACACCGTCGCCCCAACTCGAGCTCTGGCGGTTGGCGCGTTCCCCGGTGCCCACCCACACAATGCTGGTGTCACGCTGGTTGAGCGCAATGGCGCCAATGCTGTGCGTGGCCTGATCACCGAAAAGCGCGGTAAAGCTCACACCGTTATTTGTCGTTTTATACAAGCCCCCGGTGCTGGAGGCCGCATAGAACACGTGCGGCGCTGAGTCGTACACCGCCAGGTCCACAAAGCGACCCGACATAGCCGCAGGGCCGATGGTGCGAAAGCGCAGTCCGTCGGTGACTGCCGTTGAAGGCGTTTGTGCCTGCGCTGCAAACGCAGGAAGGGCGAGCAGGGCGAGTGCGCGACGAAACAGCATGGGTAGGCAGGTTGCGGGGAAATGTCTGCGGCTGAAATCTCCCTGCATTCTGCACACGGCGCCCGCGCGGAGCAACTTGGCTCAGGCGCTGCCTTACTGAATTTTGCCGGGCACCCGGCTGCACAGGCACGTGACTGGCGCTGTGTCGCGACTACTCGATTAGCGCAGCAGCAACGTTGGCACGGTCGCTGCGCGCAGCAAATCCGACGTTCGGCTGCCGCGGAAAACGCGACGCAGCACCGAGTGACTGTACGCACCCATCACCAGCAGATCGATTGAGCGCTCCTTGATGGCACGCACAATCTCACGCTCAGGATCGCCCGGCAAAGTGAGCGCTTCAACCTGCATTCCCGCATCAGCGAGCTTGGCGCGCGCCTTCTCCAGCTGATCACTCGAGCTCTTGCTGATCTCCCCCGACATCACGATATCACACGGCAATGAGCGGAAGAGTGTGCTGTTGGCAATCATCTCAATGCCCCGTCGCGTTACGACGCCGCCGTCAAAGGCCACCATCACACGCGTGGGGGTGACAAACTCCTCGGTGACTGCCAGAATCGGCTTTTGCAGCGCACGAACCATGCGCTCCAGATTGCGGCCAAGGTCCCGACCTGTTGATTCCGCTGATTCACCGCGACGGCCAAGCACAAACAGCTCAACGCTTCCCTGTTGTTCAACGAGCGTGTCTTCAAGTTCGCCGTAGCGTTGACGCATACTCGGGTTCGGCACACCCTGAGCCATCGCTCGGTCACGCAGCGTCGACAGAAAAACTCGCCCTTCTTCACGAGCCGCTTTGCTTCTCACCGACTCTTCGGCGATGAGCTGCTCCATGAGCGCTTCCTGTGGCTCGAGCCCAAGGGATCCGCTGTGATCCTTCCCCGAACCCAACTCGGGATGCCGATCGAGAATGTGCAGGAACTCGAGCGGTACATTCAGTCCCTTGGATGCCCACGACGCATAGTCGGCCACAAAGTGCGCAAAACGGGACTTGTCAACGCACGCCAGCACCTTGCGATCGTGATGAATGATATCAGCCATGGTCAGTGTGCTCCCAGCAGTTCTACGCCGTCGCTTTTGTCGTGTAATGCAAATCGATCAACCATGGTGGCACTCGCCCGATTAAGTCCAATGACCTCCACGTCTACGCCTTCGCGCCGGAACTTGACTACGACACGATCAAGTGCGTTGACGCCGGTGATATCCCAGAAATGCGCGCTCGAGACATCAATGCGCACACGCTCAATCACTTCCTTGTAGTCAAACGATGCGATGAAGCGATCAGCCGATGCAAAAAAGATCTGTCCTACCACGTTGTACTCGCGCGCCCGACCATTGTCTGTAGTCGCAGAGCCAACGTACAACAGCTTGCCAACCTTGTTGGCGAAGAAGAATCCGGAAAGCAACACACCTACCAGCACGCCCTTGGCCAGATCGTGCGTGCCCACAACCACGATGACCGTGGCGGCCATCACGATGCTGGAGCTGACCGGATGTTCACGCAGCCCGCGGATAGACGCCCAGCTGAACGTGCCAATGGACACCATGATCATGACGGCGACCAATGCTGCCATAGGGATTTGTGCGACCCAATCACCGAGAAGCAGGATCATGCTGAGCAGGAATACGCCGGCTGAAAACGTAGATAGACGTCCGCGTCCACCCGACTTCACATTGATCACCGACTGACCGATCATGGCACAGCCAGCCATTCCGCCAACCAGGCCTGATGCAATATTGGCGAGGCCCTGACCCTGACATTCGCGATTCTTGTTGCTGCTGGTGTCGGTGAGATCGTCAACGATCGTGGCCGTCATCATGGATTCCAGCAACCCCACCGCAGTGAGCGTGAGCGACACCGGGAAAATGATGGCCAGCGTTTCGAGGGTGAGCGGCACCTGTGGCCAGGCAAAGATCGGCAACTGATCGGGCAGTGCGCCCATGTCGCCAACGGTACGCACATCAAGGCCAAGCCAGATTGAAAGCGCGGTGAGCACGACAATGCACACCAGCGGCGAGGGCACCGCTTTGCTCACATACGGGAAGAGGTAAATGATCGCCAAACCACCCACGATCATGCCGAGGCCTGTTGGCGAAGAAAGCGCGATCTCCGGCACCTGCGCCATGAAAATGAGGATGGCCAGCGCGTTCACAAATCCGGTAATCACCGAGCGCGAGACAAAGCGCATGAGTGAGCCGAGCCGCAGCCAGCCGGCAAGAATTTGCAAGATGCCGGTGAGCACAGTGGCCGCCAGCAGATACTCCAGTCCATGCTGCTTCACCAACGTGACCATGAGCAGCGCCATGGCGCCCGTGGCAGCCGAGATCATGCCGGATCGACCACCCACAAATGCGATTACCACCGAGATAGCAAACGACGCGTACAACCCCACCTTCGGGTCGACGCCAGCAATGATGGAAAACGCGATGGCTTCAGGAATGAGAGCGAGCGCGACCACGACTCCGGCCAGCAAATCATTTCGGATGTTCGACAGCCAGTCAATACGAAGAGTCTTCAGCGACATACAATGAAAAAAGGCACAGGGACGCTGGCTCCAAGCATTCGTTGGAGGGAGCGACGCAGGGCACGACAGTTTTAAAAAGTCGAGCGCGGCTGCAAAGGTGTGCGATAACACCGGCTGCGCGCAGATCCTGAAATCAGGGCGGCGTAAGCGCCGGAGTCATGACATTAATCCAGACATGCTGTCTCGAACTGTGGCGCATTCGTCTGATGGAAGCGCTGACCACGGGTGAGTCAGCAAGGCGAACGGCGGCGAGCAAGCAGCGTATTCTCGCGGCGGCGGCAAACCGTGTGTGCTGCGATGGTCCGAATGGAACTCACCACAACCTTATAAGATGGCAAGTCAGGGAGCAACTGACAAGAGGCGTCGGGAAGTGATTACGTGCCCACCGACTCCCGCCCACCCACGCGAGCGACCACCTGCGCCTGCATATTCTCCAGTGACTGCTCGGCGAATCGCTTTTGCAAATGCCGTCCTACCAGCCGAAAGCCCAGACGATAAAACCAGCTCGGAATGTGCCCCGTTTGTGAAAACGAGTGAATGCGGAACGCCATCGCGCCGGTTTCGAGCACCTTTACCACTTCGAAGGTGATCTCACCGCGCTCCAGATGGCCCTTCAGCGTGTGGTAACTGTAACCCCACACCTGTTCTGTACCCCTCTTGCCCTCGCGTTGCTGATCCAATACGCGATTAATGCGTACTCCAAGCTCCAGCCTGATCCAGAGGAATCGCGCCGAGAGCAGCATGGAGCGCTTTTCAAGCGGTGTGGCGGGATCAAAACGCCCGGTAATCAGTCGCTGTGGTGTGAACGAATATGCCTTCAGAATGTCCACGGCTGCGGCGAACGGACCGTCGGGCGCTGGTGGACCGGGCGACTCGGCGGGAAGGGCTATTTCACGCGCGTCAACGTTCCAGCCATCGGCCGCGAGATATTCATCGCGCTTGGTCAGATCGATGCTTGATTCCAGTGCTTCGATTTCGTCGAGACGGGCGCGCAGGCCGTCATCAATCACGCATTAACCTCCTTGGACGTGATGCGAATGCGCGGCGGCACCTTCAGTCCCGCCAGCGCGCAGGCACGTCGCAAAAACGTGACCCATACCCTGGCTTGCACCTGCTTGCCAACACCGAGCTTCGCGTACATGAGGTCAACCGATGCATTCCGCGATCGTGCCCATGAATCAATGCTGACACGAAACGGTCGACCGGGAGCACGGAGCTCCTGAACACGGAAGGTAATGTGCCCCGACTCGGGGTGTCCTTTCAGGGTGATGAGCGTAAAGGAATCGCGCGCCACCGACACCACGCGCACGCGGCCATTCCACGGTCCAAGCATGGTGATATCGTATTCGTCGCCCACGCGCATCTCACCCGGTTTGCCGTGTGTTTTGCGGAACTGCGCCAGCGCAGACGGCGAAAGCTGAGCGATCTGCGATTTGATTGCGCGCATGAGCACAGCGCTGGAAACCTGCTCGTTCGCAACGGAGCGGGGAATCTCCACTGTGTATCGGCGATGCAGAAGCGGGCCCACACCCAGCGCCGCACGTTGCGCTCCCAGCGCATACTGACCCGCAGGGCGCGGCGCTCTCGCCGACCGGGAGCGCTGCAGCCGACTGATGCGCGGCATGAAAGTCCACTTCACAGTGAATGCGACAGCCGCAACGGCCAACATGAGCATTGCAACGCCAACTAACCTCGAGAATGGCGCCTGAGGAACCGCTCTCGCATTGCTCATGGACGGATTGGTGAAGAGTCTAATGCTCCATCAGCAGTTTGAACCGCTCGAGATCCTGCGATATCTGCGCTCGCGCGTTCTTCACAATCACATGTGTGTTGCCAGTGCTTGTCTCAGTGGTTTCCCAGCTGAGCATCACGCACACTTCGCTGGCCTGATCGGTTGATGTCTGATGAAACCACACTTCACCGCGCTGCAGCAGCGTGGCATGTGGCAGCGACTGCCACGCGAGGAACAAGCCCGGTATCTGATCAACCAGCAGGGCGCTGCCAACATTACCCAGGCACGGTGCCTTGATCACGGCACTGGCAGCAAAGCCCGCCGCTGCGGCGCGCTTGAGTTCGGTATGTGCAGCCTGTCCCCCTGCGAGATCTTTCCACGCCCGGAAAAGCTGGAAAGCCGGACAGGTAATGCGAATGGACAGTGCCAGGCGCTGAGGCGCATTGGCAGCGGGCAATGAACGTGACAATAAAAGACCCGTCGTCGGTTGCAGAAGACCCGTCGTCGGTTGCGCTGATAACGATGACGGTGACAACGGCGACGGCGACGGCGACGGTGCAAACTCAACGTGGCTGGTCTGGGCGGTGCGCATGAAAACTCCTGACGTGTAACACGGATTGTGGGCGCATTGTACCGCACCTGCTCGGTTGCACAGTCCGTTGCATGCACTGTGCGCTCTCACACAATCGGCGTCAGCGTCGTTTGACGCGATTAGCCACGCGGTTGATCTCTCTCTCCCCCTTACGGACAGGAAGTATTGGTGGTCATCATCACCAAACCCGCCACTTTCGCGCCCGTATTCATCCGCTCGTGCTCGCCGCCCGTAATGATTGGCGAACTGTGCCATAATCGGGCCACGATTCGGCGTCGCGCGACCGTTCAATAGCGCTCGCCAACGTAAAATGATCGGCGCCTGCAAAGCTGTTGAGTTCGTCCCAGCGAACCGGCATGGCCACCGGCGCTCCCGCTCGCGCACGTGTAGACCAAGGTGCAATGGCAGTACTGCCGCGATCATTGCGCAGGTAATCAATGAACAGTCGCCCTTTGCGTCTGGCCTTGGACATGACTGCCACAAATCGATCGGGCTCGCGAGAAGCCAGCTCCTGGGCGATGGTTTTGCAGAAGGCCTTTACCGCAGGCCATGCAAACTCCTGCTCGATGGGCGCGATCACATGGATTCCCTTGCCACCGGTCAGCATGGGGAAACTGCGCAACCCCAGCTGCGTGAGCAACTCGGCGATCGTCCGTGCTGCATCACGCACATCGGCAAACGCCAGCGCTTCGTCGGGATCAATGTCAAAGATGATGCGTTCGGGGCGCTCGATATCGTGCACACATGATCCCCAGACGTGCCATTCGAGCACATTCATTTGCACGCCGGCGCGCAATCCCTCTGCGTTAGTGAGGTAGAAATAGTCAGCCTCTGCACCGCTGCGCTCGGTGATGGCAACTTTCTGCAGTGCGTCCGGAAAGCCGCCACTGTCGTGCTTCTGAAAGAAGCAGTGTTTGGCGCGGCCTTGTGGACAGCGCAGCAAGCTCAGGGGACGGTGCGCAACCAGCGGCAGCATGCGATGCGCCACTGCTTCGTAGTACGCCGCCAGATCGCGCTTGCTGACGCCCTGTTCAGGAAAGACAATGCGATCCGGACTGGTAAGCGTGATGACAGCGGGGGTTGCTGTGGTGGCTGTGCTTTTGTCCCGCAGCGCAATAAACGAGGGATGCCGCAACACCCCGTCGGCTGTGAACTCGGTAAATGCAACTTCCGCTACCAGATCGGGTGTGACCCAGCGTGCTGAACGTGCGATGGCGCGCGGTACGTTGTGCAAGGGTGGCGTCGCGCGGGCTCTGGCATCCAGCAATGACTGCAGTGCTTCGGCTTCATCGACTGTGAACCCGGTGCCCACCCGCCCGCGGTAGCGCAGCGTGTTCTCTTCATCTGACGCGAGCAGCAGTGATGCAAATGATTGCTTCCTGCTGGACGGTGTCCATCCGGCAATGATGAACTCCCGCCGCCGCTCACATTTGAGCTTGAGCCAACTCCTCGTGCGCTTACCGCGATATGGCGCGTCGGCTTTTTTGGCAATGACACCCTCAAAGCCGTCGTGACACAGCGCGTCATAAACGTGCTCGCCACAACCCGGAACATGAGCGGAATATTGAATCGGTGACGCGCTGTCACGTTCGCCCAGCAGCAGTTCCAGTTGCCGTTTACGCTCAACGAGTGGCTCCGATGTGATGTCGACGCCGTCGATCTCGAGCGCGTCAAAAGCATAGAACATTAAAGGAGTGCCGTTGCTCAGTGCAGTGCGCAACATGGCAAAGTCGCTCCGCCCCTCAGCGTTCATCACACACACTTCTCCATCAATGAGCGCTGTGCCGCGGGTAAGCTCGGCAAGCGGTGCAACCAGCGACGAGAACTGACGCGTCCAGTCGTGCCCATTGCGGGTGTACAGGCGTACCTCACGGCCGGCAAGCGCGGCCGTACAGCGGTAACCATCAAACTTCATTTCAAAAATCCAGCCGTCGCCGGTGGGTACGCTCCGGGACAGCGTGGCCAGCTGCGGAGCACGAAACGCCGGTGTGCTAGCGGAGGTCATTCAACCGGCCTTCCGGCTGGCGGCAGGTCGCTTGGCTTTGGCCGATTTACGCTGCGCGGTGCTGGCTGTTTTTCCGGGTGTGCCCGATGCTTGCTTGCGTGAGGCGCTCTTTCTTCCTGTCGCGGTTTTCGCCGCGCCGGTACGCCCACTCTCCAGACTTTTCTTCAGCGCTGCCATCAGGTCCAGCACCTTCGATTCACCCGCCGGTTCGGCGGTACTGCTCTCGCTCACGGCAACGCGTTTTCCTTTCGACTCGAGTTTTGCATCGATAAGCTCGCGCAACGCCTGCACGTAGTTGTTCTTGAATACGTTTGCGTCGAAGGGAGCGGTTTTGCGGTCGATCAGTGCTGTGGCGACGTCAAGCAGATCGTCGTCGGCCTTTTTGGCCGGGATTTGCGCAAAGAATGCGTCCGATTTCCGGATCTCGTCTTCGTAGTGCAACGTCTCGAGCATCATACCGGTACCGGTCGGCTTGATTGCTACCAGATACTCCTTGCCCCGCAGCGCGAGCTGCCCCAGCCCCACGCGTTCAGACACCCGCAATGCGTCACGGATGACGCGGAACGCATCCTCAGCGAGTTCATCGGCTGGAACAACAAAGTACGACTTGTCAAAGTAGATCGGATCAATCTCGCACGCGCCGACAAACTGCGTGAGTTCAAGGGTGCGCCGCGTCTCAAGCTTGACGTCGTTGATTTCATCTTCCGTGAGCAGCACGTACTCGCCTTTTTCGTATTCAAAGCCCTTCATGATCTGATCGCGGTCCACCGGACCCACCCCTGCGACAACCTTCTCGTACTTGATGGGTTTACCGGTAGGCTCGTGGATCTGCCGAAACGAAGGTTTGGCTCCGCTCTTGGTGGCGGTGAACAACTCCACCGCGATGGAAACAAGCGAGAGTCGGAGTTGCCCTTTCCAGATGGGTCGGGTTGGTGGCATGAGAACCTCCCGGTTCAAACACGAGGCGTGACAGCGCTTGTGCAGCATCCGTGCCGTTGTACCGCAGGGTACGCTGCTCTTGCGCCGCACCTACCACAATAGCGCACCTGCGACACCGATTTGCATTGGCACGAGTGGGTATATGCGTAGCTGTGCGGCGGCTCACAAACCGGCACCCAGGTGACGGTGCGGGGTAAAGCGGCGTTGTCGATTTTTCCTCATCAACCCTTCTTACTAAACCACTATGCGCCATTCCGTTCTGCGTCGCCGCGCCACTGTCAGATCGTCGTTTCGAGCACTGTTTGCTGTCGCCGCCGTGATGGGTTCATTGGCCGCGTGCGGCGATGACGGGCTCATTGACCCCAATCCCATTGCCGGCGCCTACACCGCCACCACGTTTCGTGTGACACCAGCCGGTCAGTCTGAAATTGATGTACTCACGCAGGGTGGAGCGCTGGTGATTGCCATTGGCGTAGATAACACCACCGCGGGCACGCTCAACCTGCCGGCGGTTGTGACTGGCGATGAGGCGTTACAGGCCAGCATGGCCGGAACCGCCGAACTCAACGGCAGCGGCGTGCAGTTTGATCAGACGGCAGACACGTTTGTGCGCGATCTGAACTGGGCGTTCACCAACAACACCATTTCCGTGACCAACCAGAGCGTGGGTGGTGCCAGCTTCACGATTGTGTTGACGCGCTGAACTCATCGTCGGGCCAGTGCTCACCATACAGCTCTGGCCCGCATGAGGTACAAATGCCGTGGCTGAACGTGGCCTCGGAGCGGCTGGTGATGTATGTCTCAACCGCCTCCCAGAAGCCCTCGTCGTCACGCACTTTCTTGCACTTCGCACAAATCGGGATGAGACCGGAAAGGGCACGGACCTCAGACAGTGCGGTGCGCAGCTCTTCATTCGCGCGCTCAACGTTGGCGTTGGTTTCAGCCAGCAACGCCTCGCGGGCGCGCCCTTTACGGTTAAAGTGCACGAGCAATGCCAGCAGCGTTACTGCCAGCGCCAACGAGATGGCACCCAATGCTACTACCAGCTCACTGCGCTTGAGCTCGAGAGACTGCTCGCGTTGCTGAGCGCGCAGCTGGGCATTCAGGCGCTGTTCCCGCTCCGTTTCCGCGCGTGCTTCCATACTGGCTACGCGTTGCGCCGTGGATTGATCAAAGATGGTATCACGCAGCGCCTGATAACTTCTCAGATGTGCGAGCGCAACGCGCGTGTTGCCAGCCCGTTCCTCCAGATTGGCCAGTTGCGCAAGCGCTTCAAGGATGTACACGCGTTGCGATACGCTGGTGGCCAAGGCAACCGCCTGGTTCATCGCGTTTGTGGCCCGTTCCAGATCTCCCAGGCGACCATACGCTTCGCCCAGATACAACTGGGCGCGGGATTGGCCCCGGATGCTTTTTCGCTGCACGCCCATTTGCAGCACGGAATCCAACAGCGGCAGCGCTGTCTGCGCCTGCCCCTCACGAACCAGCAACAAACCACGGGCGATCGTGTTCAACGACCAGCCGCTCAACGAATCGTTGTACGTCATTTGCGAACGGGCACGATTGTAGGTGACCGTAGAGCTGTCAATGAACGTACGCGCACGCGCAAAGTCACCCATGTCCAGATACAGCATGGCCAGGGAGTTGAGTGCGTAACCGGCGGCGACCGGCTCGTTTTCACTGAGTGCTGTGGCCACACCGTTCTTCAGCATCGGCAGCGCCCGATCAAACTGTCGCCAATCGTGGTACGTTTTGCCGATGTTGGTATACACAACTGACACACCGCCGAGTGTACTGTCGCGGCGACGAAGTTCGAGCGCCGACAAAAATGCATCAAGTGCGGGTTCGTAGTAGCCGAGCTGATAGTAGGAAGCGCCAAGGCTGTTAAGCACACGCGATAGTCCGGGCCGGTCACCGCGTGCCTGTCGGATATCCCGCGCTCTGGTGAGCCAGGTGAGTGCGCTGTCGTAGCGATTGGCTGTCCAGTGCCGCAATCCGAGGTTGTTGTACACCGCACCGAGTGTGACCGAATCCGCAACCCGTTCAGCACGAGTAATGGCGTGGCGGTAGGCGTCGATTGCGGGAGTCGCGTTGTCTACGGAATCGTGCAAATCGCCCAGTGCACGATACGCGCGTGCGAGCGCGAGATCATCGTTGACAAGCAACAGCGAGTCGATGGTCCGCGTGGCGTTCCTCAGCGCGACACTGTCGGGCGCCGACTGCGCCATCAGGGACCCGATGCTTGGCGCGAACAGACACGCCGCCAGGCCAATCGCGAGTCGCCAACGCGTGCGTCGGGGACTCGTGACAGTCGAATGATTGAACGCGGAGAGCAACACAGCGGGCAAAGAGAGAAAAAACCGGAGATGGATCAGTGACACGCCAGAGTCTTGAGTATCGGCGGCACCAACCGATTTCTCGATGTGCGCACGATTGGACCGGGTAAACTGAAGCGAAACCGCGCACAACGTCGCGCACTAGCGCGCCACAGCGCGGAATGACGCAGATTCTACACTACATGGCGCATGAACACCTTAAACTGTCGGCGCCGCTCGGCGCTCCGCAACTTAGCCTACGCTTCCCTTGATGTTGCCCAGCCCAACCGTGAATCTGTGGCACGAGTCAGGAGTCGCCCGCTGGCAGTCGGCGTTGGCGCGGTACGACCAGGTGATTGCAGCCCAGGGCGTGCCCGCGTTGACTTCACTCGACGCGTGGTATCGTGGTGAGCTGCCGGAGATTCTGCACGGCCGGAATCCCTCGTTTGTCACGCACGCTGAACTGGTGCGCCTCACCGAATGGAAGATGGCTCGCGGGGTATGGCGTGCCCGCAACCTGGTGCTGGTGCGCGGCAATGCGCCCGACAACGTGAAAGCGGTCACGCAGGATGCGCTGTCCCAGGTGCCTCACCCCACGAAGCCGATTGCCGGCATCGCAAAGCTGGGAGGTGTCGGGCCGGCGACTGCCTCGGCGGTGCTCAGCGCTTACACGCCACGAGACTACCCCTTTCTCGATGAGCTGGTGGCCGCACAGGTGCCCGAACTTGGTGCACCTGCTTTCACACTGAAGTATTACGAGCGCTACGCGGCTGCACTGCGCGAGCGGGCGGGCGCGCTCGGCGGAAGCTTCACGTGCACCGACGTGGAGCGTGCATTGTGGGCGCATGTGGGAGGGAAGGCGGGCGCGACGGGTTGAGGCGCGATGGCCTCGTGCTTGGTGCGGTCGGGGGCACGCGCCGTCGCCCTCAGATGGCCTGGTCTGACCTGTCCGGGTGGGTGTCAGGCCGGTCGTTATCGCCCGGCTTTCCCGAAGCGCTGCCATGCGGGGCGCCGTTTCGGGTGTCATCCGGTTTGTCGATTGTTCGATCGGGAGCCGGCCGTTCTGTGAGCACCTTGGTGAGGAAACGCTGACCTTCGGCCAACCGCTCCACCTCACGCGCGATGTCTTCCATGGTATCGCGCATGGCATCCGCTTCCGGCTCGAGTGGTTCAAGCGGTGCGTGGGGCATGCCGCTGCCACGCGGGTACAACGTGTTCGGGTTAATACCGCGGTCGATCAGGCGCCTCGTCCACCAGGCGCGTTCCTGAAGTCGTCCGTACCATGCGCCAAGCATGGCGCATCCTGCCAGGAGTGCGACGATCAGAATCAGGACCATGACGTTGCTCAGAGGATGAAAACCGTTGCTGCACGATAGTACATCCGACGGGGTGTGTCAGGCACGCGCCCCGTTCGGCTCTCGACCGATCACGGTTGGGGGTGACTTCTCAAGGGGCTGGTGTTGATTGTGGCTTATCATTATCTATCATTTCTGCTCCCGCTCGGCCTGCGGAAGTCGAGCTTGTTCACTATCGAACCATTCCGCCCGGTGTTTGTGATCCCCTGGCCCATCCATCTCCTACTCATCATGTCGCTCGTATCGCTGCCGTTGCGCGCTGTACGTGCGCAAGGTGGACGGCACTTGCACGGAACGGTAGCGGACTCCGCTACTGCCGCGCCGTTGGTGGCCGCCGAGGTATCGGTGAGTTGGGGTGGGGAGCCGATTCGCACCCGTACCACACGCACCGATGAAGCGGGACGTTTCGATTTCCGTGATCTGCCCGCACAGCGCGTGGCCATGCGTGTGCGACGCCTTGGGTACGCGCCCGTGGAACGCGTGATCGATCTGTCGCGCCAGGATGTGCTGTTGCGGCTGGTCATGAGTCAGCAGTCCATCAGCTTGCAGTCGGTCGATGTGCAGGCGGATACGCTCGTCGATGCGCTGGAGCGCGTCGCCTCAATGAACTCGCTCGATGCGGCCGCGCTCAATGCGATGCGCGGCCAGACACTGGGCGAAACGATCAAGAATCTGCCCGGCGTCTCGGTTATACAGCTGGGGCCGAGCATTGCCAAGCCCGTTATTCGCGGCCTGAACTCGCAGCGCGTTCTGGTACTCAACGCCGGACTGCGTCAGGAAGATCAGCAGTGGGGTACGGAGCACGCCCCAAATCTTGACAGCTTTGACGCCGATGCGGTGACCGTGGTACGCGGCGCAGCCACCGTGCTCTACGGAGCCGATGCACTCGGTGGCGTAGTGCGCGTTGATCATGCGCTGGTCCCGGATACCGGGGCAATGCACGGTGATCTGGCGGTGAACACCTTCAGCAACAGCCGCCAGGGCGCGCTCTCGCTCTCCGTGCACGGCGGCGGATTGCAGCTGCCGCTGATCGGGCGCACCGGGTACCGACTGCGACTCACCAGCCGCGTGGCCGGCAACGGCGCGGCGCCAGACTATTTCCTGAACAACACCGGATTCCGCGAACTCAACGGCAGCGCGACGTTTGGTGTGCAGCGTGAATGGGGCACCAGCGAACTGCTGCTCAGCCGGTTTGCGACGGAGCTTGGTGTGCTGAGTCAGGCGCACGCCGGCAACTTTGATGACTTGCAGCGCGCGATGATGTCGCCGCCGCGCGACTCATCGTTTTCGTATGACATCGACAATCCCAACCAGCAGGTGTCGCACACTACAGCGCGGTGGCGCAACACGTTCTTGCGCGATGACGGCAGTGAAGTCGAGGTGGTGTACGGACTGCAGTACAATCATCGGCGCGAGTACGATGGCCATGGTCCGCTGCGCTTTCGCAATGAAGCGGCGTTCAACCTGAAGCTGTTCACGAACTCGCTGGATGTGCGCTGGAAGCATGCACCGTGGAACGGCCTGTATGGAACAGTTGGTGCCAGTGCTCAGCTGCAGGGCAACCAGACACTCGGCAAGGCGTTCCTGATTCCCGGTTTTGATTTGCGGCAGGGCGCGCTGTACGCGCAGGAAGAATGGAGCACGGGACGGGTGTCAATAACCGGCGGGTTGCGCGGCGATCTGATTTCACAAACCACCCTCGAGTTCGCTGACGCCGGCATTCGCAGCGAAGCCGGCTCGCGCTCATGGGGTGGATTCTCCGGATCATTGGGCACCGCCGTGCGCATTGGCGACGCGTGGAACGCATCGCTGCGACTGGCGCGCGCGTGGCGTCCGCCCACGGTCAATGAACGCTACGCACAGGGTGTGCATCATGGCACCGCGCAGTATGAACTCGGACAGGCTGACCTGGCCGCCGAACGTTCGCTCGGTGTTGAAGCATCACTGCGTTACGGCGGACCCACGCTGTCGCTCGATCTGGCCACCTATCAGAACGCAATCAACAACTTCATTTTCCTGCAGCCACGTGAGCCGGTGTTCACGCTGCGTGGTGCGTTCCCGGCCTACAACTATGCACAAACAAACGCGCGGTTGCGTGGTGTCGAGTTGGCAGCTTCATGGAGCGCGCTGGAATGGCTGCAGCTCACGGCCAACGTGAATGCTGTGCGCGGCACCAATCGCGCCAACGGCCAGCCGCTCTATGACATGCCGGCCGACCGCGCCTTGCTGCAGGCACGTGTGGTTGGCCGCAATCAGCAGTTCGGTGCGTGGCACATTGGTGCCGGGGCTACACTGGTCCGGCAGCAGGACGGTGTACCCGAAGGCACCATCTACACGTTGCCCACCGATGGCTATGCGCTGCTGAGTGCCGAGCTGGGTGGCACAAGCGCCATGGTGTTCGGACGTGAAATGGATGTGTCCGTGTCCGTGAACAATGCACTCAACACACGCTTCCGCGACTATCTCAGTCGCTACCGGCTGTTTGTTAACGACGCCGGCCGCGATGTGGTGCTGAGAGTGCGTGTGCCGATTGGAGATTGATTCCCACCGCTGCACACAACGCAAAAAGCAGCGGTTCACAACATCGCCATGACGACGAGGGTGTCACGGCGACCATGTTCAAACCCTCAGTAATTTCTGGAGCAGATCATGATGAACAGGAACTCACGTCGATTTACCACCGGCACGCTGGTGCTTGGCACTTTGTTAACAGTCGCTGCATGCGGTGATTCCAGCACTGCACCTGGTGGAGAACAGGAGCTGATTTCGCGCGTGACGCTTTCGCTGACTCCGGCCGGTGGTGGGTCCGCGATCGTGACCTACATCGACGACGCAGACGGCGCGGGCCCGCAGGCTCCGAGTGCACAGGTGGGAGCGCTGTCACTGACCGCCGGTTCCACGTACACGGGCTCGGTGCTGTTCGAAAACCGTCTGGAAAATCCGCCGGAGAACATTACGGAAGAAGTGGAAGAGGAAGCCGATGAACATCGGGTCTTCTACACGGTGACCGGACCCGGTGTGACCATCACCACCACTGACGTTGACTCACAGGGGCGTCCACTCGGCGTCACGTTCAGCGCCAACGCGGCGGCGGCCGGCAGCGGCAACATTCGCGTGGTGCTCTGCCACTACTCCGACAACCCCAAGCCGGCGGCCGCGACGACGTGCACGTTTGATACGGATATCGACGTCACGTTCAACTACACGGTTGGCAACTAACGATTGATCGTCAGCCGCCAATCAGTACGGTTGGCGCTCCCGCTACAATGCTGCCGCCGTGCGCCGTCAGATCACCGATGCGCGCGGCGGGCTTTTTACAAATCAGCACGGTCATTGACCCCTTGGCGATGACATCCGGCGGACCGACGCACACACAAGTGCTCGTGGCCGTAGCTGACGGCACGCTGCAAATGAGCACCGTGGGACCACCCGGCGAAACCACCGGACCACCAACGTGCGGAATGGGTGGTACACCGGGTGTGACCATGGGGCAGACGTGCATATCGCCGATACGTGCGGCGGGCATCATGAGGGCTGTCCCCCGGTAGCGTCAGGTTCAGCAGCGGCTTGTGCGTTCATGACTTCGCGCTGCTGCGCTTCAAGTGCCTGCCACGTTTTTGCGATGGCCACATCCCAGCCACCCAGCTGTTCGATCACGGCCAGCCCCTGTTTGACGTACGCATCGAACAACGCCGGCATCACGGCTGGTGGTGAGGTGGCGACGGAGAGCACCACCGCGGTGCTGACCAGCGTTCCGCAGATTCCCGGAGGTGCCGGTGTATTCGCAACCCCCGCTGGAGCGATGCTTCCGCCACTCAAGAACACGGCCGCCGCCGCCGCGCCAACCGGTGTATCGGTGCCCACGCTTTCGCCCACCGTCCAGGCCTCACGACGCGTAGTGTCGTCTGGCGCGTTGATCCAGCGCTCGACGGCATTGAGCGCCTCTTGTACGTTGTCGGGAATGGCGTCTCCATGTGTTGACGTTGCGGCGTGACGTGCTGACACCCATGCCCACCACACACCCTCGCGCGCCGGCAGCGCACCGGCAATACAACGAATCGCTTCAGGAGCGAGACCCTCTTGCATAAGCGACTGCACCAACGCACCGGGGTCGTTAGCCGACGTAACCAGTGGCGCGACCTCCTCTGGCAAGGCGGCGCGCGCAGCGATCCATTGTACCGGAGTGAGTCCGGCTGTCTGATGCTCGGTCATGGATTGCCCTCGCTCAGTTGATCATGGTGACGCCACCCTTCAGGATCAGCACGCCGTCTCCTTTGACCGTGGTCATCGGCGCCTTCAGTTCGGCCATACCGGTGCCTGCAATCTTGATCATCGCACCCTTCATCTGCACGCCACTCGGATCGAGCTTGAGGCTGCTGGTACCGACCTTGAGCTCAATGCTTTGTGCCGCTTCTATCGTGATTTTTCCAGCCGACGCTTTAATGGTAATGTTACCCATTTTCACGGTCGTGCTTTCGTTGCCCTTCTTCACTTCGATCGTGCGATTGCCGCTCACGGTGATGGTCTGATTCCCCTGCTTGACCTCATTCACCTGATTGCCCTTGCTCACTTCGTTGGACTGATTGCCCTCTTTGATCGTGTGCGTGTCGTTGCCTTTATTGACCGTGCGCGTGTCGTTCTCTTCGATGATCGTGGTACGGTCGTTTTGTACCTCGCGCTTTTCATCATTCTTGACCAGCGTTTCCAGATCTTTTTGCGCCTGCATGAAAATCAGTTCGGCGTCTTTTTTGTCTTCAAAACGCAGCTCGTTGAACGCGTCGCTCGCGCCTTTGGGAGTACTATGCGTGCGAACACCGCTCTGCGTCTTGTTATCGGGCAACGTCCACGGCGGCATGTTGTGATCGCTGTAGAGCTGCCCGACAATCATCGGGTTGTCAGGGTTGCCGTCAAGAAAGTCCACCAGCACTTCGTGACCAATGCGCGGCAGAAACACGGAGCCGTACGATGGTCCGGCGAACATCTGCGCGATCCGTACCCAGCACGAACGCTTGAGACCGGGTTTGTTGTCGTCGAACCGAAACGCGACGTGCACGCGGCCGAACTTGTCGGGATAGATTTCCTCGCCTTCCGGTCCCACGACCACACCCACATGTGTGCCGGAAACACGCGGCCACGGCGTAGTGCGTAACGGGCGATACGGCACTTCGTGCGGCATCGCTTCCCATTCGTTGCTGTAGCTCTCCTTGGCATCGTCGCCGCCGAGATAGCTGCCGTTGCTTCCCGTATGACGCACCGACAAAACCATCCAGGCGGTATTCAGTGCCGCAGACTCATGTCGCGCCAGCGTCACTTTGGCTCCCGCTGTCACACCCATGTGCGTACTCTCCGCGAACAAACGGAAAGCACGCGTTTCCTCAGACTGCTGGCGCAGCTTGGCATTGCGCGCATTTTCGGGAAACAGCTTCTGCAGATCCGACGCCTGATCGCTGCCACCAGCCTTGACACCTTGCCGGTGCGACGCCAGCTGCTGATCAAACACATAGTCCACCAATGATGCTGGCGCCTTGAAGCGACCGGCACCACCGATGGCCACCGTCTCTTCCTTCAGATCCTTTTGCGTGAGAAACTCGCTGTACGTGCGCGAAATCGTTTTGCCCACGTACGGCACATGCTCCACCCGCAGCTTGAGCACGCGTTCTTCCACCTGATCGGTTGCGTTGACGAGCACATCAGAAAGTCCCCACTCGTTTCGTGCGGTGGAGTTTGCGCTGGCCATGACCAGCGTGGGTGGTGACGCCGTGTGATCAAACTTGTACCAGATGCCTTCCTGCTCCATGAGCCGCGAGGCAAAATCCCACTTGGTTTCGCGGTACTGAAAGCAGTACTGCCGCTTGTTGTATTGCTCGTTGAGTTCCTTCTTGATGTCGAGACCGGTAAACACTTCCTCAAGAATTTCCGGAACATCCATGTCCTGAAAAATTTCGTAGCTGCGCCCGATGGTCAGCACCCAGTGCGGCGGCACGATATCCAGGTGATACGCCGTGAGACCTGAGGGTGTCTCACCGGCGTTCACAAAGCGCTTTACAATGCCGCCGATCGTGCGCTCGCCACCCTCCGGCAATGCAAACTTGAGCGAGACCGACTGGAGCAGCAGCTTCTTGACGTCAATGTCCGCATCCGTGCTCCACGCCTCGACGGTGAACTCGTAGAGCTGTGAGACGCGCTCTTCGCCGCGCCACCGCACGAGCAGCAGCACATCTTTGCCGAGCGGTGTCTCGAGGCGGAACGGTCGTCCGTCCTGCGAATACTTGGTCATGGAGCGCTCCGGAAACCTGGGATCGGGGAACCAGCCGTCAGGCTACAGCGGCCGGTTCGGGTATGTCGGCGAGTTCCGCTTCGTAGCGCAGCTCACCGTTCTCACCAACAATCACGCGCAACGCAGACGGCTTCTGACCGTCGGCCATGGACGCGAGCAATAACAGCGATACTTCGGGCAGCAGCGTGTTGGTGAGAATGTTGTCCACGTTGCGTGCACCACTTTCGACTTCGGTGCATCGCGCGGCAATCTGTTCCACCAATGACTCGTCATGCTGCAATACCACACGATGTATTTCGAACAGTCGCCGTTCCACACGTGCAAGCTTGAGGCGAATGATCTGCTTGAGGGCCTCGTCACGCACCGGGTAGTATGGAATGATGACCATGCGTCCAAGAAACGCCGGTTTGAACACACCATCGAGTTCGGGCTTGAGTGCCTTGCCCAGCGCATCGGCGTACGGCATGGTGTCCGGATCGGCCGTGAGCTTCATGATGGTTTCGGTACCGGCGTTGGTGGTGAGCAGAATGATGGTGTTCTTGAAATCAATCTGCCGTCCTTCGCCGTCGTCCATCACACCTTTGTCAAACACCTGAAAGAACAGCTCAAGCACATCGGGATGCGCCTTCTCGACTTCGTCGAGCAATACCACACTGTACGGACGCCGGCGTACCGCTTCGGTAAGCACACCACCTTCTCCGTAGCCTACATAACCCGGCGGTGATCCCTTCAACGTGGACACCGTGTGCGCTTCCTGAAACTCCGACATGTTGATGGTGATGAGATTGCGATCACCACCGTACAGCAGGTCGGCCAGCGTGAGTGCCGTTTCCGTTTTGCCAACACCCGACGGACCAACCAGCATGAACACGCCTTTGGGCTTGTTGGGATCTTCGATACCGGCCTTGCTGGTACGAATGCGCCGCGAAAGCTGTTCGAGTGCGTGCGACTGACCGATGACGCGGCTGCCCAGATACTCCTCAAGCTTGAGCATGGTGCCCAGCTCGTCACGCAGCATCTTGCCAACCGGAATACCGGTCCAGCCGGAGATGACTTCGCCAACGATTGACGCATCGACACACACACGGACCAGCGGTGTTTCGCCCTGCAGTGCTTCGAGCTCGTCGTTTTTAGCCGAGAGTTCAGCGCGCAGCGCGTCGGTGTCAGCGTTGGCTGCGGCCGCGTCCTTGCCCGCTTCCTCGCCGGCGGCAGCACCGTTGTCTGATGCGCCGTTTTCCGCCGCGTTGGCCGCGTGGTCGGCTCCCGACTCGAGTTGATCGCGCAACACACGGATGCTGTCTACCAGGGCACGTTCTTTTTCCCAACGACCTTCGAGTACCGCCAGATGCTCCTGCACATTCCCGCGTGCGGTGGCGATCTGTTCCAATCGTTCGGCGTGGTCGGCACCGGCGGCCTGTTCACGCATGAGCACACGCGATTGCACATCCAGATCATTGATCTGGCGACGCAGGTCCTCAATCGGACCCGGCGTGGCGCTTTGTCCAAGCGCCAATCGTGCACACGCAGTATCGAGAACGCTCACGGCTTTGTCCGGTAGCTGACGGTCAGGGAGATAGCGATGCGACAGACGAACCGCAGCATCTACTCCGCTGTCGAGAATGCGCACCTTGTGATGCTTCTCAAGCGCCGGTACCACAGCGCGCAACATCAGCAGGCACACATCTTCGGTGGGCTCGTCTACCTTCACAACCTGAAAGCGACGTGAGAGCGCCGGATCCTTCTCGAAGAACTTCTTGTATTCGCTCCAGGTGGTGGCGGCTACCGTGCGCAGCTCGCCGCGCGCCAGCGCCGGCTTGAGCAGATTCGCCGCATCGTTCTGTCCGGCGGCTCCGCCGGCACCAATCATCGTGTGTGCTTCGTCGATGAAAAGAATGATTGGCGTGGGCGACGCTTTCACTTCGGCGATCAGCCCCTTGAGACGATTTTCGAACTCGCCCTTCACACCAGCGCCCGCCTGCAGCATGGCCAGATCGAGCGAACGCAACGATACATTGCGCAGTGGCGGCGGCACATCGCCTTCGGCAATGCGGCGCGCGAAACCCTCCACGACAGCGGTCTTGCCTACACCCGCCTCACCTACAAGAATCGGATTGTTTTGACGACGGCGGGTGAGAATGTCCACCACCTGCCGTACTTCAAAATCACGACCAAGCACCGGGTCGATTTTCCCCTGCCGCGCGTTTTCGGTGAGGTCAACCGTGTACTGATCAAGGTTGGGTGTGCGTCCACCGGCTTTGGCGCCCGGTGCTGCGGCGGCTGCGGCCGACTCACCGGCGCCGCTGTCCTGCGCCACTTCTTCAACGGCTTCAGCTGACGGCGCGGTGATGGTGACAAAATCCTTGCGCAGCGCATCGAGCGGCACTTTGCCAAACTCGCCACTGATATCTCCCGCCACGCGCGCCAATTCCTCGTTGGCCAGCATCGCCAGCAGGCAATGCCCTGAGCGCACACGCGGTGCACCGTAATCAACACTGCCCAGCACCCAGGCTTCGCGCAGCATTTTTACCAGCTGCGGGCTGAGACGCGGTGTGCGTGCGTTCCCGCTCTTGAGACGGTCAAGCCCGCGCGCCAGATCATCGGCCAATCGGGAACGATTCACACCGTAGTGCTTGAGAATCGCGGCCATATCGCCGTCGGCATTATCGAGCGCTTTCATGAGGAAGTGCTCAATCTCCACATCGTAATGTGTGCGAGACAAACACAATCCGGCGGCCGCTTCTACATGGCCGCGTGTGGCGGGATTCAGTTTCCCGATCAAGCCGCGAAGGTTCACCGACATGGGGACTCCGGTTGGTTAGGCGAAAAGGAACATCAAGGGTGGTCAGCAGAGCATGAGAACAGTTTCATCAGGATCGCGCTGCATGGGGCGCACGCGAAGCCACGTGCCAAACCCGAGCGTCGGAACATCATCGGCACCGAGTGTCACGCCGGGCACATCATCACGCGAAAGTACGAGCTGTGCTTCAACACCGATTTGATCATCGGCGTACAACCGCGCCAGTGATACCAGCGCCGCGTGCGCGGAACCACCTGGCAGAAATTCACTGAACTGCTGTCGTTTGAGTGGACCGAGGCGAATACGCACCCGTGCCTGCGGGTCCCATACGGCATCTCCTACCACACCGAAACCCAGTCGTCCGTCGTCATCGTCGGCACCTACGGCAAAGCGCCCGGTCGTGCCCAGCGTCCGCCAGGTCCCGACAAACTGTTCAACGGACACCGGTACGGCGAAGTAATCGGAGACCAGCTGCGCCAGACCGGCGGCGCTGCGCGGACGCGCTGCAAACAGTCCGGCGTAGTAGGCCATCACATCGTCGGGCACAGCCGAACGGTTCTGCACACCCGATGTGCCGTAGCCCACCAGATCCAGCAGGTGATCGCGCAGCTTGTCGGGGCGACCGGCTTCCGAGCTCTCAACAAAACGATTGCGGGCCCACGCGCGGTAAAAGAGCGAGAGCAACCGATGGTGAAAGAGATCGAGAAAATCCCGCATCGCCGTGTCACGCGAGCGGGCACGGTCGGCAACATGATGTGTGTAGGCGTGTGGCATCACGCCTTGCGGCCCGGTTAATCCGAAGAACGCAACACCCATTCGGGCCGGCCGCTTTTCCTCCAGCTCCGTGAGATCGAGCGAGGTGATTTCCGTAGGCGGAAAGGCCAGCGACGGGGGCACCGTAAAGCGCACCACTTCCGAGGTGGGGTCGTGCCATTCGCCCACCGGATTACGCTCCGGATGCAGGCGCGAGAGCACGTGCACCGCGCGGAAGAACGCAAATCCGCGCGGGCGGCTGGTGAGCAGCGCCGCCATGGCGCGCTGCGCCGTGGGCTCCGGTAACTCGGTGCTCACACCAACGTTCTCCAACCGGCGCGCGGCGCCCACTCACGCAATGGCTTGCGCCGTTGGCGCGACTTCACGGCCAGCTGGGTAAAGCTGTTCATGGATGCATAGAGCCCGAGAAACCGTTCAAGCACGCTGGTGAACAGAAACAATCCACCACCGGGAAAGTGGTCCTCATCAAACTCCATTTCCACACGACGTCCGTGTGCAAACGCCACACCGTTGGCCGACGCCACGCGCGCAAATGATGGTGTGCTCTGCACGTGCAGCAATCCTTCAATCTGCCGTTCACCGGAGAGCGAGTTACCGGTGTTGTGCAGCGTGAGCAGCTCACGCAGCGCCGAAACACCTTCATCAACCAGCGACAAATGATTGAGCGACATCGCCGAGATCAGTCGCCACAGCAGCGGCTTGCCAAGCGCCGGCTGAATCTGCGGCGTAGGGCGCACCAGACACACGATGCGTTTGACCGGTCCGCCGGAGGTCAGTTCAAAGTCCGAGCGATCATCGCTTCCGAAAGCGAGACGACTGGGCAGGTCACCGTTGCTGCAGATCACCGTTGGTGACACCACTTCTGCATCGGGCACACGCATGTTCCCCGAGAGATCAGCGAAGCTCAAAAACAGATCGGTCCCGCCGTCGGTACGCCAGGCACTGGCGCGGCGGGCGGCGTGCCAGAACAGCTGACCATCACCACGTGCGCTGCCATGACGGAATCCGTAGAGCGGTGCCACCGGCAGCGGTCGATCGGTGTTGGGTTTGATCAGTGCGATGCGTTCCACCGCCCACACATTCACTTCGAGTCGGCGACGCGCTTCGGCGATCAGTGGATACTCGTACGTGCGTTCGGACAGGAGAATCGGTTCAGCACTCTGCTTGAACAGATTCACCACCGGCGTGCAGCCGAGCTTGATGGATTCGGCCGTCAGCGCCGTTTCCAGCATCTGTTTGCGTTCGGCGCGCTCAAAGCCGGCGATCAGGAACGAGATCTGGGCGCGCGCACCGGCTCCCAGCGAACGCATGGCCTCACCGAGTCCCACGACATCAACAAACGCAAACTTCTGCGGGAAGGTGAACATCTCCTGCAGCAGGCGGTGGCCCACAAACGTGCGACCGGGATACGGCAGCAGCCCCTGCGCTTCATCAAACCCAACCGCTTCGATCGCGCGCGCCGACAGCTCCACGGCGGGGCGTGATGGTTGATCGGGATCACGCACCAGTACGCGCAGGCAGCTGTTGAGCAGCAGTTCGTACAGTGTATCCGCGCTGCCCGCTTCACCGGTGAGGTGAAAGCGCACACGATCAAGTGTGATTTCTTCAAGCCGCAACCCGTCAAACGCGCTCACATCAACACGCACGGCACCTACGGCATCACCAACGCGTGAACCTGCACCGCCGTCGGGTGAGGTCCACTTCACATCGGTGATCTGAATAGGCCAGAGCGTGGTGTCGTACGACGTTTGAAACAGACAGGGCACGCCCTGCACCGGTGGCGTACGTAACTCGCTGCCACGTGCCACGGCAAAACCCTGCGGGATGGCACCCTGCTGCGGATCGAGTTGCAACTCAGCGATCGACAGCGATGGAATGGGGCGCACATGCTGCGGGTAGAGCACTTCGAGAAACGCCTCGGAGAGCTCCGGTATATCGTCGTCAATACGGTGGTGTACGCGTGCGGCCAGGAATGCGAAGCCCTCGAGCAGGCGCTCCACGTGCGGGTCTTCACACTTCGCCGGCTCCAGTTGCAAGCGTGACGCAACTTTGGGATAGCGTTCGGCAAACTGCGCGCCGAGGCGCCGCAGGTAGGCCAGCTCGCGCTCGTAGTACTGGAGCAGATCATCCTGCACGATGGTCTCCCTTCATGCGCGACTCACAGCGCGCTGCCCACACTGTCGCCTACTTCGTAAGAGCCGTTGGCTGTATCGAAGACCGTATCAAACACTACCTGTTCCGGATTGGGATCCATGCGCAGCAATGCTTCAATAACGAAGCGCAGCTGCGGCGCCGACTTCTGATCGGCGTCAACCAGGCGCACGCGTACGTTGGCCAGCCGCGGCTCAAATCGCGCGATGGTGTCTTCAACCGCTTCGCGCAGGCTGTTACGTCCTTCGAGACTGCCCACAAACAGCGCCGTGGTATCGATCAGTCCGTACTCGTACACCGATTTGTGCACTTCTTCGAGACCGTCGGGCGCCAGCCACATGGTGCGTCGCGAGTTGAGCAACCACTCAATGTCGCGCTGCACCGATGCCCGGTAATCGCGTTCCGAGCCATCACGTGTCGGCACCGGGTCAAGACGTTCGCGCGGGGCGAGATCGGTAAGGCGGTCAACCAGCGATGGCTGAACCGCACGATCGAGTTCGGTGCGTGCCATATGCTACGCCGTCAGCCCTGCTTGAGGCTCAACGCCTGCAGCGGATCGAGGCGACAGACACGCAGGTACAGTTCTTCGCGATCGTCTTCCTTGATTTCGAGCTTGCTGTAAATGCGACACAGCAAGGACATCGGCTGTGCCACCAGCGGGCCCGATTCCCAATCTTCCAGTGAACGCTCGTCAATGATCTGAACCAGTCGTTCGAGCATCGGACGCGCCACACTTTCCATTCCCGCCTCCACCATCAAAAACGCGATCTGTGTCTGCCGTACAAACCGCCCGCGCGGTGATCGTTCGCGTGCGTGCTGCGCCACCATCAACTCGACGGCACGGTTGGGGCGGCCGAGCGCCAGTTCCTGACGTGCAATGGAAAACGGATCCCGACCAACTGTGCCAGGTCGCGACGTGGCACGTCGTGCCGGTGCTTTCGCCAGGCCGCCGTTGGACGCGGTCGCGTCTTCTTCATCAAGCGCGGTTTCCAGCGCTTCGGTGCCATCGTCGTCGGGTGCGTCTTCTTCCGACGCGGCACCCTCCGGCGTTTCCAACGGCGCCTCTTCGTTGACCGATGCCTCGCCGGTCAGCCCCTCAGCGGTGAGCCAGTCGCGCGTTTCGCCATTGGCGGTGGGGGTATCATCCATAAGCGTCATGTGCGGAAGCTGCGGAAGCGCGGTGAGCAGTGCGCGTAACTCGCTGCGCACGACGGCGGCGACTCCATCGTACGCGTCGCCAAGATTGGCGCACGCGGTGAGCGTGTAGCGCTGCAGGTCGAGCCAGCCGCGCCCCTGTGCGCTGGCCATGAGCGCTTCGCCCTGTTCGAGCAGTTCCTGCCAGCGACCGTCGAGCAGCAGCCCTTTCAAACGCGAACGGATCGCGGTGGCTGGTGCCTCAAGTAAACGTGCGTCAAGATCGTGTGGATTCGCGCGCAACTCACCCCATCGATAGCCGCGTACCAGCAGGTACGGGGCCGGACTGGTGGGGTCTTCCTTGCGCAGGAATCGCGCCGCGGCCGCAATCCGTGTGGCGGCGTCACGGGCCGATGTGACTTCGCTGGAAATCGTGCCGTCGCCGGCGGCGGCGTCCAACGATTCCTCAGCTCCATCGGCCACTTCATCAACCGGATCCGGATCGAGCTCCAGTTTGCGCGCGAGAATCGTGGCGCAGCTTTGCCGCATGTCGGCCAGCGCCTTGCGCATGGTCGTGAACGCCGGCGCGTCACGACCGAACCGGTCGTCACTGACCTTCTCCAGCGAATCGACGGCCACCACGGCAGCGTCGATATCACCGAGCAGCGCCCGGTAAAAGACTTTGGACGATGCATCAATTGCCGCATCAACTTCTTCGGGTGTGCGCTTGCCTGCCGCGATGGCCTCATCACGCTGGGCCTTCTTTTCGCTGTTTGCTTCTGCTTCAACCTCGGTGGGAATACCGCGCGACGTGGAATAGTCGAGCGTGCTGATGCCACTGAGTGCAATGGGTGCCTGACGCACAGCCAAGTCGAGGCGCGCGCCCACCCATTCAATGGGTCCCGAACGCAACTCGATATCGTCGTCTTCGATGAGCGGAAAGACCGATTCCCAGAAGTGCTGAAGCAGTCCTTCAAAAAACTGCAAGCCGGTAATGAGTCCACCCACACCGTCTTTCCGAAGCAATGCTTCGGTTAACCACGCCGCCAACTGCAGATCTTTTGTTTCCGTTTCCAGCAGCGTCGATGCGAGCGCCACAGTCTGTGGCCAATCGGCGAGTTTGCGTGGTGCGTCCAGTTCACCTGACGGCAGGTCAGGGTCTTCGCGGCGCGCTTCCTTGACGGCCGCGTAGCGGGCGTCGTAGCGCAGATCCTGGCCGGACGGTGCGTCTTCGGAAACGGGCGTAAGCAGCCGTGACAGTAACTCGGCGTTGGCGGGCATCGGTGGTGGCGGCGGGGAGCGAGCGGGCGAGCGGGCGTGCAGACTGCAACAACAGTGTCTTTGATATACATAACACCACGAACAACAACAGCGACGGCTACGACATCAGCCTATGATGGCGTGCTGTGAATGACGAGGTCGCGTACTTCGAGCAACGGCACTTCTTCGCCATCTACCAGAAGCAGTTTGAGTCCCACCGGAACTTCGCGCTCCTGCGCATCGAGTTCCCACGCGGTGACGCGGCCGAGTCGCACGCTGTCTTCGACAGCGCGATGTGCAGCTGGCGTGAGCACAGGCAGCAATACTTCGCCGAGCTCCATGTCGCGTACGCTGGGGCCGGTGGCAATGCGGGCCGGCATCCAGTGCAAGTCGCGCAGCCGTGCCGGCGGCTCCATGTGCAGCGTGGCAATGTGCGCAAAGGGCAACCACAGGTACCGGCCACCGGCCATCACTTCCATTCTGGCACCGATCCGGGGATCGGCGTCTTCGATGGATGTGAACGGTGTGCCGTTCAGTGTACCGCTCACCGGGGCTGGTGCAGTACCTCCCGGATAGTCGCCGGTGTCAAACATGTGCTCGCGCACGCGCTCCGCGTCGATGGCGGCGCGATAGAGCAGGGTGCCAGCTTCGGTTTGCGTGCCTTTGGACGCGAGTACATCAAGTTGTTTTCGCGCGCGATCGTACTGACCGGCAAAGGCGAGCAGCTCAAACAGGAACGTGCGCCGCTGTGCGTCATCCGGATTGGCGCGTAGCTCGTCGCCCAGCTGTTTAATAGCGGCTTCGAGATGCCCGTCCGCGTACAGCTGGCGCGCGGACGGGGTTGCGGAAGATGACACTTACTTGGAGCTGACCGTGGTGAGATCCCACGAAGCCTGGCCGTCGGCCTTGAGCTTGCCGTCTGCGCCCTGCGACTTGTATTCGATTTCCATCTTGGCGAAGACCAGTGACAACGACTCCGTGGGAGTGTCATCGCCACCTGAAGATCCGCTCGTCTGAACCGATTCAACCATCACGTCTTTGAGCGTGTAGATGAGGAATCCTTCCTGCGCGGTGCCGGTCTGCTTACGCAGGGTAAGGACGGCCTCCTTGATGTGCTTGCCTTCACAGCAGGCCTGGAAGAGCGGTACGCTGGACTTGTCTACCTGCTTCATGAACTGGAAGCTGGAAATGCTCACCTTGCTGGCCGAGATACCACCAGCTCCGGCGCTTACCTGCGCGGGTGCCGAAGCGCCCCAGCTGAACGAATAAACGCCGATCTGCTTTTCCATGCCGGCTGCGGTTGCTTCGCCGGGAATTCCGTCGAGCTTGAGGTAACAATCGTAGGCCATGAGATGCCTCCAAGGGGGTGTGCCGCATTGCGGCGTGTTGTGATGTCGGTGGCGGGTGCCAGCCAACGGCAGGGTTGTACCGGCGCCATCTGACGCGCGGGTCTATCGGGATACAGCGTGATACTGCGGGACTGACAAGGTCGTCGGAACGTACTGGGCAACGTGTGCGCACCGGTTACCTCGCCTAGCAAAGCGACACAACCGGTGCAAACCCGTCACACTTATTTTGCCGGTGCCGGCAGCTCGGCGACGAGGCGCATGGAGACCGCCAGTTCATCGAGCTGGAAGTGCGGCTTGAGGAACGCCACGGCACGGTAGACACCGGGCTTGCCCGGTACTTCAACCACGTCAATGCGCGCTTCCGACAGAGGACGCTTGGCCTTGATGGCCGCCGAAGCGCCCTCAACGGCGACGTAGTTCTGAATCCAGCGGTTGAGAAACGCATCGACTTCGGTGCGCGACGTGTAGCCGCCGATCTTGTCACGCATCATCACCTTGAGATAGTGCGCGAAGCGTGACGTGGCGAAGATGTAGGGCAGCTGCGCCGACAGGCGCGCACTGGCCGATGCCTGCGGTGTGTCGTAGGTCTTGGGTCGCTGACACGACTGCACGCTGAAGAAGGCGGCGTTGGGTGTGCCCTTCTGATGCACCAGCGGCGCGAAGCCGAGATCGGCCAGTTCCTTTTCGCGACGATCGGTGATCTGCACTTCGGTGGGGCACTTCATGACCATTTCGCCGGCGTCGGTACGGAAGTTGTGCACCGGCAATCCTTCCACCAGTCCGCCACTCTCCACACCGCGAATGCTGGCGCACCAGCCATACATCGAGAACGCCTTGTTCACATTGGCGGCCATCGCGTACGCAGCGTTGCCCCACAGATAGTTCTCGTGCACGGTGCCGTCCACGCGCTCCTCGAAGTTGAACGCTTCAATGGGGACCGTGGTGCTGCCGTACGGTTCGCGCATGAGCACGCGCGGTGCCGTGAGCGCCACGTAGCGCGAGTCTTCAGTATTGCGGAACGCCTTCCACTTCGCGTACTCGGTGCTGTCAAAGATCTTGCCAAGATCACGCGGCGTATCGAGCTCCGTGAAGCTTTCAAGATTGAACATGTCGTTGCTTGCGGCCGACAAAAACGGCGCGTGCGCCGCGGCAGCCACATTGGAAATCTTTTCCAGCAACTCCATATCCTGGCCGCTCTTGTCAAAGAAATAATCTCCGACCAGCGCACCAAACGGTGTTCCGCCAAACACACCGTATTCCTCTTCGTACACCTTCTTGAACAACGCGCTCTGGTCAAACTCCGGCGCGCGCTGCAGGTCGCGCAGCAAATCCTTCTTGGAGACGTTGAGCATTTTCACTTTCAGCATGGAACTCGTCTCGGACTGATTGAGCAGATACTTCAGTCCGCGCCAGCTGGCTTCGAGCTGCTGAAAATCGGGGTGATGCAGAATTTCGTTGAGCTGAATCGAGAGCAGATGGTCGATCTGCGCGATGCGCGCATTGATCATCGACTCCGTGTCGCGTGCAATCGTGATGGAGCCTTCCAGCACTTCGGCGACAAAGCGCTTCAGCATGTCCTTGCCGCGCGACTTCGCTTCCACATCGCGCCCCATCTTTCCCTGCTCAACGATCTGATCAAGCAGACCCAGTTCGGTGGTCTCCGTGGTGGCCGCCGCGGCCGCCGTTTTCTGCTCAGCCATTGCTGTCGCCTCCATCGAGTCCGAGTTCGGACTTCAACTTGGACATCTTGTCGGTATCGCCGAGCGTCTCCTGCAGCACTTCGTCCAGCTTCTCGTTGGTTTGCAGATTCGCGCGCAGGTTGGCGAGTTCGGTGCGGAGCTCCAGCAACTCACGCAGCGGTTTGACCTGCTGTGCGACCTTGTCGGGCGAGAAGTCGTCAAGGCTCCGGAAGTTCAGATCGACGGCGAGTTTTGGCGCGTCGGCATCTTCACTGAGCTTGTTCTCGACCGCGAAACCGAGATGCGGTTTCATGCTCGCGAGCACGTCGTCAAAGTTGTCCGGGGTGACTTCCACGAACTTCCGGTCTTTGAGTTTCTCCAGCGGCTCGCTGGGATGACCGGTGAAGTCGCCCATGACGCCCATCAGGAAGGGCAACTCCTTCATTTCGATTGCGCCGCCTGTTTCCACCTCATACGAGATGTTGATGCGCGGTGGCCGAACACGTTCGACTTTTTTCTGGGTGCTGCCAGACATGCGAACTCTCCTGCGGATGCGGAGCGGAGGGGAGAGGAAGACAAGCGCACGAGTTTGCATCCGGTCCCCGATGCTTCGGGGAGTCCCGATACGCCTTCGTGCGATCGTCGGTGGGTGATCGTACAAGCGGTCTGCGGGGAGCAGTGCGAGCTCATGATGTACTGCCATCTGCACTTTCACTGCGCCCAACGACAGCCTACAGTCCCGCGTCGCGCGCCAAATGTCAAGCGAAGCGTGAAGATGCACTGGCGCCCAAGCGCACCAAGCCTACGTTACGCACCATGCGTCAGCTCTCCCCAGTGCTCTGGACCAAAGGCGTCCTGCTTGCTCCGCAACATCTGCAAGCGCAGGACCGCTACCACGACGACGCGTTGGCGCTGCAGCTCGGTGCGCTGGCGTTTTCGCCGTGGGGCTTTTCCGAACTCTCCTTCGATCGTGAAGCGTTGGCCGGTGGGACGCTGGTTGTCTCCACCGCCAGCGGTCGCTTTCCCGACGGCCTGCTGTTTGACGCGCCTCGCGGCGATCCGGCTCCGCCGCCGCGCACCATTACGCAGCTCTGGCAGCCCGACCAGCGCGTGATGAATGTGTTGCTCGGCGTGCCCGAGTACCGACCCGATGGTCGGAACGTGGCTCCGACCGCGACGGCTCTGCCAACGCGATGGCGCGTGGACGAGCTGTTGCAGCGCGATGAAACCACCGGACTGGCGGAACGACCCATTCAGGTGGCGCGCAGCAATCTGCGCCTGCTGATGGAAGGCGAATCGACCGAAGGCTTTGCCACGATGCCCGTGGCCCGGCTACTCCGCTCCGACGCGGGCGCGGTCACGGTGGATCACAGTTTCGTGCCTCCGCTGCTCGACCTGTCGGCCAGTGACTACCTGCGCAGCATGGCACGTCGGCTGGTTGAAATCGTGTCCGCCAAAAGCGGGACACTGGCCGGCGGACGACGCCAGCGGAATCAGGGGCTGGCCGATTTTTCCGTGGCCGACATCGCCAGTTTCTGGCTGCTGTACACCCTCAACAGTCACGAAGGCACGTTACGACACCTGGCTGATGTGCGACGCGGGCACCCTTCCGCACTCTGGGAAGCCATGCTCGCACTCACCGGAGCGCTAACCACGTTTCAGCCCGACCAATCGGTGCGTACGCTGCCGGCCTACGACCATCTGCGTCTCGGCGATTGCTTCAGCGCACTTGAAGCGCGGCTGCTTTCGCTTCTCGAAACGTCGGTGCCAGACATTGTCGTGTCGTTGCCGTTGCGTCCTGTACGGCCTACGCTGTCGGCGGTGGCCATCGAGCAGGCGGCGTGGATGACGGCGCCGCAATGGTTTCTGGCGGTCAGCGCGCCGCTCAAGCAGGCCGAGCTTGTGCACAAAGTGCAAAGCGGCTGCAAAGTGGGCTCGGCAGACATGGTGGAAACGCTTATCCGCCAGGCGTTGTCAGGATTGTCGCTGGTGCACACGCCTCAGCCGCCGAGCGCGGTGCCGGTGAAGCTCGACCACCAGTACTTTGCCATCCAGCGGCACGGTACGGCGTGGGAAGCTGTTGAGCGGGCGCGCAACCTGGCCGTGTACGTGCCCTCTGATCTGGTGAACGCGCGTTTTGAACTTGTGATAGTTCTGCGATGAACTAGCTGTCGGTGCGCAGCGGCCCAGCGGTCGTTATCCTCTCCGTACCGCTCGAGCCCTACGCCGCAGATGCGCCGGGAGTAGCCGGCGCCACCGTATCAGCGGGGGTCTCAGGAGTTGCCGCTTCAGGCGCGGCAGGCCGCAAGACAAAGTACAAAATCAGCGCGATTGCGAGCACGACCACAACGTTCAGCCCGATGAGCAGCCCAATCGGCATCTTGCGCGCCGGTGGCTGATCCTTGACGGAAGCAGCAGCCGGCTTGGGCGGAGCCGGCGGCGGTGGCGTCACCTGGCTGATCATTTGTGTGTATTCCGACGGTCCGGCGGCGGCGCTGGGGGCCGGAGTGCTCGCCGAGACCGGAGAAACAGCGCTGGGTTTGTTCGGTGCCGGAGCATTAGCCCCGAACATCGGGGGCGGTAGCAATGGCGGAAGCCCCGACTGCTTTGCAGGCGGCGCCGAGGAGGGTTCTGGCGCCGGGGAAGGTGCGGTGTTGGAGGAGTTTGCCGGGGGTAATGCAGTGGAGCCAAGGCCGGGCATCGACATCGGTGAAGCCGAAGGGCTGGGCATGGCACGCATCACACCGGTAGCATCATCGCTGCTGACAGGTGGCGAACTGCTACGTGGCGGCTGCGGTGGTGACGAGAACCCGAAGGGAGACTGTGAGGGATTGGCTGCGGGCGGCAGCGAAGCAGATGAAGGCGGAGCCGAACTGCCGCCACCAATCGCGCCCTGCTTGAACAGCTGTGTGAACTCGCCGGGCGCCGCGGAGGGCGGAGCGCCCGCCGAGGGAAACTGGGGCGTGGCCGGAGGTGCCGGAGGTGTGGGAGCTGCCGGAGGTTTGGCCGGTGCACTGGACGCTGCTGGCACGCCAGTGCCTGCCGCAGGCGTGAAATCGGGCGGCGGCGGCACCGCCAGCGGCTTGAACATCGCCGAATACTCCGACTGCATCGGTGGCGCAGCCGGGGTCGCTTTGGGAGGCTGCGCTGATGGCGCGGGCATGGCGGGTTTGGCCACCGGCGGTGCGGCCGGTGGCGTCGCGGGCGGCGCCTGGGGTGATGGAGCAGTTGGCTGGACCGGCGCCGCCGCCGGTACCGCGAACATTTTTGTGAACTCGCCCGGCTGCGATGGCGCAGCTGGTGGCGCTGGTGAAGCAGGCGGAGAAGCCGCCGGAGAAGCCGCCGCCGGCGCGGATGGAGACGCTGGTGTACCTGACGCCGCCGCCGCGGGCGCTGCGGGCGCTGCGGGTGCTGCGGGTGCTGCGGGTGCCGCAAACAGCTTCGTGAACTCGCCTGGCTGAGCTGCTGGAGCCGGAGCGGGAGCCGCCGCATTGAAGGCATTGCCCGGTGGCGCCATGGAAGGCACCTCGGCGGTCACATCATCGGCGCTCACCGGAGGCGCCTGCCTACTGGCCGGGCTGGGAGCAACCGCCCCGCTGGCGGATGGTGGAGCATTCGCGGCTGCGCCGCCCGGTGCGGGTGCGGCGCTTCCGCCTCCTGCAACCGCGGAGACGCCGCGCGTGGCCAGCCAGCCCGGCAGTGAACTGAAGCCCGGCAGAAAGTCGGTCACCACCGCAAAGCCGGATGTGAGGACCGCCAGTTCGAGCACGCGCGACTTGTCGCTCGGATGCAAGCGATCGAGTTGGGATCGCAACGCGCTGATCTCGCTCGGCCCGGCGTCGTCCAGCAGATGCACCATGACCACGCGCCCTGTCGCGACTTCCTGCGCGTTGTGCGACCGCACCTGATCTTCGAGTGCAATGCACTTCAACAAACGATAGCGGTTATGGAAGTCGTCGCTCATAGATTGGGGAGTCTAGAACAGAAAGCGCATGGTAGCCCTTCCCGAATGGTGGGCTGGCGCGCATCCTCAAGCATACTCGTCTATTGTTCATCACGTGTGAAGTGCAGGCAATGCCCGGGCTCACGCAATGTCCCGATTCTGCCCTTCGATCGTGCACTCCCTACTGCAGATTCCTCAATTGACAAACCTGTGCGGGCCCATCGCGCCGACGCGCGGTCTGATTGCGGACGCTTCATGAGTCGTCGTATTCCCTCAACGGTAGCCCGCGTGGTGTGGGAAGAGGGTATGCACCTCGCTCCGCAGCATTTTCAGCTGCACCGTCGGCACCTCGAGGCAACCGCGGCGTCTTCAATCGACGTATTGCACGCCTTTCCGTATGGACTGGCGTCCTGTGAACTCGATACCGATGCCTTGCGCAACGGCACGCTGTCCGTGCTGCACGCGCGGGGCATCTGGCCGGACGGTACGCCGTTTGACATCCCTGACGGTGACCGTGTGCCCAGTCCAACGCCACTGGCCGATCGATTTTCGCCCACGCGCGATGCGCACGTGGTTCATCTCGCATTGCCAACCTGGCAGCATGGCGCAGCCAACGTGTGGAGTGAGGCGCCCATTGGTGCGCTCGACACGCCGGCGCCGCGCGAACGGCACCGTTTTGTGCGCGACGAACGGTCGGTGACCGATGAAACAACGGGGCAGGATCCGGTTTCCGTGACCTTCGCCATGCGCCAGTGCCGCTTGTTGCTTGACGAAGAGCTGACGGGCGATGAAATCACGCTGCCCATTGCGCGCGTGCGTCGTGACGGGGCGGGCGCATACGTGCTCGATCCGCGATTTATTCCGCCCAGCGTCCGCATTGGTGCCAGCACGCGGTTACTCGAGTTCACACACCGCCTTGTGGGCATGCTCGATGCGAAGGGGCAAGCGCTCGCTGAATCGCTCGCACCCGCGCAAAACAGCGGTGGCAGCGGCGGTGCACAGGCCTACCTCGGTAACGAGTTGGCCACACGATGGCTGCTGCACGCTGTCCGGTCGGCTGAAGCACCGTTGCGTCATATGCTGCGCAGTCAGGATGCGCATCCGGAACAGCTGTGGCTGGAAATCCTGCGACTGGCCGGAGCGCTGTGCACCTTCTCGCTTACCACGCACGCGCGTGATCTGCCAAGCTATGATCATGACGCACCGCAGGAATGCTTCGACCGTCTTGAGCGCTTTCTGCGAGAGCAACTCGATGTTGTGATTGCCGTACGCGCGGTGGTGACACCATTGCCGCAGCTGGCCGATGTGCTCTACGGTGCGCCCGTCAGCGATGCGCGCTGTTACGAGCCGTCGGCGCGCTGGTTTCTGGCGGTGCGTACCTCACTTGGCATGTCGCAAACGGTGTCGCTGGTGCCGCAGCTCACCAAAGTGTGTGCCACAAAGTTTGTGCTTGAGCTGGTGAAGCGGGCGTTTCACGGGTTGGCGCTTGATCACGTGCCCTCGCCGCCTCCGGCTATCGCACCGCGCCCTGATTTTGCGTATTTCGAACTCACGCTCGACGGCCCCTGCGCCAAAGCGCTGCGCGACACAAAGGAAATTGGCGTGTACGTGCCCGCTGCACTTCCTGACATTGAACTGCACGTTGCAGTGATGGTGCCCGAATAGTCAGTGTTCGTGATCGCTGTGCTGTGCTCACCCTCCCCACCTGATAATCCATCATGCCGCAACTCGTCACGTCCACCACCGGACGACTCGCGCTGATTCTGCAGGAAGCCATCACCGCCGTGGTGCGACTGCGCGCCAACCGCCAACCCATTTCCGACGCCGGTGCATTTCGCACGCAAATGATGCAACTGCTCGCGCGCGCCGAACAGGAAGCGCGAGCGGCCGGCTACTCCGAACAGGATGCACGGCTGGGTGTGTTTGCCGTGGTTGCGTTTCTCGACGAATCGGCGCTCAACACCGGACAGCCGGCGTTGGCCGAATGGGCCCGCAGGCCATTGCAGGACGAGCTGTACGGTGGGCATATGGGCGGCGAGTGGTTCTTTCAGCATGTGGACCAGCTGCTGAGCCGTCCCGACGATGCCCAACTGGCCGACCTGCTCGAAGTGCATCAACTGTGTCTGCTGCTCGGCTTCAAGGGCCGCTACGGCGCGGGGGATCAGTCACCGTTGCATGCGCTGACGTCACGCATCAGCGAACGCATAAACCGTTTGCGTGGTCCGGCGGGTGATCTGGCCCCCGAGTGGCGTCCGCCCAACGATTCCGTGGTGGAGCGCGATCCCTGGCTCCGCCGATTGACTGTTGCCGCGATTGCCAGTGCCGTGCTGGCCGTGGCTCTCTGGGGCTCCTATACCATGTTATTGCAGAGCGATCGCGCCGATGTGCGGTCGTTGGCAGTAACTGAGGCACGCTGAGTTGGCGATGAAAAAACCCGCTACCCGTTGGATTGCCGCCGGCGTCGTGCTGCTGCTCTTTGTTGCAGCCGCATGGCTGCTTGGCAACCTGTTGACGCTCAGCACCACAGAGCAATGGATTCTGCGCATCGGGTTGGTACTGCTGGGCGTCGCCGCGGCCGCGATGCTCTGGTGGTACCTGCGACCGCGTGAAGCACCGGATCCAAACATCGATACCAGCGGCGATGATGCCGTACAGACTATTGCCGAAGCGCGCAAACGTCTGGCGCGCGGGGCCTTTGATCAACGGCCTCTGGTGTTGCTGCTCGGTAGCAGCAGCAGTTGCAAGACAACCGTTGTCACACGCAGTGGATTGGATCCCGAACTGCTGGCCGGTGAAGCTACCGGCGCCGACGCACCAACTGCCGCAGTGAATGTGTGGGCCGTGCGCGCTGCGATTCTGGCCGAGGCAGGTGGGGGACTGCTTACCGATGCCACGCGCTGGCAACGTGTCGTGCGTGCGCTTCGTGCACCGCGTGTTGCCGCCGCTGTGGGACGCGGCGAAGTCGCGCCGCGCGCCGCTGTGCTGTGTGTAAGCTGTGATCTGTTCTACAGCGGCAACGCCGGCGAGCAACTCGAAACGCTGGCGCAACTCACCAGGCAACGGCTGGCCGAAGCCGCACGTGAGTTCGGTATCAAGTTGCCGGTGTATGTACTGTTCACCAAAGCCGATCGGATTCCTCATTACGAGGCGTGGGCTTCAACGTTCACGCGCGACGAAACGCGTGCTCCGCTCGGCGCCGGCCTGCCCTTTGATGCCGATGGTGCGCCCGGTGCTCATGCAGAACGCCTCACGCCGCGCCTTACCGAGGCGTTCGACGCCATCACCCGTTCATTGGCCACGCGGCGACTGGAGTTGCTCGGACGTGAGAATGCCAGCGACAAACGGTTGGCGTCGTACGAGTTGCCCCGTGAGTTCCGCAAAGTCGCCGTCGCGGCCACAAAGTTTCTCACGGAAATCACGCGTCCCACCCAGTTGGGAGTGAGCCCGCAGCTGCGCGGCTTCTACTTCGTGGGTGTGCGACCGGTGCTGGTGCGGGATGTGGCCAGTGCGCCGTCGGCACCACAGGCGTTGCGATCTCCCATGGCAGCCGACGCCACGGCGGTGTTTGCAAAAGTTCAGCAACCTGCACAATCACTCGCTGCGTCGAGCAACGCGCCAACCCGCAAAGTGCCGGAGTGGATGTTTCTCGACCGCTTCTTCAGTGACGTGGTGCTGGCAGACACGGGTGCGGCGTCGGCCGCGCGCGGAGGTGTCCGTGTGCACCGGCTGCGTCGCGCGATGCTGGGCACTGCGGTTGGCGTTGCCGCTGTCGCGTCGATTCTGTTTACGATTTCGTGGGCCAACAACCGTTCGCTCACATCGCGCACCGAAGACGCCGCGCGCGCCGTGGCCGCCTTGCCACAGGTTACGGCGCCGCAGGGCACGATTGTGTTTCCGTCGCCTGAAGCGCTGCGCCGGCTGGAGACGCTGCGCGCTGTGCTGGACACGTTGCGCGGCTACGAGCGTGATGGTGCACCGCTCATGATGCGCATGGGACTCTGGAGCGGACCGGCGCTGCTCGATGCGGCACGGCCGGTGTGGCTGCAGGGTTTCCGTCAGCAACTTTACACCGACAGCTGGCAGCCCTTGGTGGACTCGCTGCGCGCCCTGCCCAGCGCGCCCAGTCCCTCCGATGACTACGGCACAGTGTACAACCGGCTGAAGGCGTATCTCATCACCACTGCTGAACACGAACGCAGTACGTCTGATTTTCTGGCGCCGGTGTTACTCGCTTCTTGGCAGCGCGGCGAGACGGTGGACGCCGACGTCACCGCATTGGCGCGCCGGCAGTTTGAATATTTTGCCGAGGAGTTGGCGGTTGAGCATCCATGGCCAACGGCCGCCGACGCGCGCCTGGTTGGCACATCGCGCAACTACCTTGGCCGATTCACCGGGGCGGAGCCGATTTATCAGTCAATGCTGGCCGAGGCGGGAAAGAACAATCCGTCGGTCCGTTTGGCGCAAGCAGTGCCCAACTCTGCGGGTGTGATGGCGTCGTCGGGGGAAGTGGCGGGCGCGTTCACGCGTGGCGGATGGACGTTCATGCAGGATGCGTTCGTGAACGCCGACCGCTACTTCCAGGGTGAGCAGTGGGTGGTTGGGGACGCGACGGCCGCGCTGGCCGACGATCGTGATCGTGTGATCGACGAGCTGAAGGCGCGCTATACAAGCGACTACATCCGCCAGTGGCGTCAGTTTGTGCGTTCAACGGCCATCGTGCCGCCGGGCAGCACGGCCGATGCAGCGCAGAAGCTCGGCATTCTGGGTGGTGCACAGTCGCCGTTGCTGGGTCTCTTCTCGCTCGTTGCGCAGAACACCGATGTGGACTCCATCACCACGGCCGCCTTTCAGCCGGTGCACGCGGTGACACCGCCGGCGGTGAAGGACAAGCTGGTGAGCGAGCCTAATCAACCGTACGCGAACGGTTTGCTCAATCTGCAAGGCGCGCTGGAGCAGGTCGCGAATATGCCGCCCGTGGTAGACACGGCCAGTGCACTGGCCATCGCACAGAGCGCGCAAGGCGCGATGTCCGAGGCTACGCGCGCCAAGGTGTCGGCGCGTCAGGTCGCGCAGACGTTTGCGGTGGACACGGCCGCGTCTCAGCTCGGCCCGGTGGTGTCGGCGCTGCTCGAGGCGCCGATTTCCGGTGCCGAAGGTGTACTGCGCACCGTGGCGGCCACACGCCCACCTCGTGTACGCGTGGCACAAGCGGCACCCGCACCAGCTCCGGCGCCCGCGGCTGGCGGCGGCGGTGGCGGTGGTGGCGGGGCAGCCGCCGAACCACCGTCGGCGGCGGTGAATCGAGCGGGGGTGGAGTTCTGCCGGACGCTGGGCGGGCTCACGTCCCGTTATCCGTTTAACAGCAGCGCGCGCGCCGAAGCCACGCTGGGAGAGATCAGCAACGTGCTGGCACCTGATATTGGCGCATTCTGGATTCTGCATGCCGACCATCTGGCGCCGTTGGTTGAACAGCGCGGCACGCAGTGGGTGCAGCGTGCGGGGGCACCCATGCAGCTCACCGACGAGTTCCTGCAGTTCTTTAATCGGGCCGCACGGATTTCGAGCGCGCTGTTTCCCAACGGGGCCACTGAACCGCGTGTCCGTGTAGACGCCAAGTCAACACCGGGCGGCGAAGTTGATCGCGTGCTGCTCAAGCATGGCAATACGCTGGCGCAGTTTGACACGCGCACGCCGGCCAACGTGTTGGAGTGGCCACTGGCCGCCGGCAACCCGCAAACGGCGCAGCTGGAGGTGGAGGTGTCGAGAAGCTTCGGGCGCACCAGCCGCGTGAGCTTCGCCGACGAGTCGGGTGAGTGGGCGCTGTTCCGCCTGATTGCCAAAGGCAACGGCAGCTGGGCGAATGGCGAGTTGAAGGTGACCTACACCGAGGGCGATCGCACCGTGGTGGTCAGCTACAGTTTTGCCGGCGGTTTGCCGCTCATGCAGAGCGGCTGGCTGGGTCAGTCGCTCAACTGTCCATCGCCGGTGGTCAAGGCGCCGTAGCGCGTGAGCGGCAGCGCGTGACCATCAGCAATCGTCGCTGATGGAGCCGCTCATGAGCGCCATGATATCCCGCTGTCCGGCGGTCCGAAGCAGGGGTCGTGCGGCCTTGAGTGCGACACAAGCGGACCGTGCATCGTTCATGATGAAGTGCGCTTCGGCCTGCCGCAGGAAGGCCCAGGCGCTGTCTTCGGCCGATCCCAGGCGAGGCATGAGCACACGCAGCGCAGCCACCCCCTCGCGCGCCTGGGCTGGCGTGGCGGTGAGCGGATCAATGGCCCGCCTGATGCTGTCGAGCGTGACTCTGGCCCGGGCGGCGGCGTTGGATTCGGTGCTGCCGGTTGCGGTAGAGGCGGTGCTGGACGAACTGCTGCCGGCTTGAGGAGTGTCGGCGCTGGCACCGCTGGTCCGAGGTTGCGAGCCAACGTTAGCCTGATTTCCCGAAGCGGAACCGGCCGCAGCGTTTGCCGTCTCTCTGTCTTTATTAAGTTCCAGTTGTGGCTCTTGTGTGTCGCCTACAGGTGCTTGAATCTGATCTGTGTCTTGCCCTTGAGAAATCACTTGAGGTGCGATCGCTTCGCTCCCGGAGGGCATTTCGGCGGGCTGTGAGACTGTGTCGTTTTGATTTGTCGCGTCAGGACGCGTAAGCACAAAGACCAGCGCCGCTATCCCCACAATTGCCGCTATACCGCCACCGATGAGCGGTAACTGGCTTTTTGAAGTCTTGTTGCTGGTGCTATTTTCTTCGGTTTTTCCGGAAGTTGCGGGCGATGAATAAGGCGCGCCACCCGCAATCGCTGATGAGGCGACGGGTGAGCTCAGCGGCTTTGCCTCGGCCGGCGGCGCTGACGGCGCGCTGGCCGGGCCCGCGTTCCACGACGCGATCGCCGAGGCCAGATCCTTCGCGAACGCACCAGCGCTTGGGTACCGATCGGCGGCGCTTTTGGCCAGCCCTCGATCAAACACTGCCTGCACTGACGCGGGCCACGCGGTACGCGGGTGAACCGCGTCAAGCGTTCTGGGCTTCTCAACCAGCCGGGCCGTCATCGCGCGCTCAGGCGTGGTGGAGTCAAACGGCAGTGCCCCGGTGAGGCATTGAAAAGCCAGCAGCGCGAGCGCGTACACATCACTTCGATGATCTACGTTTTCTCCGAGCAACTGCTCCGGGCTCATGAACTCGGGCGTGCCCACGATGAAGCCGGTTTTTGTTAAGCCCGCTTCTCCCGCGTCGCCACCCACAGCTTTGGCGATCCCGAAATCCACCACCTTGCAGCGGTCTCCGACTTCCGCGTCCTCAATCACCATGACATTGTCAGGCTTGAGATCGCGATGCACGATGCCGAGCCGGTGGGCGGCATCAAGCGCTTCGCTGATCTGCCGTGTGATGGTAGAGGCGCGTTCCGGAGTCAGCGCACCGTCTGCGGTGATGATGCGCTTGAGGGTGCGCCCGGGCACGAACTCCATGGCCAGATAGACGGTGCCGTCGGACGATTCCCCGAAGTCAAAAACGCGCGCGATGCGCTCATGCTCAATGCGACTGGCGTTGGCCGCTTCACGCTTAAAGCGGGCCACGGCTGCCGGGTCGCGCAGCATGGCCGGACGCAACACCTTGATTGCGGCCTGCTGCGGCAGGCGAACGTGTCGGGCCAGATACACCTTGCCCATCCCGCCTTCACCCAGCAGATCGGTAACCAGGTAGCGATCGGCAATTACCGAGCCGATGAGATCACCATCGACCTCGGCCGCCCGCAAGGTGGAGCCGTCGGTGGGGCAGAACATGGTGGCATCGGGAAACGATGCTTCGCAGACGGGACAGACCTTGGGCATGGCGCAGGGGTAGGGAGCAGGCACAGACCGCAACTCGGCGTACTATTGCACCGTGTGCGAATCTGAGTGACGTTCTTTCGGCTTGCTTGTCGCTTTATGCAGACCGAGGGATGTGACATGAAGACTGCCGTTGCAGTCGCCGCTGCTTACTGGAGAAAATGGTTTATGAAGACGTTGAACTCAATCGTGGCTGCATTCGCGCTGGCAACAGTGGTTGTGTCGGCACCCGCCGTAGCGCAGGACGCGGCCAAACCAACCGTTGCTGTCATGTACTTCACGAACAGCGCGCTCATGGGCAACGCTGATTATGCCCCGTTGAGCAAAGGCATGGCCGAGGTGCTCATCACCGAGCTCTCGCGCAACCCCACCATTCGTGTGGTCGAGCGTGACCGTTTGCAGCAGTTGCTCGAGGAGCAGGACCTTTCGGCATCAGGTCGCGTAGATGCGGAAACAGCGGTGCGGGTGGGCAAGATTCTGGGCGCGCGCCACATGCTGCTGGGCACGTTCATTATCGATCCGCGCGAGAACATGCGCATTGACGTGCGGGCGGTGAACACCGAGACGTCTGAAGTGGAATATGTGGAGACCATCGAGGGCAAAGCGGACAAGCTGATCGGGCTTATCAGCCAGCTGGGCACCAAGATCAACTCGGGGCTCAAGCTTCCCCCGCGTCCGGCCAACGCGTCGAAGTTTTCTGATGCCGGCGGAAAGAACCCCAATCAGTTCCGCGCCATGCTGCTCCTGAGTCGCGCGATTGAAGAGCAGGATCGCAAAAACGTGCCGGAAGCGGTGGCGCTGTATAAGCAGGCGATTGATGCCAATCCGGATTTCGAGCGTGCCAAGGTGTTGTTGGCCACCCTGGAGCGCGGAACGCCGGAGCAGTAACTGCTCCGGCGTCCGCGACTCGCAAATAACGCCAGGATCAAATCACGTCGACTTTAGCGCCCGGGTTAATCGTCGTCCTGTCCAAGGAAGACGATCGCTCCTGACTCGTCGTTCTGCGCGATGAAGGTGCAACTGTTTCCGCTCACCGAACAGAACGCGACCGATGAGAAGCTGGCTATCGCGCCGCTTTCCGGAATCGCCGTGAGGGTGACGTTGCTGCCGAGCGGCACAAAGAACTCACATTCCACGCTGCTCTGGTTGGGGTTGAAGGCGCACCCCGGGATGGAGCGGTAGCCAGGCACGCTCAGCGAAATCTGGCCGCCCGCATCGCCAAACAGGGACAGTGCGATGCTGACGGCTGGTACAAACTCGACTTCTACGACGGTGTTGTTTTCCGTTGGCGTAAACGTGCACTCAGGCTCCGGGCTCAGCGGACACGGCGAGTTGGCACCCCAACGACGGAACACGTTCAATCCGCTGGTGACAATCGCAATGTCGTCAAACGCTGACAATGTGATGCTCGTACCGCGATCGATCGTGGTGCTGCAGCGCGGACCCAGCAGCGTTGAACCGATAATGTCGCAGGCGATGTCTTCGTTGCCGCTTACCACGTAACCTGCGCCGCTGCCCGCACCGGCCACCGCAATGGTTACGTCAACCGTGGGTGATTGCGCAGCAAAAGCGCCGGTGACCGTGGTCGGTCCGGTGAGCGTGAGCGTACAGCTGCTGCTGCCGGTGGGACAGGCGCCGCCAAAGCCCAGGAACTGCCCACTAAGCAACGGTGATGCTGTAAGCGTCACGGTGGCACCGGCATCAAAGTTCAGCACGCACCGGTTGGTTGGCTGCACGAAGCCCAGTGCGCACGCCGGTGCGCCGTTCACAAACACGTTACCGCCGCCGGTGCCCGAGAGATCAATGGTAAGCGGAGCCGCCACTTCAAACACGGCAAACAGCTCCGTTTGCACGACGTCACGGTTGGTCAGGTTGACCACGCACTGCGGCGTGCTGCGGTTTTCGCAGCCGCCGCCCTCCCATCGCACAAAGCGACTGCCGGAAGCCGGCGTGGCGGTCACGGTCACGCTGCTCGGGAACGGGTAGGATGATTCGCAGCGTCCTTCGCCATCGGACGCCGGTTGCGCACATGACAAGCCGAGTGCGTCAGCAGAGCTGCCGGCGGCGGGCGAGGTCACGATTCCGTTGCCGTTACCGCGCGGTGCACCCAGCAGAACACGCGGCGGGACCACCAGCACGGATACGCTGCGTGACACGCCGGCGAGCGACAGCGTACAGCTTGTGCGCGTGACGGCATCACAGCCAACCCAACCATCGACGCGGGCGAGTGTGATTTCCTGCGCGGTGAGCACAATCGTTTGCCCTGAGACGAAGCCAAAGGTGCACGCGCCCGACGGCGGACTTCCCAACGTGCAGGCAATGCCCTCCACCGGGCTGCTGTTGATGATCACGCCGCTACCTGAACCCTGCACCGTGACCGGCGTGAGCGAAGTGAAGGACGCGCCTGTCGCACGCGGTTGGTCCATGACCAGCTGGCAGCTGCTGCCCTGTCCGTTGGAAAGGCAGGCGCCGGTCCAGCCGGCAAAGCGTGCGGTGAGTGGCGAGAAGCTCGCCGTGAGCGTGACGCTGGCGCCGTTCTGGAAATCGAACGCACAAATACCGGTGGCGACACCGGCGTTGATGGCGCAATCGATCCCCGCAGGAACCGACACAATGCGTCCTGCACCGCTTCCAGGCGTTGCGGTTACCGAGAGACGGCGCACGGGCGGTCGGACCGTAAAGTTCACCGATGTGGTGCGTCCGCCGATGGAGGCCGAAATGGTTGCCTGACCGGCCGCCGCGGCGGTGACCACGCCGGTTGCGGACACCGACGCGACGGCACTGTTGCTTGAGCTCCAGGTGACGTCTCGGCCGGCAACCGGCTGATTGGTGGCGTCGAGTGCCCGGGCCGCCAGCGCGACGGTGGTGCCGGCTTCAACGGATACGCCGGTAGCGGGAATCGGAGCGGATTGCCCCGCCACACTGATCTCCACCGACGCCACCTCGAACAGCTCCACTGTTTGCGGCACCGCAGTGGTCGCGCCCGGTGTCAGACGCAGGCCGAGCAACTGGACTCTGTCGAGTTCACGCCCGTCGCCCAGCAAAATGAGCTCCAGTCGAACAAAACAGGCATCAGGGTTGGTGGCGGCCCCCGATCGATCCGGGTCGGTGAGGCAGGGACCGAGCTCGAGACTCACCGGAACCGTTTGTGTGGTGGCACCGGTCAAGGCAATGGTTTGTGTACCGAGTGGACGTTCCGATTGATCTTCGCGCAGGTATGAGGTGATGACCCGCAGTTCAAGTCGCGAGAAGCTCGACTGCTGAAAGCGGGGAATGATGGCGTTGAGGGCCAGTTTGGCCGGCAACGCATCGCCAGCCGGCTTGCCCGGCGACAGCATATCGCCAATGGATCCGCAGGCGGCGAGCGTGAAAAGCAAAGCGGCCGCGGCCAGACGCCGCAAACCAGAATGAGTTGTACGCATGTCGGGCGGCCTCAGAAACGGGAAATGATGACGAGACCAAGAGACACGCCAGTGAAGTTTGCCTGCTGGCTGTCTCGCGCGTTTCCTCTGGCGTTCACCGATCCCAGCGTGCCGCGGGCAAACGGCTGGAAGGCAAGCATGCCGATGCGCTGCGAAAATCCAAGCGTTGCCGAACCGCTGGTCACACCTGACGTCGGGAGTCCTTCGTCGATTTCCAGACCGCTGTGAAAGCGTCCGTCCACCGCGAAAATCACATCAGTAGAGCGGGCGACAGGCACGGTGGTGCGCAGGCCGCCGTCAAAATACGTACCGCTGGAGTTGTCGACGGTGATGTCGTCGCGCGAGAAGTTGGAGCGATAGCGCGCCGCCGTCCACAGTACAAAGTCGCGTACCCGCGGCACGCCGAGCTGCAGTTGCGCGTCGGCGGAGAACACGGGGCCCAGTCGCACCTGTGCGATGGGGGCGGAGCCTGATGGCGCCCGCAGTTCATCAGTCTGGAAAAAATCGCCGGCCGCTGTGATCGACAACCGGTTGTTCCCGATGAGTCGATCGAGGCCAAGTGAGGCGCGAATCACGCCGCCGGGCTGAAAGTCGGCGCTGGGGGCACCGGCAACGAGTGCGGCCACCGGCTGATAGCTGCCCCGATGTTCATAGGCGACGCCGGCCGCGACAGCCCACGGTCCGAGGGAGCGCGCCGAAAGCAACCCGACGGTTCCACTGGGTCCCGCACCGATTGGTGACGCACCAAGTGCGAGTGCCGGTGCCGAGAGCACGCGCACCGCGGTGAGTTCGAGCGCACTCAGCTCGGTTTTGCCGGTGGGTGCGTTCAGTCCGGCGGTGAAAATCAGTCCGTCGTTGAAAAACCGTCCGGTTGTGCGTACGCGGACGTCACTCAGCCCCGAAAGGGTCGCGGTGCCGGCTGTGTTGGAGTTGCCCGACGTGAACCCTACCTCGCCGGACGAATAGACGGTGGTGATGTCTACCGTCCAACTGCGTCCGAGCGGCATGGAGGCGGCTACGGGAAACGAAATCTGCGTGGCTGAGGTGATGCGCAGTGAATCCTGTCCTACCAGCGGTGACTGCAGCAGTCCGCCGTCGGCGAACTCAATGCGTTCAAACACGCCACCGCCGCTGAGTGCGCGTAAACCAACCAGGCGATCCTGGGCCGAAGCGGTGCCCGCGATGCACAGCGCAGCGGCGCCGGCAATGAGAAATCGGCGCGCGCTCATGGGCGGGTTACCGTGATCAGCACGATCGCAGCGGTGGTGGGAAATCCGGGGTCGGCGGCGCCGCCGGTGTTGCGCAGCACGGTGGTGATCTGACTCAACGGTCGATTCACGCCGTCGAGCGCGTTGCCAACCGCGGCTTCACGCGATCGCAGTCCGGGTATGGCAATGGGCGCGGTGGTACCGGTTTCTGAGCGCGCGCGCACTTCGCGCGCCCGCACACCCGCGCTTACGAACGACGCATCAAGACGTTGCGCGCGCCGGTACTGCGAGGCGGCGGTGCGGTAGTCGCCCGCGTACTCGGCTTTAATGCCCTCTCCGTAGGCCAGCAGTGCCGTGACGTTATTGGTGGGACGTTGTTCGATGGCCGCACGTTCAGCGGGTGTGAGCGTCACACCCAACGAGGTGAGAATGCGAAACACCAGCGCTTTCTGTGCGTCGAGGATATCGACGAGCGGTGCCGTGGCATCGATGGCCTGTTCCACCGTGCCGCGCTCCACATCGGCCAGCCGCACACCCATGCGCAGACCGCCGTCGTTCGGCAGCTCATCGAGCGAACCGATCACCAGGCGGCGCGCACTTACCAGCCGACCAACGCGCGGGGCCGTAGCAGAGTCCACACGTCCCGAGGCGGCCAGGTCGAGTTCACGCAGCACATCACCAAGCCGGGTACGCTCAACAAGCGTGAGCTGGCCACTGCGCGCGAGATCGGTTGTAATAAGATCCGCCAGCGCGTAGCTCAGCGGGGTGAGTTTGCTGTCGGTGCCGCGCACCGCGAATGGCGGAACACCCAGCGCACGCCGGTTCAGCGCTCCGGTAGACCGTTCGGCGGCCAGAGCAGCAGAGTCTGCGGCTGAGGGCGTTGGTGTGCTGCTGGGGCGTATGCTGCTACCGCATGCGGTAACGAGCACAGCAGCAAGCAACGAAGCGGTACAAGCAAACGCGTGCGGTGCGCGCGGTACGCGAAGTCGCGTGGATTGCGTGGGTGGCGCCTTGGCCGGAACTGCGTGAGATGTGTGCACAAGTGGGAGAGTGCGGGAAGGAGCGCCGACTTGGGAGTGTCGCTGCGACGCACAAATCGTGTGGCCGGACGAGAGAGATCCGTCCTAGCTAGCGACGTCAACATGTGGCGCTGACCGCAACAACGTCAAGAATCGTGACGCTGAACGGGTTAGCTTTTTATGTATCAGTTGCGCACTGTGACACTCTCCCGGAAAAATGTGAGACCATGAAAGTTGGAATTGTTGGAGCAGGACATGTAGGCAGCACGACCGCGTACGCACTCACCTTGCGCGGGAGCGCCACCGAGATTGTGCTGTCGGATGTGAATGCTGCGCGTGCAGCGGCGCAGGCAGAGGATGTGGCCCACGCTGTCCCTGTCGCGTTTCCGGTGCGCGTAACGGGTGGTGAGATCTCGGCCATGCGCAACTTTGATATTGTCGTGTTGGCGTGCGGCCCGAGCATTGAGCCGGGACAGAATCGTTTGTCGATTCTGCAACAGAGCACCGACATTTTCAGAAAAGTTGTGCCGCAGGTGATGGAAGCTGCGCCCGATGCCATTCTCATTGTGGCGAGTAACCCGGTGGACGTCATGACACACGTGACCACGGTGGTATCGGGGCTGCCCGCGGGGCGTGTGATCGGGTCGGGCACGCTGCTTGACACACTCAGGTTTCGTGCGCAGCTGAGCGCCCATCTGGGCATTGCATCGGCGTCGGTGCAAGCCTACGTGCTGGGTGAACACGGCGACAGCGAGGTGTTGGCATGGTCAAGCGCACGCGTTGGCGGGTTGCCGCTGAGCGAAGTGTCTGAACAGCTGTCGCGACCACTGACAAAAGAAGTACGCGACCGCATTGATCAGGATGTGCGACGGGCCGGCTATCGCATTCTGGAGGGTAAGGGTTTTACATCGTTTGGCGTGGCGGCCGGTATTGCGCGCATCGTTGATGCAATACGCGACGACGAACGTGTGGTGCTCACGGTGAGCGCGCGCACACCGAAGGTCGCAGGATTCAATGATGTTGCACTTTCACTGCAGCGCGTGGTGGGACGGGCCGGCGTAACGCATACGCTCGAACCAGACATGAACCCGTCGGAGCTGGAGCAGATGTCCCAAAGCGCGCGCGTTATCCGCGACGCAACATCGCAAATCGGGTTCTAACTGCTGGAACCGGATGGCTCATCGCGAGCTGCCGGTATGTCCACTCTTTGCAGGAGTCAGTATGGGCCGATTGCTACTGGCAATTTTTGTTGGCGTCGTAGTGAATGCGCTGTTGGTGTTCGGTGTGCAATCATTGGGCACGCCGGTACATCCGTTGCTGGTATTGGCGGCGTACGCAGTCGGAGCGTTTGGTGGTGGTTTTGTTGCCACGAAGCTGGCCCCGCGCCGCGGCCTGATGCCGGCACTGGTTGTTGGTCAGATCGCGCTGGTGCTCGTGCTGTGGAATGTGCTTACGAGCGCGCAATCGGTACTGGTGATTCTGGCCAGTTTGCTGATTCCAGTGCTGCTGGCCTGGGCCGGTGGCAAGGCCGCGCATGCACGGGGTGGCATGAAATAACGCGGTTGGTGCAGCGGTCGCGGTCTATTCCGACGCGCCGGATCGCACACTGCGGTCAGCGTCGTCGATGCGCGTTCGCTCAGCTTGTCGTTCGGCGCCGCGCACCAGTCCAATGCCACCCAGCGATACCACGGCCCCGATCCAGAATGGCCACGACAGGTTGGACACCAACGCAATACCGCTGGCGGTAAACGGCCCGACTACGCGGCCGAGCGACGCGGCACTCTGATACGCACCAAGCGCCGCGCCCCGCTCGTGTGCGCCGGCCAGCCCTGCAACAAGGTTGCCGAAGGTGGGGTTGAGAATGGCTGAACCAACGCCAAACACGCCCAGCGCGACCAGGAGCGGCGCCAATTGTGCCGAGAACGGTACGGCGAACATACCCACACCGGCCAATACAATGCCCACCTGGGCCAACGTGTACGCGCCAAAGCGCTTGGTAAGCGGGCCAGTCAGCCAAACCTGCACAATCACACTCACGATGCCCACGAACATGTACACCCAGCCGAGTGTACGCGGACCCATGTTGAGGTCTTCGGCGGCCCAGAGTGCGAGCGTGCTTTGCAGCATGGCCACCGCAGCGATCACCACAACGGTGGTCATGAGCACCTGACGCAGTCCATCGCGCGTGAAATATTCGGCCAGCTTGGGACGCGGACGACTGCGGGACGTTTCGCGCGTCTGTTGCGAAAGTGATTCGGGGAGTCGGACGAGTGTGAGCACGAACGCAATCAGCGACATCACAGCGGCGCCCCAGGCGACGCGCACCAAACCGTCGCCGCCTGCGTCGTTACCCGCGAGCAGCCCACCCAATGCCGGACCGGCAATAAATCCGAGTCCGAACGCTGAGCCGAGCAAGCCGAGCGCTTTCGGGCGCGTGGCATCGGTCGTGATGTCGGTGGCGTAGGCATACGCCGTGGCAACGTTGCCGGCGGCCAGACCGGCGGCTACGCGGGAGAGCCCCAGCGTGAAGCCGGAATCGGCAAACGCCAGCATCACCGACGCGGCGGCGTTGCCGAGCAACGTGATGAGCAGCACCGGCCGACGACCGATGCGATCGGAGAGTGTTCCCCAGATTGGCGATCCGACCAGCTGCCCGAGCGAATAGAGCCCGAGAAAGAAAATGACCGACGCCGGGTCAACCCCGGTGCGCTCCGCGTAAAACGGGAACACCGGAATGATCATCCCGAAGCCGATCAGGTCGAGAAACACAATGATGAAGAGCGTAAACATGGGTGCGCGAAGGCTAAGGCAGGTGCAGCGTGTTTCCTACTCTCCCCCCGGGCACTGCTGAATCGCTGCGGCTGTCACACCCCTACGCGATATTGCAAGCTGCCATGACCCTGCACACACACTGGTTACCCGATCTGCACGCTGTGGCCGAACAGGCTGCTGCGATTCTACGCACGCCCCCGCCTGGTGCCGATCCGTTTGCGCCCGACGTGCTGGTGGTAGGCGGACGTGGCGTGGAGCAGTGGCTGCGCCGAACACTGGTGCAGCGGTTGGACATTCTCACCAACGTGCAGCTCTGGTCGCCGTCACGCCTTGTGAGCGATCTGCAGCGGTGGGCAGTACCGGGCGCCGGTGGTGGTGCTTCACGGCTCACGCTGGCGATTCTGTCGGCGGTTTCACACGATCCGTCGCTGCTGCCAACTGAACTGCAGCACCTGAACGATCAGGCAGCGGGCGATCATGGGCCCGCCGGACCGCTCCTGCTCACGTGGGCCTCGCGCATGGCGCGCACCTACGAGCAATACAGCCTGTATCGACCGGAATGGCTGGCGATGTGGGAGTCACACGGTGACAGCGTCGCAGACGTAGCCGATTGGCAGGCGCGTTTGTGGCGCGCTGTCGTAGCCAACTCGTATCCGTCGGCGAGTGCGCTGCAGCGCACAATCGAACGGCTTCGCGATGGAAACATTGACGGGCTGCCACCGCGCTGGACTGTGCTGCATCAGGGTAGACTTTCACCCGCGCACCTGTCGTTGCTTCTCGCACTGGCGTCGCATCGCGAAGTGCATGTGCTCGTTCACGCGGTCACCCAGCCATTGCTGCGATTGAGCGATGCAAACCGCGCGGCGGCACAGGCGAACGCTCTTCACCCCAACGGCATCAACACGGACGACGATTCACCGGCCGCCTGGCGGCAACACATTGTCGCCGAGCAGCATGAGGTTGCCAACCGGCTGGACCGGGTGCGCACTGACGGTGTGCTGTTGTTGGAGCGCACGCTGCGCGAGGCAACACAGCAAGTTGCGCCAGCTGATGGGGCCGCACGCCGCCTGGCAACCGAGGTGGTGATGCACCCCGCAACGGCTGCGGAGACAGCGGCGCCCACCTCATTGCTGCAAGCCGCGCAACAGCACGCACGTGCATCGGTTGCTGGGCCGGCGGCGGTGTACCATGTGGCCGGTACCGGTGAACACACCGACCGGTCGTGGCGCGTATTCTCCTGCCATGGTGCGCTCCGCCAGGTGGAAGTGGCCAAAGATGCCGTGTTGCACGCATTGAATCACGACGCAACGCTGCAGCCGCGCGATGTGCTCATTCTCACGCCTGATCCAACGCGATTCGTGCCGTTGCTGCAGGCTGTATTCCCGTTGGCGAGTGTCCGGGACTCAGGCGCACATGCCCCCGGATTGCCTCTTTACGTGCAGGGGCGCACACCGCGCACCACCAACCCGGTGGCCGATGTGATGCTGCGCCTGCTCGCGCTGGCCAACGAACGCGTCACGGCAAGCAGTGTGCTGTCACTCATTGAACGCGGTCCGATTGCCGAGCGTTTTGCGCTCGCCCCAACCGATGCACCAGCGATCCGTGCGCTGGTGAAAGACGCCGGTGTGCGCTGGGGTATTGATGGCACTGACACACAGCGCGACGGCCTGGGTCTGGGCGAGGAGGGCACATGGCAGCGCGGCCTGACGCGCATGCTGCTGGGAGTCGCCGTACTCGACAACGTGGCCGCTGACAACGCGTCACTCCTCAATGTACATGTGCATGGGCATGCACCGGTGCACGGATTGGAGGGGGAACGGGCGTTGCTGGCCGGTCGCGCTGCACGAGCCTTGCGTACAGTGCTGGAGCTGGTGAAGTCCGCCACCGCAGCGCGTCCTATCGCCGCGTGGGACGAGTTCATGCAACACACCCTCTCGCGACTGGTCAGCGACAGCGGAGACTCGGCTGCCAGCGCCACCCGACTGCGTGAGCTCATGACCACGTTGTCACACGATGCGTCATTGTCGCGCACATCGCGCTTGCTCACCGCTGCAGGCTTGGCACAGCTGCTGGCACATCGCATGGACGAACCAGTGGCAACCCCTGGTCAGCTGGGTGCGATTACCGTCGCACCACTGGCCACCGGCTGGGTGCATCCGGCGCGTGTGATTGTGCTGCTGGGCATGGATGACGATCGGTTCCCGCGACGCGGTGGTACACCATGGTTTGATCAGATGGCCGAGCATCCACTGGTTGGTGATCCCGATGAACGTGGTGAACAGTTGCAAACGGTGTTCGATGCCATGCTCAACGCGTCGGATCAGTTCATCATTACCTACACCGGGTGGAACCGGGCCGGTACCATGCGGCTGCCACCCAGTGTTCCGGTGGGCGCGCTCGAAGAACTGCTGCATTCCACCGTGCAGTGGGCTGATCGCGAAGCCGCGTGGTCAACACTGGTACAGCGTGATATGCCGCTTCAACCGTTCAGTGCGCGCGCCTTTTCGGAATCTCTGGTGCGTGACGCGGCGTCGTATGACGCCATGTCTGCACAAACAGCCGAGGCGCTGCGCATGCCGCACTCTGTGGCGTCGCTTCCGACACCCTCACCGGCTGTCGGGACGCAGGCGGATGCAACGTCCCGCAACGGGCGCGTGCTTCCACTGGCCACGTTACTGCGGTTCCTGCGTGCACCGGCAGCAGAGATTCTGTCGCGACTTGGTGTGTGGGGTGATTACGACGATGTGCAGGTGGAAGACGTGCTGCCGATCACGCTCGATCGACGCACCGAGTCGCGCGCGGTGATTGAGTTGGCCGAAGCGCAGCTGAACGCGCGAGCGGTTGAGCAAATCCGTGACGCGTTCAAACATCGTGATGTCATGCCGCCCGCTCGATTAGGCGAGGTGTGGCTGAAGCAGGCCGAACGTCGCGCCAGGTTTCTGGTGGATCAGGCACGGGATGTGGTGGGAACGCATCCGCTCGCACCGCCGGAGGTACTGCGGGTCACCGTAGGCCACGTTATGCTGACCGGTGCCATCAACATGCGGTACGGGCAATCGCTGCTCTTTTTGCGCGACGGAAAAAACGATGACGTGCATTTGCTGAAACCGTTTGTAACGCTGGCGTTTGCCGTGGCCGGCGGCGCACCGGTTACGCACGCCGTGGTCATTGATGCCGAAGGCAGCACCGTACTCAACGCACCGCCAAACCCGGTTGAGGTACTGGGTGAGTATGTGAACCTGTACTTCGACGGTGATCGGGATGTGCCACCGTACGCGCCGCGTACATCACTCAAGTATGCCGCGGTGTTACAGACAACCGATGAATCAACAGCGCTGACCAAAGCGGAACAGGTATGGGCTCCGCTGAGTCCCGACGCACGCGGTGAGTGTGAGGACGATGGCAACGCGCTGTTGCATCACGTGCCGCCAACGGAGCGTGCGTCGTTTGCGGCGATTGCCCGCGCAGTGTACGACCCCATGCTGGCGGCCAGGGTGGGACCATGAGTGATCTTGCACTCAACCGCCTGCTCGAGACACTGGACCCCGGAACGCACGTTATAGAAGCCAGTGCAGGCACTGGAAAAACGTGGACCATTACCAGTCTCGTGGCCGCAGCGCTGGCTCTGGGCAGCGTGGCACCGTCACGCATTCTCACCGTGACCTTCACTCGCGCCGCAACGGCCGAGCTGCGGGTGCGCGTGCGGGAGCGCATCGCCGAGCTGGCAGAGATGCTGGCGGATGAGCATACGCACGACCCCTTCACGCTGGCGTTGCTTGCACGTGCCGGCGGACCATCTGCGCGCGCAACGCTGCAGGGCAGACTCGCGCAGGCACTCGCCGAGTCAGACGCGATTGCCGTGGACACCATGCACGGATGGTGTGCCACGTTGCTTGGGCAGTACGGCGACCTGCTGGGACTGGATGAGCCGGATGATGACCGCACATCGTCGTCGCCACCTGTGGCGGAGCTGACTGAACGCGGCGCTCTGATTGCATCGATGAAGGTGAACGACGCCCTTTGGCAGGGCTTTGCCACACGAAGTGCATCGGCCGACGGTCTGCATCAGGTCGCCGCGGCGGTTCTGGCGGGTGTCGCGCGCGTGCGCGTGGTGCAAGCGGACGGCACGGTGCTCAATGAAAAAAATCTTGCTGAGCGCTTCGAGCGTCTCAGTTCACAGCTGTTGGCGCTGTTCAATAGTCTGAGCGACGATTGGGCGGAAAACGGCGATCGCTACGTGCAGACGCTGCGCGAGGCCGTGCAGGCCAAACAGATCAAGTCGTGGCGGACCGAGTGGCTCGAAGGGCGCGCGCGCACGGTCAACACATTGCTGTCCGGCTTTCCCGAGCTGCTGCGTGCTGATGAAAAGGCCATCGGTCAGCTTGTGCGGTTTGGGACCACTGCCCTCGCCGAATGTGCGTGCAAGGGCCAGCCGCCAACGTCACTGGGCGCATTCAGCGATCAGGTGGAGCAGCTGTGCGAACTGCTTCCCGCGTTCTCCGCCACGCTGGCTGTGCCGCTGCGTCATTTTGTGAACGCCGTGACAGAAGCGCTGCCGCACCAGGCCAACGACTTTGATGATCTGCTCCGGTTGGTGGCCAGCGGCCTGCTGCGGGATCCGCTGGTAGCGGAGCGTGTGCGGCGCAGTGCTGATCTGGTGCTGATTGATGAATCGCAGGACACCGATCCCATGCAGTGGCGCATTTTCTCCACGCTGTTTCACGGTGCATCGCACAACAAGCGGCTGGTGCTGGTTGGCGATCCCAAGCAGTCCATCTATCGCTTCAGGAATGCGGAAGTCGCTGTGTACCTGGCGGCGCGCGCCGCCGCATCAACCGCACCCCACTCACTCGACACAAACTTCCGCAGTGATCCTGCGCTGGTGGGGGCGGTCAACGCGGTGTACACCTCTGCACCAGATGTATTTGGAAACGACGTTGCCTTTACGCCGGTCCTGGCGCACCGCACGCGGCCGGAGTTGCAGCGCGGCGTAAGCGCCAAAGCCAACGTCAGCAGCGCTGATGTGCAAAAGCCCTTCTGCTTTGTGCGCGTGCCGGCAGACGTTGTGAGTGACGGTAGCGGTATTCAGGCGGTACGCGATGAAGTGGCACATGATGTTGCACGTCGCATCGCTGCGATCCTCAGTGCTGACAACGCCAGTGCGCTGCATCTCGCACGCCATGATCAGGAAGCCAAGCGGGTGCAGGCGCGGGACTGCGCGGTGCTGGTATCGTCCAATCAGCAAGCTCGGCAAATCGTGCAGGCACTTCGCGCAGCGGGAGTGCATGCGGTTGCGGCCACGCGCGATCCGGTCACGCAGTCGGCTTCTGCCTACGAAGTACACGCCCTGTTGCGCGCCATGGAATCGCCGGATGACCGCGCGCTACTGCGTGCATCGGCGCTTTCTGCTCTGGTTCGACCTGCCCTTGGGCTCACGCCGTCGTCACCACCGCGTGCCATGCTCGAGGCGCTGGATGGTGAACCAGGACGCCAGTTGCACGACGCCGTACGGGCGGCACATGCACGTTGGCGTACACGTGGCATCATGGACGCCTGGATCGCCATTGACCGGGAACTGGGACTGTCACGTCTGATGGCCGCCACTGCTGATGCGGAGCGACGGCTCACCGACGTACGTCATCTGCTGGAGCTGCTGGCAACGTACGAATCCCGCACGCATTCAGCGCCGCCACAGGTGCTGCGGTGGTTGCAGGAGCGCATGCAGGAACAGCGGCCCGATCAAACGATGGCCGACGAGTTGGAAGAGCGGCTTGAGTCAGACGAAGAAGCAGTGCGCGTTTTGACAACGCACGCGAGCAAAGGGTTGGAGTTCCCGCTGGTGTGGGTGCCCTTTGCGTGGGCATCGCGTGCGCAGCGCAGTCCCACGGTGCATCAGCCGCTGGTGCGCCGCTACAACGCTGAGCACGAAGACATTGAAGGAGTCGTGCCAGCGGGTGATGGTAAACGCGCTGATAATCCGGTTGTTCGGGCGGAGCATGATGCGCTGCGTCTTGAACAACAGCGGTTGCTGTATGTCGCGCTCACCCGTGCGCGCAACGGATGCACGGTGTACCTGGCCGAACACGCCAATGCGGCGCGTTCACCACTCACCGAACTGTTGGGCGGTGACCTGAAAACGGCCTGGGCACATGTTGAATTATTGGCCGCTGATGCAGCCAATGGCATTCGCGCCGAGGTGCTGGGCACCGGTCAGAGTGGCCAGCGACTGGCAGCTGAGGGTAGCGCTGCGTCGGGTGCGCTTGAGGCTGCCCGGTGGACTCGCACGCAGGCACTCGACACGATCTGGCGGCGCGGAAGCTTTACCGCGCTCACCAACCATCGGAGTGGCGTCGGTGCAGGCGCCGCAGTGAATGCCGGCGCAGCCATCGAGCCGGTGTCGGAGGGTACAGATCCGGCGTCCCGTGTTGATCTGAGCAACGCATTGTTCGGAAGCTTTGGCGAAGAGCGGGAAACGGATGGGCTGCGCGAGCCGGCCGCTGACGAAGGCGATGACAGCGCCGTGGCACCGGCGGCGGCGAACGTATCTGCGACTGAGGCGTCGCTGCGCAGCGCACTGGCGTCATTCCCCCGGGGGCGGGCAGCGGGTAACGCATTGCACGATGTACTGGAGCGCGCAATGCACGCAGGCGAGATGGCCGATGTGTTTGCTGCGGCAGTGCCTGAGGCACTCACGCGTCATGGCCTTGATGCTGCGCGCTGGAGTGCCGTGCTCGAACCGGCGCTGTCGCTGGCGATTGATGTGCCGCTTGTGGGACTCAATCCCGCGGTGCCCACACTTCGCACACTGGCTCAATCACAGCGCTTTACCGAACTCGCGTTCGACTTTGCCGTATCGTCGGGTGAGGGAGGGGACGTTGATGCAGCGCTCAAGGCCGTATCGCCGCGCGCACTGGCGCGTGTGTTTTCAGATCATCCCGGAGGCGTCGTAGCGGCGGAGTATGCACAACGTGTGGCGTCACTCGATTTTGTGCCGCTCCGGGGCATGCTCACCGGGGCCATTGACCTTGTGGCGCGAGTAAACGGGCAGTGGGTGATTGTCGACTACAAATCCAACTACCTCGGTGATCTGCTCAGCAATTACGATGCGCCGCAGCTCGCGCACGCCATGCAGTCGCATCACTACGTACTGCAGTACCATCTGTACCTCGTGGCATTGCACCGATATCTGCGGTTACGACAAAGCGCGTACGACTACGATCAGCATGTGTTGGGGGCCGCGTATCTGTTTGTGCGCGGTATGGACAGGCGCGCTCCGGGAGGCGGCGTGTTTGTAGACCGCCCGCCCAAAGCGCGCATCGAAGCCTTGGACGCATTGCTGCGCCACGGAGACGCCCAATGACTACGCTCAGCTCGCAAAGCGACACACGACTTGAGCAGTTGCGACTGGCCGGCGTGCTTGAGGACGTGGATGTTGAACTCGCGCTCTCTCTGTCCGCGCTGGTGAACAGCGAGAGCGCCGACTTGCGGCTGGCGATCGCGCTGGTGTGCCGCGCGCCGCGCGATGGGCATACCTGTCTTACCATCGACGACAGCCAGCTGTCGCGCTTTGTAACCGATGAACAACGTGCGCTGCTGCCCGGTGATCTGCCGTGGCCGACTGCCGACATGTTGCGATCGGCATTAAACGAGTCTGCGCTGTTGCAACCGGACGCGGCAGATGGAGTGGCACCGTTGGTGCTGCGCGACGACCAGTTGTATCTGCAGCGGTTTGACGTGCTCGAGGCACTGCTCGCGCGGTCCGTGCGCGAACGCGCAGTGCGCACACGAACGCCGCTGAGTGTACACGACAACGATCTGCTTGCAGCGCTTTTCCCCGACGCCGAGAGTGGTGGCGACGCGGGTCAGCGTGATGCGGCGGCGATGGCGCTCTCCGCGCCGCTGGCGGTGATCACCGGCGGTCCGGGTACCGGGAAAACAACCACGGTGCTGCGCATGCTTGTGGCCTTGCTGGCGCGCGCACCGCATGATCAGCTGCCCGAGATTCTGCTGCTTGCGCCTACCGGCAAAGCGGCCTCGCGGCTTACCGAAAGCATTGTGCAAGGGTTGGAGCGATTGCCCGCCGGTATACTCGACGAGACTCGTCGAGCTGCGATTCCTGAACGGGCGCAAACCATTCATCGCGCGCTTGGGCTTCACCCGGATCGTCCGCACAAGCCGCGGCATCACGCCGGCAATCAACTGCCGGCTGATATCGTGGTGGTAGACGAGACATCGATGGTGGACCTGCCGCTCATGGCGCGCCTGTTTGACGCTGTGCGGTCTGACGCACGGCTTGTGCTGCTTGGTGATTCCGATCAGCTCGCGTCGGTTGATGCGGGAGCCGTGTTGCGTGATCTGGTGGAAGCGCCTGCGCTTGGTCAATCTTGCGCCGCACTCACATTCAGCCGTCGCTTTTCCGATGCCAGTGCGCTCGGCGCGCTGGTGATCGCGCTGCGCGGTGACAGCTGGAGCGCGGTGCAACAGGCGCTGCAGGCGCCCGACGCATCGGTAGCACAGTTGCAGATGACGCACGCCGACACCGTGCCGCCAGAGGTGCTGCGTGCGGTACGTGAGCATACGCAGCGACTGCGCTCGGCGCCCACCGCGGAAGCCGCGCTGGCGGAGCTGGGTCGTTTTCGACTGCTTACCGCGCTTCGCCGCAGTGCGATCGGAGCGGCGGCGATCAATGAGTTGTTTGTGCGCGAGCTGGGCGGTGCGCTGGCACCGGGTGCGCCGGTGCTCATTGTTGAGAACGCACCCGACGAAGGTCTCGCCAACGGCGATCTGGGTGTGGTGTGGCAACCGGCGCAGGGCGAGCGGGTAGCGCTTTTTGCCGATGCCGACGGTGTGCGAGCCATTCCGCTGCGCCGGTTGCCTGCCCGGGAGCCGGCCTTTGCCATGACGGTGCACAAAGCGCAGGGGTCGGAGTTCGACGAGGTCATGGTGTTGCTGCCCCCACCACCGTCGCCCATTCTCACCCGTGAGCTGCTCTACACCGCCGTCTCGCGCGCACGCTCGCGCGTGACAGTGGTGGGGCCACCCGCCGCCGTGGAAGCGGCGCACGCAACGCGGGTTCGGCGGGCGACCGGCCTCAGGCAGCGGCTCGCCCTCTGAAGCGGCCCGCAAGCGGCCATCCGGCGGCGCTTCGCTGCGGTGTGATGACAGTCGTGTGACGCGCCTTTCCCGCACGCGATTCGCAACCGCGGCGGCAGACTGCCATTTTCCCTGATACTTCGCCGAATGTTGCACGGGCAATGAAGCCAATTCATCAGGGGTTCTCTCATGTCACGCCGTGCGTCACGACCGACCGGCAACCGAACGCGCCCGCGCAAGGCCGCCGGCGCTGAGCCGCCGCTGCTTCAACTCACAAACCTGCTCCGCGCGCGCGGCACGGAACACGCCGAAGCCGCACTGGATCGGTGGGTTGACGCAATAGTCGATTCGCCGGAAGTCTTTCAGGCGTCCGCCGCATTTCTCGCCGACGCCACTGGCGCTACCGCTGCCACCGCTGCCACTGCCGCCACCGCTGCCGGCGGTTCAAGTAAATCGGGTGTGGCAGAGCCACGCTTTTCGCGGGATGAACGATGGCTGCTGCTGTCACTGTTGGCCGAAATCGCCGATGATCCGATTCTTGGTGATTGCTGCGAAGAGCTCGAACGACGCATGGAGCTTGAGATGCAGGAGTGGACCGAACGCAGCGATGAGCAGAGTCAAGGACAGAGTGGTGAGCAGTCGCTGCTGCATCAGGACTCTCCACTGTACCGCACACTTTCGGACACCTGGTCGAATGTGCGATTGGCCATTGAAGTCTCGTTCCTGCGTGACATCGGCATGACGGACATGACACGTGCGATGATTGACGACCCCAACGCGTGGGAACGGGCGCTGCGTGACGGTGAAGCGACGCTGCTCGGTGTTCCGCGCATTGTGCTTACTGCGGATGATGATCCGTTCGGTATCTTGATGTAATGACCGATCCCGATACTCAGGCCGCACAGCTCGACGCACATCCGGACTACCGCGTATTGCGACGGCTACGTCCGGCTCAGCGGTTTGTGGCGTCGTCAGGTGATCATCAGGTTCGGCATGCGCTGGTCGTGGATGTGGAAACCACCGGCGTTGACCGAGCGACCGACGCAATCATTGAACTCGGCATCGTACGCTTTTCCTACGATGCGCTTACCGGTCAGCCCATCGAAGTGCTGGCGTCCGAATCCCTGCTCGAAGATCCGGGGCGGCCGCTTCCCGCCGAGATTGTGCAGCTCACCGGCATAACCGACGACATGGTGCGTGGGCAACGCATTGATGACGCGCGTGTGCTTGAGTTGCTCTCGGGAGTGGGCATTGTTCTGGCGCATAACGCCGGCTTCGACCGGCCGTTTATCGAGCGGCGTTTTCCTGCCTTCCGCAACGTGCACTGGGGGTGCACACAGCGTGACATCGACTGGCGTGCACTCGGCATCGGCTCACATTCGCTCGAGTTTCTTGTCTACAAACATCTCGGCGCGTTCTTTGACGGACATCGCGCGGCAGATGATTGTCAGGCCACGCTGGCGTTACTGGCGAAGCCTACTGCCGAAGGTGTGATTCCTCTCATGCGTTTGCTGGAATCGTGCCGGACACCACGTGTGCGCGTGTGCGCGGTGAACAGTCCGTTTGATACCAAAGACGCACTGCGCGAACGCGGCTACCGCTGGAGTGGCAACGACGGCGTGCCATCCAAGACGTGGTGCAAGGAGATCCCGGAAAGCCAGCTCCCTGATGAGCAGGAGTGGTTGAAATCAGCGGTGTATGTAAACGGGCGCGGAACGGCCAGCATTGAGAAAGTGGATCTCATGCGCCGCTGGGCGTGAAGGCTCTGTCTACTCGTCCGTCAGAAAAACGCTCAGCAATCCGCTCACAATACTGACAACCAGTGCGCCCAGCAGCGCTGACCAGAAGCCTGTTACGGTAAAGTTGATACCGACAGAGCTGGCCAGCCATCCGGTGAGCATGAGCAGCAGAGCGTTAATGACAAAGGTGAACAATCCGAGCGTGAGCACCTGAATCGGCAGCGACAGCACGGTGAGCACCGGCTTGATGAACGCATTCACCACGCCGAACACCAAGGCAACGCCAAGAATGCCGGGCCATTCGCCCACGTAGTCAATGCCGACAATGAGATACGAGGCCACCCAAAGCGCGGCGGCGTTGGCAAGCAAACGACCAATGGTGTTCATACGGTGTTTATGGGGAACACAGATTAAAAGACGCGAAGATTGAAATACCGCCGGGGATTCGCACGAATATCGGCCAACAGCGCGCGCAGCTCCACTACAGCGGAATCGCTGTTCTGATAGAGCGATTTGTTATTGACGAGCAACCCCAATGTACCGTCACCACGATTCATTTTGGCAAATACCGAATCGGCGTTGGCCACTGCCCGCTCAAGCTGTACCTGCGTACGTCCCACATCAACCGACAGCACGCGAAGCTGTCCCGCCGCGGCCAGCAGTTCCTGCGACGCTGCTTGTACGGTTGATACGATCATACCGATCTCGCCGCTGCCGGTGCTCGCGTCTACACGACGGGCAACGCTGTCAATGAGTGAAGCGGCCTGCGACAGGTCCTTGATGCCCCGCTGTACCTCGGCACCTACCACATCAAGATTGCGCGATTGCTTGCTCACAGTGGTCTGCAACTCGCTCGAGAGATCGGCCAGGCTGCGAATGGTGCTGCGCATTTCCATGGCCGCGTCGTCGTCAAACGCGACACCGAACCGGTCGGCCACTTCAGCCACGTCTCCGGCAATGCGGCCGGCCACCGCGGTGAGCTGGGCAATGTCGGGGAGCAGAGCGCCGGGCAGCGTATCGCCAGCTCCACGGGCGTCGTCAACTGCGGCGCGCAGTTCCCGGTCGCTGGGCAATCCCTCAGCGGACAGCACGGTGACCTGCCATTCACCAAACAGACTCGATGACGCAAAGAGCACCACCGGATCGCTGGGAATGGGCGCGTTCTCTTCGAGCGCCAGCCGCACGACCACCCATCCGGAATCCCCCAGTGCGATCTGATCAACACGCCCGCTCTTCACACCGCGAATGACCACCTGATTGCCGACGCCCACGCCTCCGACATCTCGAATGCGTGTGTACAGCTTATTGGAGTCGTCACCAATGGACGACTGGTTGAGCCAGAGCACAGCAGCGATCACCACGATCGTGACAGTGAGCACCGCCAGACCGACGACCGCATCGTTTACGCGTTGTTTGCCAGTCACTGGAGTGTTCTCCCGGTCAGCCAGACCAACGCCCAGAATGCATCGAGGACAAGAATCATCACGGCGGAAATGACGACTGCGCGCGTGGCAGCACCACCCACACCCTGCGCGCCACCGCGCGCATTGAGACCCGCGTAACAGCCGATGAGTGACACCGCCGTGCCGAAGCTGGCCGACTTCACCAGTCCGTAGCGCACATCAAACTCGGTAAAGAACAGACGCACTCCCTTGAAGAACTGCACAGTACTCACGTCCACAAGAAAATACGCCGCCAGCCAGCCGGACATCACGCCAACGACCATAGCGGCGCCAACGACCACGGGGAACATGAGCGTGCCAGCCAGCACACGCGGCACCACCAGATAGGCGTACGGGTCGTACGCCAGCGTTTCCAGAGCGTCTACCTGTTCGGTGACCTTCATCGTCCCGATTTCGGCCGCGATATTCGCGCCTACCCTGCCAGCCAGCGCGAGACCGGTGAGCACCGGTGCCAGCTCCATCGTGATCGTCTTCTGCACGAGCGTGCCCACAAAGTACGGTGGCACCAGATCGCCCACCGAATAGTCGGCCAGCATAGCCAGTACGATACCGGTGAACAGTGCGATAAAAATACCGATCGGGATTGAGTCGACACCAAGCACACGTGCGTGCATTGAGGCGTGTGGCCACCAGGTCGCAGTGTCAGGTACTGCGCGCGCTGTCTCGCGCACAAATCGCGCCGCACGCCCGATTGCTTCAAGCGCGGCACGTACCCACGCACCGAGTCGCGCCAGCGGCAATAGCGCGGAGGGCGAACTCATGACGCTCTCATGACGCTCTCATCGCGCCCATGGCGCAGAGCAGCTGGTGTGCGTTGAAGACGTGGTTGCGGTCATGTAGAGCAAGATGATGCGCTAGCGCCCGACAAGCCATGCACCGAGCGCCAACCCAACGCCGCTGGCCAGTGCGAGCGCCAGCAAACCGAGGCTTGCCCGGCCTTGAAAGGCACGCGAGCCGAGTACCAGCGTGAGCGTGAGTTTGAGCAGTGTATTGGACAGCACGCCTACCGCAATTGCCATTGCCGCGAGCCGTTGCAGGTCTGCATCGGCGCCCAGGCGGCTCATGGAAAGCGTGAGCGCATCAACATCGGTGAGCCCCAGTACGGCGGCGGTCATGAGCACGCCCGGCGTGCCGATCGTGCTCTGCACCCAGGCGAGAGCCAGCAGTACCACCTGAAACGCCAGCGCCATTTGAATGGCCTGGCGCAAGCCCAGCGGATTCTGTCCGACGTCGGAAGGAGAGGCTTCGTGTTCGCCGCTGACTGACAAGTCATCCGATTGCCGTCGTGCGCGCCACAACACGAACGCCACAAATCCCGCGCCCACGACAAACGGTGGTGCCAGAAACAGGATCACACGAGCACCGACTGCGGGTTCGAGCAATGTGGAGACGATGATTACCCGCGGCACCAGTACGGTGCATGCCGCAACCACGCCGAGCCCCAGTGATTGGCCGAACTGTGGTTCGGTTTTGCTTTTGCGACTGAAATGCAACGTGACCGCTGTACTGGACACGAGTCCGCCGAGCAGGCCGGTGACACCGTAACCGCGTTCTGTGCCAACGACCTGTCGCGCCACGTAGCCCGCAAAGTTCAGCCCTGAGAAGAGCAGCACCACAATCCACAGCTCGCGCGGACGTATGCTGTTGTACGGGCCGTACTGCCCATCGGGCAGCAGCGGCAGTACGACCAGCGCGAGCACGGCAAAGAGCAACGCCGCGCGCATCTCCTGTTCATCAACGCGTGTGAGCCAACGTTGGACGCGGGATTTTTCGGCGAGTGCAAAAACAACCAGCGCCGTAATGCCGCTCACGAGCGCGCTGTTGCCAAGCCCTGCGAGTACGCCGAGTGCAAGCACCACCAGTGCAGCCGTCTCGGTGGTGCCATCGGGTGTGGAGTCGGGGCGGCGCACCGCGAGCACGTACGCGGCTACGACGAGTGCAGCGGCGCCCGATATCAGTGCCACCGCTACTCCGGTATCGCCGCCTGCAAGAAACTTTCCTGCGATACCACCCAGTCCGCCCAGCAGAAAAAAGGTGCGCACGCCGGCGAAGCGCGCGTCGGGTCCGCGCGTGTGCCCCGACCATTCGCGCTCTACACCCACCGCCAGACCGGCCAGGGCTGCCACGGCAAGATCGGCGATCGGGGCGAGGTTCATGGCGTGGGGGTGAGTGGGGGCTACATCCGAACGTCCGGCGGCGGCGTTAGACGATCTGTTGCTTCGGCCAGCGAATAGGCTCGGGAGACAACCCCGTCCGGCGCACCCGACATGGCAAGCAGAGCAATCGCCGTTCGAGTGACTGACGGCCCGCTGCGTCGCTGGAAATCAAAGGAAAGCGTACCGTTGTCGGTGGATTCACGGAAGTGCCAAGCCCGGTAGCAATCAGACAGTCGCGAAACCAACTCACCATCGTGCGTTGCCACAAGTACAGCGTGCAAGGAGGAAGCTGATGCTTCCGATGCAGAGGGCGCAAGCAACTCCCGCAGCACTGCCTCTCCTGCGGCCAGTCGTTCAACCGTATTGGTGCCGCGCAGCAGCTCGTCGAGCAGAAACAGGGTTGGTGGTTGCGAGCTCACATCGTGCAACAGCTCCACAATGCGTTTGGCTTCAGCGAAATAGTAACTCGTGCCGGTGGCCAGATCGTCGCTTCGGCCAATCAGGGTGCGCACGCGCCAGACGCATCCGCGGTACGCTGCGGCGGGACATGTGTCGAGCGAGTGCGCGAGCACGATCGCGATACCCGTGGCCCGCAAGTAGGTGCTCTTGCCCGACATGTTGGCGCCGGTGAGGATCAGCCCGCGCCCAGGTTCAAACTCGGCGTCATTGGCCACCGGTTGTTCAACGAGCGGATGCCACAGTTGCTGAATGCTGCTGCTGCTCGACTCGCGTTCGGCAACACGCGTCCAGCTGCGCGGCTCCGCGCGTAGACACGCAACCGTGAGCGCACAATCAACATCGCCCACCCACTCTGCCAGCCCGCGCAGTGTCTCTGTCGAGCGATCAAGTACACGGCCGGCAATCAGCAACGCGTTCGCGTCGAGCAGCAAAACGATGTTGAGATACTCCCACAAACTGGACACCAGTTCACCCGACGCCTGTGGGTCCCGTGACACCCATTGACCCATTCGCTCAAGTGACTGGAGGCGCTCGATCTTCTCGTGCACGCCAGCAACAACGACCAGTGGTATGTTGGGCACTGCTGCAACTCGTCGTGCAGTTGAAAGCAGAGGCGTGAGCTGTCTGAGCGGCTCCAGCAATCCAGGCACCTGCCAGCCGGCGATGGCACGCACCGTCATGTTGACCAGTGCGAGAATAGCGACAGCCAGAATCGCCGGTGGATAGAATGCGATGGCTGCAATGCTGGTCACCATCGCCACCGTCAGCAGCGGAAAGCACCAGTACCAGGCGCGTATCACAATTGCGCCGGGAATGGTGAGCGTCCAGAAACCCGGCCCAAGTGATCGACCGGCGCGCGCCAACACTAATGCGAGCGATTCGCGTACCGGTGGATTGTTCGTGCAGTGCTGCGTCAGGGCTTCCAGCCATGGTGTGTCGCGCCATGCCCGGCCTTCGCGCAGTCGCTGGTACAGCCGTTGCCTTCCCATCGCGCTGTAGCTCCGGTCGAGCGTTGCGACCACGCGATCAAGATCGAGATCGCTCCATGTGCGTTCATCAAGTGCGTAGCTGTGCACAGCGCTCATTGGGAGTTCCGGGTTCGCGGAGTGCACTGCGCTGGCCGTGTTGGCGGCGTTGGCTGCGTTGGCAGTACGCCATGCCTCTGCGCTCCAACTGTCATCAAGCAACTGCACAGGTTGTACCTGTCCCCAGTTGGTACGGATCGTGGCAAGCAGATCGCGCTTACGTTGGCGAAAGACGAGCCACGCTGACACAATGCCCGTGAGCAGAGCACCACCGATCAACAGTGTCGCCAGTGTCATGCAGCGGGCGGGAACAGACGGATGGTGCGCGCGTGGAACCCGGCGGGTAGTTGATGCATGGCGCAAGCATAGTGCTGACGCCAAACAATACGCAACCAACGCTCCCGCCTTGCGCACCGTTCGGGTAAGCCGGAGTTTGGCCACATGCGATCAGGTCACACCCGTACTCGCCCATGAGCGCCGAACGCCAGATGCCACTCGCTGTTGCGCTGCTGCCGATCATGGCCATGACCGGCGCGTTACTCGTGGGTGCATTGGCCGCAGCACTCTCCGGGGAAGTGATTCTTCTGGCGATGCTCTTTGCCGCTGCCTGCGCCTCGATTGTCGCAGTGCGCTATGGCCACAGCTGGCACGACGTACAATCTGCCGCTGGCGCACAGGTGGCGCGTGTGCTGCCCGCACTGCTCATCCTGCTGGGCATCGGTATGCTGATTGCCAGCTGGATGCTATCCGGCACCATCCCGTATCTCGTGTCGTGGGGCATACGCCTGATCAATCCGTCGCATCTGGCCATCACGGCGTTTGTGGCGTCCGCAATCATGTCCTCGTTTACCGGCACGTCGTGGGGGTCGGCCGGCACGATTGGTGTGGCCATGATGGGTACCGCTGCCGCGCTTGATGTCTCATTGCCGATGGTGGCCGGCGCCGTGATTTCGGGAGCCTACTTTGGTGACAAAATGTCACCACTTTCGGATACGACGATTATTGCATCGGTGGCGGCTGAAGTTGATGTGTATGCGCATATACGTGGTATGCTGCCAACGGCGGTTCCGTCGTTCGCGATTGCGGCACTTGCCTACACGGTTTCCGGTGCAGGTGGGCCACGTGTTGCCACCGGCGGCGCATCCGGTGCAGTCGCTGCCGCGCCGGAAGCCGCAACCGCACTGCTCAGTGAACTCGCACAAGCATTCTCACTGCACTGGATACTGCTGCTGCCACCGCTGGTGATCATCACTGCGATGCTTCGACGCGTGCCATCACTCATTGCGATTGCACTTTCTTCATTGACCGCGGTGACGATTGCCTTCGTGCAACAGAACGCGACGGTGCCCGACGTGGCCGCGGCCATCGTCACGGGTGTACGAGTTGCTGATGCCAGCGCGCACAGTGAAATGTTCGTCCGGCTTGTGGAACGCGGCGGACTGTACAGCATGGCGCCAACGCTTGTTATTGTTTTCGCCGCCTTTCTGCTGGCCGGCGCCATGGAGGTGTCAGGTGCGCTGGACGTGCTGCTCTCGCGCTTGCTGCGTGCCGTACGCACCACGTTTGCACTTGTCGCCGCCACAATGGCGGCCGGACTCACCCTCGTTGCGCTCACCAGCCACGCCGGCGTGACGCTGCTTGTTGTGGGAGGGCTGTTCCGGGACGCCTACCAGTCGGCAGTCGTGCCTGCGCGCATTCTCTCCCGCAGTCTGGAAGACTCGGTCAGCATCACCGAAGTGCTGCTGCCGTGGACTGTATCGGCCGTGTTCATGGCCACCACACTTGGCGTGCCCACGTTGCAGTATGCACCGTGGGCGGTGTTCTGCTGGACTGGTCCACTGCTGTCGCTGATACTGGCACTGCGCAGTCGACGCGTTGTCTCGCGACTACGGGAATCTGAAATCAACTCTGATGCTATCGTACGGCAGGTCACGCAGAAACACAGACACCAAGGGCACCACAACGCTGTCTGACGCGACATCAACACTGCGCCGCGCGCTGAACTGTACGCAGACGGTGTCGCTGATGGTGAAGAGGGCGCCAACGTAGACGCGATATCGCCCGGACGAGTCGCTACGCTGCGAGCCGTACGCGCTGGCCGCCCGCTGTCCATTGCCAGGGCAACTGCCGCGCGTTCCTGCGGCGTTCACCAACGCACCAGCGACCGGACTTCCGTCTGTATCAGTGATGGTGCCGAACGCCAATGCCGAAGGGGGTGGCGGCGGCGAACAGCCACAGGCATCGGTTGGGAAACTGCACGCCGCGACGACGGCGATGCAAAACAGAACGAATGATGGAATGCGCATGGACATCGGTGAGTGCTGCTCCTGACAAGCTTGTGGGATCGCCGCACCGCAACGGGTTGGCAGCACGATTGCGCACCTGATGGACACACTGCAAGGTCGCGTGGGGACTTGAACCCCAATGCATTTCAGCCGTTCCTGTACGTACGCGGGAGTCGAACCCACCACGGCGTACCCTGCACGTCAACCGGGGACCACGACAAACTGAAGCTACGCTGATACGCGCTGCGTAAACAGTGCTCAGGACGCGCTACGCGCCGACGCTGTTTCACGCTCGTCAGGCTGACGCGTCGCCAGCATGTCCGGCACGCTCGCCAGATGCAACGTTTGCGTGGGGAACGCGATCTGCGCGCCATGCTGCTCAATGATGGCGCCGATCTTGAGCAGGACATCCTGTTTCACATGGTGAAACTCCACCCACACTGATGTCTTGGTGAACGTGTAGATCATGAGATCGAGCGACGTGGCACCAAACACATTGAAGTTCACAATGAGCGTTTGTGTGGCGTCGATACCCTCATGCTGCTGCAGCATGGTGCGGATGTCATCACAGATGGGCGCCACCACCGCAAAATCGTCGTAACGCAAACCGATCACTTCCTTGATGCGCCTGTGACTCATGCGCGAAGGATTTTCAACCACAATGGTGGTGAACACCGCGTTGGGCACGTAAATCGGATTTTTATTGAACGCACGAATGCGCGTGTGGCGCCAGCTGATGTACTCAACCGTGCCTTCAATGCTCTTGTCGGGGCTGCGAATCCATTCCCCCACACTGAACGGACGATCAAGATAGATCGTGAGACCACCAAAAAAGTTGGCCAGCAGATCTTTCGCGGCGAGTCCAACAGCCAGACCACCAACACCGCCGAGTGCGAGCAGTCCACCAATCTTGATGCCCACGGTCTGGGCAATCACCAGCAGTGTCACAATGATCAGCAACAGCTTGGCGAGCTTTCCCAGCGCGTCGACCGTAGTACGGTCCAGACCATCGGGTTGCGCCGTGCGCTGCTCAATGATGTTCTGCTGCACCCGGGCAACGAAGCGCAGCGCAAACCATGCGGCACACGCAATAAGAATGACTTCCTGTAGCGCCAGTACCTGATCGAGAAAGGCCTGATCAACGCGACCTTGCACCACGCGTGCCATAAATCCTGCGCCCACCACCCAGAGCGCGACCAGTACCGGCCGGTTGGCACTCGTAATGAGCGCGTCGTCCCACGCAAACGCTGTGCGCGTCGCGGCACGTCCCGCATGCCGCAGCGCAAACTGCGCCACCTGATTCACCAGAGCCGTCGCGATGGCGATGATCACCAGCGACGCCACCCATGGTGGCAGGCCGAGTGTGCTATTCAGAAAGTTTCCGAGCGGTTCCACGCGTTCGAATGTATCACATGGGCCGCTGCACGATCAGAACCTGCGCGGCACATGCCGCGCGAGCGCTCGGCGGAGGGCGTGATATCCGGCTCCCTCACTGGGCCCTCGCGAGCCGCAAAATGCCTTGCCGTCCAAGTGCCGCACGGTAGCTTAGGCGAGTCTGCATAGCGCGCCCGCTGCGGCGCGTCCCACCTCCACGCGAAGGGTATCCGCCCATGTCTGCCGCGCTCAACGGCCGCGCATTTGCGCGCCTCCGTCTGTTCATGCTGGGCATTCTCTCCTGCTCAGTCGTGACCGCTGGCCACGCGCAGGCCCCGCTCAGCGCCAGCGACCTGCTCGACGTTGCGAACGCCTCCATTGCCGATTTGAGCCACGACGGTCAATGGATTGCCCTCACCGTGAACACGCGCCGCGACAATCTGGGCGTGGACGCCTCGCGTGATGGCGACCCGAGTTACCTGCGAGTCACGCCCGTCATGCTGCACGCGGTCAACGCACGCACGCTTGAGCGCACGGCCGTCTTCCCCGCTGCGCGCGCCGTACGCGGTGCCACCTGGTCACCCGATGGTACACGACTCGCCTTTCTGGAACTGACCGATGGTCAGCTTCGCCCAACCGTCTGGGAGCGTACGAGCAGGCGATTCACCGTGGCGCGCATACCGGAAGGGCAGTACGTGGCCGAAAACAGTGAGCTGCGTTGGAATGGCGATGGCACACAGCTCTACTTCGCACTGCGCAGCGCGGCGTGGCGCACCCGTGTGCAGGAGCGGTTTGCCACGCTTGTGCGCGGTCCCATCACGCACCTCGGCTCACCCAAGGCCGAGCCCATTCTTCCGTGGGAGGCTCTGCGTCGGGAGTCCTACAAACGCAGCGTGGTGGCGTGGACCGTGGCGCGTCAGCAGATCACCACGCTCATCCCCGAAACGATGGTGAGCAGCTGGGAGCTGTCGCCCGATGGCACCGTGCGCATCTGGGCCGACGACCAGACCACAAAAACCGACTATCAAACCATCATGGGACGCACGGAGCGTCTCGTCGCGCGCGTGGGAAGCGACACCACGCTGCACGTGATCGCACCGAGACTGCAGGGCACCACGGTGCAGTGGAGCGAGGATCGGAGACGCTTTTTTGTGGCGCGCGAAGGTACCATTTCAATGGGCCGGATTGCTGCGGTCAACGGCAATACAGCCGCCGACACCACACGCCGGCGTATCCTCGCGCCCGACTCCATTCCCGCCAGCGATACATCTGCTACCGCACGTGCTGCTCGTGCGGCCACACGCTGGTCGCTGGTGCGCACGAGTGCTCGCGGTGATGCCATCATCGCCAGTCGCCAGGACGGTGTGTATCTCTCCGATACGCTCGGTGCGCTCACACGCATTGCCACACTGCCCGATTCCACCGACCAAAGCTCGCCGCGTGCCAGTGTGCTGGAGTGGTCGCACGACGGGCGTCATGTCTATCTCGCGCTCAACGCCCGCGACCGCTACGACCGCGCGATTGTACGCTGGGATGCACAAACCGGCGTCACCGACACGCTTGCACGTGATGCGCAGTACCGCACCGGACTGCGGCTCGCAAAGCAGGGCGGTACGCTCGTGCTCAACGTCGCCACCGGCAATCGTCCCGCCGATCCGCACGTGGCCGACGCATCGCTCGGCAACGTGCGCAAGGTGCACGACGCCAACCCGCAACTCACCGCCCAGCGTCTCGCTCGCACTGAGCTCATTCGCTACCTCGACGCCGACGGAAAGCCGCAGTGGGGCGTGCTCTATCATCCCATTGGCAGCACGGGTCCTGCGCCCACCGTGTTCCTTGTGTACGAGAGCTTCTTTGACGACGGCTTCGATGCCGCCGCGAACTATCTCGCGTCACGGGGCTACGCCGTGATGAAGCCGAGCGTGAGCTTTGAGACGGGCTATCCCGGCGAGGCGTGGCTCAAGGGTGTGACGGCGGCGGCCAACCACCTCATCACTATCGGTGTGGCCGACTCGTCCCGGCTGGGCGTGCACGGCGGCAGTTACGGCGGCTACGCCACCAACCTGCTGATCACGCAGACCAAACGCTTCAAGGCTGCGATCAACATATCGGGCAAAGTGGATTTCATTTCGTTTTATACTGACTCGCCGCGCATTGGCAACCGCAACACACACGCCGCGGAACGCAGTCAGGATCGCATTGGCGCCACGCTGTGGGAGGCACCACTCAAATACATTCAGCATTCAGCCGTGATGTTCGCCGACCGGATTACCACACCGCTGCTGCTCATGACCGGCGGCGAAGATCACAACGTGCCGGCGTTGAACACGCGCGAGATGTACTACGCGCTACGCCGGTTGAACAAGGAAGTGGAGTGGGTGAACTACGCCAATGGTGGGCACGGAACGCCCATGACAAACGAAACCGAGTTCACGCACTTTCACGAGACGATGGCCGCGTGGTACGACCGTTGGTTGAAGCGGGAGAAGGCGGCGATGCAGTGAATCGTGTTCGCGCGGATCGCCGAGACGCTCGGCCGTCGCGAAGAAGCGAGCAACGCGCCGGGCGCTGACCGGTTAGCGGCGGCGGGTAGCCGGCCGCGCGCCCCGTGCACCGGATGTCGCACCGTGTGCCGACCTGCGAACTGCGTCACCGCGTCCCGGTGTACGCACTGCACCACCGCGTCCTGATCCCCGAACCGCACCGCCACGAACCGCTCCACGATCACCGCGACGACCGTCAGCACGCGCCGATTGCATTTTTTCGCGCTGCTCAGGCGTTAACACCGCCAGCGCTTGCTGTCGTGCGACAAGCGACGCGACAATGCGGTCGTTTTCTGCGGCACTGATCTTGTCCAGTACGGCGCGCAACGCCGTGGGGTTCGTGTTTCCAGACCGGGCCTCCATCAGATCCGCACGCAGGCGCAACTGCTGAGCAGGGGCTGTACGGGCATTGCTGCGCTGTGCTTGCACGAGCGATTGCAACTGCTGCGTTTGCTCAGCGGAGAGTGCAAGTCGCTCACTCTGACGCAGCAACCCCGAGGCTGCAGAACTGTTCATATGTCCACGATCAAAACGCGCGCGCTGCTCGCCGCCACGTGGCGCCTGCGCCCAGACTGTTGTCGCGCCGACAGTGAGTGCCAGAGCCAGTGTACCGATAGTGAGTTTCCGCATGATGTCGTCTCCGATGAGTGTGGCGCATGCAGCAATCGCCGCCGCGCTTCACAGAGATTGACGCTCAACTGTCCTTCGCGTTAAGCACGTGATAATCACCACGGATCAGTATGTGCCCCACCCACACGAGTATGAACTCAACCAGTGAGGCAGAACTCCGCATGATCGACTCGTTTTCTACACAATGGTCGTGCCACGCTCAGCCAGTGGCAACCGGACCACTGATCTATCGCTCACGGCATCGCGATCGTGTCAATGAGCGCCGCGACAAGATCTCTGGCGCGGTACGGCTTTGTCAGAAAACGTATGCGGTGCATTCCTTGCAGACGGTCGGCCAGATCCTGTTCGGCGAAGCCGCTCACAAACAGCACGGGGAGCGTCCTTATGCGCCGACGAAGCGTGGCTACGCATTCCTCGCCGTTCATGCCCGGCATGGAGAGATCAATCACTGCACCACTCCAGTCGCTCTCGCTCTCGAAATATGACAGCGCCTCGGTGCCGTTGCTCGCCTCAACCACACGGAAGCCCGCACCCCGGAGTGCACGCAGTGCAGCCCGCCGCGCTGCGTCGTCGTCGTCCACAAGCAGAATGTTGCCAGAGGCGTTTCCCAATGCCGGCACGGCAACACCAACGTGCTCCGGCTCACTCGGCGTCGTTGCCTCCAGCAACGGCAACACCAATCTCACCTCCGTACCTACACCAAGCTGCGAGCTGGCTGCAATCGCTCCCTGGTGGCTGCTCACGAGCCCAAGTGCCGAAGCAAGTCCCAACCCGCGCCCCGTTCCTTTCGTGCTGAAAAACGGATCAAACATTCGAGAGAGAACTTCCGGCGGCATTCCTGCGCCGGTGTCTTTTACGGTCACCACGACATAGTCCCCGGCCTTGCAGTCCGTGCCCAGCACCAATGCCGCCAGTTCCGCCACCGTCAGTGTCTCGCGCGTCACCGATACGGCTATGACACCCGACGGCTGCAGCTCCATGGCGTCTACCGCGTTGGTCACGAAATTCATGATCACCTGCTGCAGCTCCGTACGGTCTCCTCGTACAGTCATTCCGTTTGGAGCATCCACGATAAACGCGAGTCTTGCCGGCACCCGTGCACCGAGCAAAGCGGGCAACTCGCGCGAAATCGCTCCAACATCTACCGGCTTGCGCTCGACTGGAGCGCGCCCTGCATACTTGAGCAACTGCTTTATCAACGCGGCAGCGCGATCTGCAGCCCGCTCAATATCGGCCAGGGCGGCCGACAAATCCGGCTTCACCAGATCGGTCAATGTCGTTTCATTCGCCAGTTCACTTGCGTATGACGCATTAGCCATGATGCCGACGAGCAAGTTGTTGAAATCATGTGCTATTCCTCCCGCGAGCAGTCCGACGGACTCCAGCCGTTGTGCTTGCTGCAACTGACCTTGAAGCAACGCCCGTTCCTCTGCAGCGCGACGTTCCGCGGTGGTGTCCTGAACCGACCCCACATGTCCGGCGAACTCCCCGTCCGTACCGAGCAGAGGTTCGGTGCGGACGCGCAGCCACCGCGTGGTGCCGTCAACCACAATGCGATACGCGTAGTCGAAGGCTTCAGACCGCGAGGACGGCTCCCGCCTTAGATCAGTGAGGATGTGACGATCGTCAGGATGAACCCTGCTGTCCCATTGTCCGCTCGTGAAGGCTTCAAGGTCGAGTGCGAACCATTCAAGCAGTCGGTCGTTGGCATAGGTGGTTTGCCCGGCTTTGTTCGTCAGGAACACACCGTTCGGCGAGGATTCGGCCAACACTCTGAATCGGGCTTCGCGCTCTTGAAGCTCACGTTCCGCTTCACGCAAGTGAGTCACGTCACGCATCGTGCCTACCATGCGAATCGGAGCACCGGCCACGTCCCGTTCAACCGCGCCACGAGTTTGAAGCACAATACGGCTTCCGTCGGGGCGTTTGGCGGGCAGCTCGAACTCGTAGGGCGCATCTTCCTCAAGCGCTGCCTGAACAATCTTGAGGAATCGCGCACGATGTTCATCATCAACCGCACTCTCCAGTACCAACTCGAACGTTGGAGGTAGCGCAGGTGACACGCCGAGTATCCGATAGGTTTCGGCTGACCAGCTTACGTTGCCTGAGCGAATTTCCCAGCTCCAGCTCCCGGTGCCTCCAATGCGCTCCGCGCTTTCGAGTTGACTGCGGGTGCGATTCAAGGCGCCGAAGAGTTCTACTGATTCGGTCACATCAGACGCTGTTCCGAAGCTGAGGGCGAGACCGGGCGCTCTCTTCAGTGTGTGGCCGCGCAGCTGGATCGTGCGCTCTGCGCCGTCGTTTGCGCGCTCAATGCGGAGGTGAATCGTGTAGCAGTCAGTGCGGTCCGCCGCTTCGCGGACCAAGACTTCAGCACGTTCGAGGTCTGCACTGTGTACGCAGGCGCGGAGCTGAGGCAGTAGCCGCAAATCACCGGGACCGTCGAGGCCAAAACAGGCCAGGAAATCAGGGGAGAAATGTGCGTCAGATCCGTCGAGACTCACCCACCAAACGCCGGTGGACAGTCCCTCAAACGCTTCGACAAAGCTCTGCGGACTTCCGGATTCCGTGTCGGTCGGTTGCACTGGTGAAGAGTGTGAGCGTTTTTGTCATTACGCCAGAGAGCAAGGCGGTGCTTTGCGCGGATTGTAACAAATGCGATACACAGGCACTCTGTTTTGCCTGACACGTGTCGACCCAGCTTAACTACCCCGGGGCTTCTTTCCGTCGTTTCGGGCAGGTCTCTCACAGCTGCGCAGCAAGAGGTTGCGCAACTGGTAAGTGGCGCAGCTCACTCCGCCATCGCCACGCCACATCAAAAGGTTCCTTCGTGTCTCCCCGTTCCCGCCGCGCCCGCGAAGAGGTAGCCCTTGATGCAGCCGCCAGGCGCAACCGCACACCGCCCGCCGTGGAGGCCAAGGCGCGGCGCGGTTTCGCACACTTCCGGGCCGCGCTAGGCTATTCGCTGGCCGGTTGGCGACACGCGCTGCAGAACGAGGCGGCCATTCGACAGGAGCTGTTCATTGTAGTCGTACTTTCCGCGGCTTCTCTGTGGCTGCCGCTCGGACGGCTCGAACATCTCGTTCTGCTTCTCTCGATGCTGCTTGTATTGGTGGTGGAACTGCTCAACTCCGCGCTCGAGGCAACGGTGGACCGCATCTCCCTGGTCCGTCACCCGTTGGCCGGACGGGCCAAGGACATGGGCAGCGCGGCTGTGTTTACAAGCATTGGCATGAGCATGTTGGCCTGGGCGGTGCTGGTCGGCCCAATCGCAGTGCAGTGGCTCAGCGCGATGGTGCGCCGATAACCAAGCGCTGCTGTGTGCCGCCAAGGTTCAGGTGCGCCTTGCACTCATCGCGATTCAAGATCGCCGATCAACGCTTCCATTTCTGCGATCTCCCGGCGTTGCGCTTCAATGATTTCATCAGCGAGTTCCCTCACCCGCGGATCCGTGATCGTCGCCCGTTCACTGGTGAGAATGGCAATCGAGTGATGCGGAATCATTGCTTTCATCCACGCCACTTCACCTACTGTGGCCTGACTGCGCACCAGCAATAAGCCCGCGACCATCAGGCCGACACCGCCGAGCACGAGGGCGATATTGGCCTGTTTGTTTTTGTACATGTCGCGCATGAAAAAGAACATGACCAGCGTCATGGAACCGGCCATGATAAACGTCATGAAGAGTCGTGTCTGGCTGAACCATACGTGGCTCATTTGATAGGTATTCAGGTACATCAAGCCAAACATCAGCGTGGCAGAGACCACGATCATCAGTATGAACGTGCGGTAGGGATGCATAAGCTCTCCTGTCACGTGGTGCGCCTGCTTGAAGCGGCGCAGTGATGCGTCAGGTGTAACGACGCCCGTACCAAGACCTACCCTGAAGCTGCTCAATCAATCCGCGCTGACTCCCGCCGACCAAGTACTACGAGCATAGTTGACAAAATCAAAAGGTTGCACGATACTACTATGTGGTTAGTACAAAGCGATGTCTCCAGCCTGCTAAGGATGTGCACATGGTGGTTGATCTCACTCCGCTTGGCGAACGCGAGCTTGATGTGATGGCCGTACTCTGGGAGCTCGGCTCCGGTACCGTGACAGAAGTATTGGAGCATCTCGGTGTACCGCTGGCCTACACCACCGTGCTCACCGTGCTGCGCAATCTGGAAAGCAAACAGTACGTCACACGAGAAGAAGAAGGACGCGCCCACCGGTACTACCCGCGCGTGGCGCAAAAGGCAGCCCAACAAAACGCACTGTCGCGCCTGGTGGGTCAGTTGTTTGGCGGCTCACCGGAGGCGCTCATTGCGCGACTGGTTGAGCAGCACGATGTGTCGCCCGATGAACTCGCACGGCTCGCACGCAAGCTGAACCGTTCCGCGGCGCGCGGGAAAAAGCCATCGCCGTACAAAGCGGAGAGTGATTGATGCTTATCGCATGGAAGATGATGGCTGCGCTATTCACGCTCTGCGTGGCCATTGCCGCGATCGCGACTGATCGGCTGCGGCGTACGCAGCAGCGGACAACGCGCGGAGTGTGGGCGGCGGCGCTGGTTGTTGCGGTGATCTGGCCGCTCACGGTGCCGGTATTGCGCCCACTGTGGTTTGAGGCGGCCACCGCTCAGGAGACCTCGCGAAATAGTGGAGCGACAGTAGTACCCGACGCCGGGCTTGCCACGTCGGCACCGATGGCGCTTGCCGCCCCAAACGCACTACAGCGAATGCGCGACTGGCCGCTTGCAGCGGAGCGTGCTTTGCTCACGTTCACAGAAAGTCAGCCGTGGCTGCTTCCGCTCACACTCGCCGCGTGGACCATCATGAGCGTGATACTGCTGCTGCGGTTGCTGCTGGCGTCACGACGTATCTCCACGCTCACGCGGACAGCGGCGCGCACCACAATCGATGCGCAGGATGTGCTGCTCGCTAATGGCTTCGGGCCTGCGTCCGTTGGCGTTCGTGCGCCACGCATTGTGGTGCCTCACTGGGTGCTCGCGCTTGATGCACCGCTGCGCGCTTTTGTCCTGCAACACGAACGCGAACACTGCCAATCGGGTGATCCGCGGTTCGTGTGGGGCGCGGCGTTGGCCACTGCAGTCATGCCCTGGAATCCGGGTGTGTGGTGGCTGTCCCGACGATTGCGTCTGGCGCTCGAGCTCGATTGCGATGTGCGCACCCTGCGACACGGCGGTGATCCGCTGGTCTATGCAAAACTGCTGCTGTTCATGACGCAGCAACACGCGGCGTCTGCGTCGCATCTTCGGTTGGCGAGCTCGCTGGCCGCATCACGTTCTCATCTCAGCAGGAGGATCGCGGCCATGCAACAGGGCAAAACAACTGTCTCAAACACCACACGACTTGCACTTGGGCTAACCGCAGTGATGGCAATCGCTGCGGCGTGCAATACGCGCATTCCAGGCAACGCGGTGGCACCAAACTCCGCACAGCCCGACGCAACATCAGCGGTGCAGTCGCCAACAGACAGTACGACCACTGGTGCGACTGTGGCAGCTGAGCCGAGTGCGGGTAATCCGTTCCTGGAGTCCCAGGTGCAAAAGCCGGTGGCGCTCACAGCCAGCGGATCGCCTCACTATCCCGAAATGCTCAAGTACGCGCAGGTCGAGGGAACGGTGTTGGCCAGCTTTGTGGTGGATGAACTTGGCGTGATCGATACAAGCACCTTTAAAGTCTTGAGCTCGGATCACGAGCTCTTCTCAAACTCGGTGCGGCTGGCGCTTTCCCAGTTCAGATATTCTCCCGCCGAGGTTGATGGGAAACGTGTGCGGCAGATCGTACAACAGCCCTTCGCCTTCCGTTTGAGTGAGGCCCAAAAAAGCGCGCTGACGGAGGAGATGGAGAACGCACGCCGAGAGCGCGCAGCTGCGGTGCAGGCGGCGCGTCAGAACACGCTGCCCCGGAAGCCGGCAGATCCCAGCCTGCCGTACTTCGAATACCAGGTAGAGAAGCCGGCCGCGATGAGCCCCGACTCACGCAGCATGGTCTACCCGGCTGATCTGCGCGCGGCCCGTGTGGAAGGCGCGGTACTGGCAAGCTTTGTGGTAGACGAGAACGGCATTGTGGAAATGAGCACGTTCAAAGTGCTCAAGTCCGATCACAAGTTGTTTACCGACGCGGTAAAAGAAGCGCTGCAAAGCATGAAATACGTGCCCGCCGAAGTTGAAGGCAAGCGGGTGCGGCAAGTTGTGCAGCAACCGTTTCAGTTCAAGCTGGCGAAGTAAACCTGCTCGCATTGAAAGGCGCACCTTGCACGTGTGCAAGGTGATGCCGACCGTGCCACACATACAGTTGCAGACTGCGTTCGAGTGTGCTGACACCGGACTCCGGATGTGAGTACGTTCGCGCAAAGTGCTCACGCGTCATGGAGCGAAGCAGTGATGTCCACTTGCGGTGTACCGCAGCAAGCAGCAACAGCGAACTCTCGATATCGTTGGAACGCCCATCCGGAAGCTCGGCCCACGCCGCTTCGTTGTACGGCTTGATGACGGGTTCCTGCTCTGTGAGCGCCAGTTTGAAGCGCACGTAGCCGTTCATGTGACTGTCCGGCAGATGGTGCACAACCTGGCGAACTGTCCAGCCACCCCTGCGATACGGAGTGTCGAGTTGCTCATCCGGGAGACGCGCCACCGATGCGCGAACGTCATTCGGTAGTGCGTCGAGATCGTCAACGAGCTGTTGCACATCATGCGCCGAAAGGCTGGTCCGTGGTGTGAAGACTCCAATCGGATAGCGCAGCAAGTCAGTGTCACTGCTCTGATGCATAGGCTTGTCCATTCAGTGGTCAGGGATGCGGGAAAACGGGGGAAAGCCGCTTCCGGCGGGTGCGCGAAACGACCGATGGCGGCCGACAGGGAAAAGATGCGCCTTTTCTGATGCGTGGTACAGCGCGCAACGCATCTTCCCGCCCAATCCTGTCCATGACCACTGTCAGCCTGATCTTCATTAGCGCATCGGTCGGTGCGCGCGGACGCAACGCCGACGCTGATGTGCGCACTATTCAGGAGCAGCTCAATGCCCTGATGCCGCCCAACCGTACACGCCTTGCTGTGGATGGCAAATGCGGCCCGCTCACTATCGACGCCATCAAGTCGTTTCAGAAAGTCGTCTGTGGTATGCGCTTTGGCGATGGTCTGGTAGAGCCGGACCGGAAAACGATCGCTGCGATGTGCGATGCTTCGTCCAAGGCCAAGTGGTCTGGTATGGCGCCGCCGCCCCTCACGCCGGACGACCCGCTCAGCAACACACCGCCTGGTGCAGAAATAAATGTGGCCCCGCCGGATCCGGCGCGTGTGGCGGAGCTGAAAACGCAGCATGAAAATACGCCTGCACCACCTACATTCCCGCGCAACCTAGCGCCAAAAGCTGACGGTGAAATCACCCTCTTCGAAAAAATCGTTACCAAAGAACAGAAGTACTATCGGCCGAATCTGCGCGCCATTTTTGTAAACGGCATGCTGACAACAGGCGACACACACATGTCGCATGCCATGCTTCTCTCCACGAACCTGCGCTGTCCGGTGTACGGAGTATTCAACGGTACACAAAGCTTGCGGACAGATTTCTTTCAATGTGTCGCCGACAAACTCGGACCGGGTGCTGCCGGCGGAGATGTCCCGCACACTACGGCGGCATACCGACTGGTCATTGATGCACAACTCAAGGCATACCGCACCGCCGGGCTCCACCTCACACGAGTGCAGTTCATCGAAGCGTTGATCGCCGGTAACACCGCCACCCTGCAGCTGTTTCGCGCGCTGCGCAGTGGACCACTCAGTGATCGAAGCATCCCGATTTACGCGCACAGTCAGGGCAACCTGATCACCAGCAACGCACTCTTTGCGCTGGCTTTGGCCGACGGTGATGCAGCGGTCAGGGGGCGCACGGTGGAATCGTATGGCTCGCCGTGTCGCAACTGGCCTCCGGGCATCCGCCGCCGAGATCACCGCATTGCGCTTGATCCCATCACGCTCTTGCAGCTTCGACGGTCCACCGATTCGGTGTACGTGAAACAGTCGCTGGGTGATCTGGTGGCAACCCGTGACGTGCACGGATTCGATGTGTACATGGCGCACGATCCGGATTTCATCATCAACTCCTGTCGCTGGACCGTTTTCGGGTTTGTTGAAACCATTGACCCAGCGGTGCTCGCGGAATCACTCGTACAGCTCGGCAACAACACCATCCGCATTAAGCGCGTCTTTGAAACACTGCTGGAGGATCGGGAACGGTGCGCCGACGAAGTCGCACTCAAATACGCTACCCGTCAACGTCGCGTCGCCAAGCTGCAAATGCATCGCATGATCAACGAGCCTAATCACGGCAAACCGCTGCTTGATGCCATGGTCGGATGTCTGACATCCGGATTATGGACGTCAAAGGACGAAGAGGAAATGGCAGCCTGGCTCACGTCGCTGCGTCACGGTCCGACGCCTTAGCGGGCTGCGCAGGAGACGCTGCGACACTGACATTTGCGAAACCCCATCCGCGGCTGCACGATAAGCAACGGTGCGCCGCGAGCCGGCGCCCGTTTTGCCTCATCACCTGGTGACTGCATGCTGCACAGAATACGTCGGGTCGGGGTGTACCAGACCTCAATCGTTGTCGCCGCGCTGTACGGGCTCGTGGGTCTGCTCTTCGCCCCCTTTATCTGGCTGATGGGCCGGCTTCCGGCGACAGAGGGAGCGGCAACGCTGGAGCCAATGGGCTCGATGGGCGCGATGAGTATCGTGTTTGCAATCGGTGCGCCTATACTGTACGCGGTGATCGGATTCATCACCACGGCGATCGCGTGTGTGATTTACAACCTGCTCGCAAAGCTGACCGGTGGAATCGAGATTGAACTCGTAGTCGCCGAGCCGAGGTGAGCGTCGCGGAGGTCGGGTGCACCGGCCGGCGGAGTCTTACGCCTCGTGTTCCCGGCGGTGCACTAACACTCCACGGGTCACGCCGTCTCACCCATTATGCAACACGCACTCTGCTTCCTGTTGGTGACGGGCTGCGCGGCCGCGCTGAGCGCGCAGGCACCAGCTGCACCAGCTGCACCAACGGTCAAAACACCAGCGGTTCAAGCACCGTCGGCTGCACAGTTGCGCGCCGCCACAGCGTACGCCGCTCGCACCGACGGACAGGCGATTCTGGTAATGCACCGCGGTACGGTGATCCACGAACAGTACATGAACGGCGGCCGCGCATCAGAGCGTGTGATGCTGGCGAGCGGTAGCAAAAGTTTTCTCGGTGTTGCTGCGATTGCAGCGGTTGCCGACGGACTGATCCGACTTGACGATCCGGTTGCACGCTACCTCACGGAATGGAGTACTGATCCGCGAAAATCACGCGTGACCATCCGCCAACTGCTGTCGCTGGAGAGCGGTGTTGAACCTGGCGTGGCCGCTACGGGGTGCGGCGGTCCGCGTTCCGGATGGAACGACGCGGTGAACGCGCCTGCGCAGGCTGAACCTGGCAGCACGTTTGCGTATGGTCCGTATCCGTTCATCACCATGGGTGCACTGATTGAACGCGTACGTGCCACTGAAACGTTTGACGCATATCTCAACCGGCGCATTTTTTCACCGCTCGGTGTGCAGGTTGAATGGCGCGCCAAATGCGCCGATGGCAAGCCACAGCTGGCCGGCGGCGCAGCCATGACCGCACGTGACTGGGCCACGTTCGGTGAGTTCATCCGACGAGGCGGTGTGCACAACGGAACGCGCCTGTTGCCCGACACACTTGTGGCGCAGCTGTTCCGGCCTTCCGGTGCCAACGGCGCATACGGACTGTCATGGTGGCTGAGCGGCGGCACGACAGCTCGGGCACCCGGTTTGAGCGGCGGAGACAGTGATGGAAACAGCGATTCAGCTGGCGGTCGTGCACGCGCGCGCCGTGCTGCTGAGCGACGTGCCGACAGACGCGCCGAGCGGCGCGGCGCTGCAGAGCAAACGCCCGCCGCGAGTGTGGTGCCGAAGGATCTGGTGATGGCTGCCGGTGCCGGCAAACAGCGTCTTTATCTGATCCCGTCGCGCGATCTCGTGGTCGTTCGCATGGGTCCGTTGCGCGGCGGACGCAGCTTTGATGACGTTGAGTTTCTCGAAGCTCTGCTGGGGCCGGTCTGAGCTGCTCGCCATCAAATGCAGGACAAGCACCATAGTTAGCCGGGCCACACGCGGTACGACGGAACCCATAGCTACCTTCCGGTTGTTCTTGGAGTTGTGCCCAAACGGCACAACTCTCGATGTCTCTTCCGTCTCGCTATGCACTCATTGCTGTCCGGCACGTGGCCATGGTATGTGGCCGGTCCACTCATTGGCCTGATCGTTCCCCTGCTGCTCGTAGTCGGTGGCAAGGTGTTCGGGATTTCTTCCAACCTCCGGCACATGTGTGCGGCGGTTCCGGTGCCTGATAGTGCCAAGCCGTCGTTCCTGCGCTACGACTGGCTTCGCGTGGGCGGCTGGAATATGGTGTTCGCGCTGGGGATCGTGGTGGGAGGCTGGCTGGCCACTGCCACGCTCGGCGTGCCCGACGTGGGTGCGAACATCAGCGAGGCCACACGCGCTGATCTGTCGTCACTCGGCATTACGTCACTGAGCGGCTATGCGCCCGCCGACCTCTTCTCCTGGCAGAGCCTTGGCTCACCTTTGGGGCTGCTCATTGTCATTGTTGGCGGCTTTCTGGTGGGCTTTGGCGCGCGATGGGCGGGTGGGTGCACAAGTGGACACGCCATTTCCGGTCTGGCCGCGCTGCAGGCGCCAAGCCTGGTAGCGGTGGTCGGATTTTTTGCAGGCGGACTGCTGATCACGCACCTGCTGTATCCGGTGCTGTTGCCGGCGTTGCTGGGCGGTGGGTTGTGAGCGTGGCTGCCGAGGTACTCGACTACGAATGTGTTGACACTGAGCAAGTGCCACCCGCGCTTCGCGACAGTGCGCTGCAGGGTGCGAGCAGCGGACCGGCCATGCTCGCCTATTTCGCCGCCGGTATCCTGCTGGGTGTGCTCTTTGTGCGCAGCGAAGTGGCGTCGTGGTTTCGCATTCAGGAGATGTTTCGCTTTCAGAGCCTCCACATGTACGGCATCATTGGAAGCGCCGTGGTGGTGGCGGGGCTGTCGCTTGTGATAATCCGGCGTCTGGGAGTGCGCACGCTGCACGGCGAGCCAATCGAGTTGACACCCAAGCAGTGGGGAGCCGGCCAGGTACGCGGCGCGCGCTACTGGATGGGCGGATCGGTATTTGGCCTTGGGTGGGCACTCATTGGCGCCTGTCCGGGACCGATGTTCGCGCTGATTGGCAGCGGACTCGGTGTGATGGCGGCCGGCCTGCTGGCGGCGATGGCGGGCACCTGGAGCTACGGCGTTGTGCAGCGATATTTGCCGCACTGACGCATGACGCAATCAGGGCACGTATGCGATGATGCGTAGCGGACCGCCGCTGCCGCCCTCGATCTTCATCGGCAGTGCCACGATGTAGCTGCCAGTCGGAGGCAGCGCGCCCAGATTGGCCACATTCTCAAAGCCCGGAATGTTCTCGCCAAACAGTGTAACGTGACTCCGAAAATCCGCAGACTGGCCGTAGTCAATGCTCGGCGTATCAATGCCGAGTGCGCCGATTTGTCGGTTGTCTACCAACCACTGCGCGGCGTCCGGGCCAAGGCCTGGGAAGTGCAGCTGCGCAACGGCATCCGGTCCGGTTTGATCGGTGCCGAGATATGCGGCGCGGTCTGCGTAGCGCGCGTCCCAGCCGGTGCGCAGCAGTACGATGGCGCCATCGGGAATGCGTCCGTGCGTTTGCTCCCAGCGTGTGATGTCTTCCACTGACAGCTGATAGTCGGGCGTCGCGCGGTCGGACACATCGATTACCACCGCGGCACCGATCAGGCGATTGAGCGGAATCGAATCGCTGGTATTCCGGCCTTCGGCAAAATGAATCGGTGCGTCGAGGTGGGTGCCGCCATGCTCGGCGGCGGAGTAGCGATAGGCGGAGTAAAACCATCCACCTTCGGTGCGACCATAGCTCACCGTATCGAGGCTGAACCCCATGGTGTCGGTAGGCCAGAAAACCGTGTGATCAGAGAAGCTGTGGGTGAGGTCTACCCACGTGCCGCGCGAGCCCGAAAAGATGGCAGCCAACAGCTCGCTGTCGCTCTGTTGTGTGGGCACGCGCTCCGGTGCGGGCTGACATCCCTGCAGGATGAGCGTGGCCGCAACTGTGAAAGCAAGTGCGGCGGCACGCGTGGCGCAGTTACGGGGTGACATCGGTGTTGGCGCTGTCCTCACCCGATCCCGTTTGATGCTCGGTGAGTGCGTGTTGAGCAGCCTCCGCCTCTTCTTCTGCAACAAACAACCGGATGGGATTCACCGACATGATGTGCGGCCCCAGGCCGCCGGCGTCGTCGCCCACGAGCACGCAACGAATGCCCGCTTCGTCCAGAATTGCCCGGTCAATATCGCCTTCGTAGCGAAACCGGTATGTGCGCAACAGAACAGTGTCCATGACATCCTCCGCAGCGTGCGACGGTGAGCGTGCTACCCGCAAATGCAACATGAAAGATAGTCATGGTGGCGGATCACGCCCCGTCTCTACGCCTGACTGAGCAGCCCGGTTACAAACCGGTGTTTCCCGGTCTTTCAGGAGGTTCGATGCGTCGAGGTGTGTTGAAGAGCGTGCTCGCGACAGCACTGCTGGCCATGATGGCCTGTTCGTCGGGCAGCGATGCCGTGACCGATCCGCCGGCTGTTACGCCGCCGGAGACGGGCGGGGGTTATGAAATCACCTACTCTCCATCAACAATCCGCATCCCCGATGCCGTCGCATCGCAGGCGCTTGTTTCGGTGGACAGCGCAGCGCACGTGTACCGCTTTTCGACTGATGTGCTGACGGCCGCAAACGTGACGCTGCAGCCCGGACGGATCCTCCTGATACCCGGTGTCGCACTGCGTCGCATTACGGCGGTGAATACGACTGGCGGTGAGTCAACGCTGACGACGTCGTACGTGTCGCTCAATCAAGCGATCAAAGATGCGGACATCACGTGGGATCAGCCGCTGCGCTACAGCACTGCCGTGCTGGCCAATGCGCGTTTGAAAACGGGAGACCGGTTGCTCGCACCATCGATGGTGCAACCCAATGGATCGGTGGAGTGGAAATACACCGCTGGTGCGAACGAAATCACAGCGACATTGAGCACCACCGGTTCAAACGCCACGATTCGAGTGGACGTACTCAAAAAGACCGGGGGAGCGGCTAACGCGCGCTTCACCGCGCAAACCGTGATCGGCGAAATGCGCAGTCTGGCACGCATTGATATCGCGGAGAACCGCACCGAGCGGTTTGACTACGACGCCAGGGGACTGGGTGGTACCGTAGACCTCGACGTTGCCGCTGCGGGGGCGGGCTTCGATGAGCTGGCTTTCGATTGGCCTGAAGCGATACTGCGTTTTCCGGTACAGGTGGGTCCCCTGCCGGTGATTGTGGCGCTCAAGGTGCAGCTGGTGACGAAGCTGGTGGTGAACGGCAATGCCTCGGCGTCGGCGCGCACGAGTTTCTCATACGGTGGCGACGCCGGATTCCGCTATGATGGCATGTCCATGCAGACGACAGCGTCGGCCGGACTTGGCACCCCTGTACTGGGAGCTTCGACAGGTGACGCGGCAGCGCTTATCGGTAATGAAGTAGACGCGCAGTTCGGCTTTGCCGCACCAAAGATTGAAGTCGGAATTTTCGGTGAAACGATTGTGCCCTTCATCCGTCCGGAGTTCTTCGTGGGCTCGCGCCTGCAATGGGGACCCGTGTGCAAAAGCGCCTACGTGAAATATCTCGTGCAGGGCGGCATTGATCTGCGCTTCTTCGGCAGCACGATTGCGTCGCGCACGGACACGATCAGCGGACCATACGAAGTGCGAGAAAGTCCCGATGACTGCGCGGGGTCGCCAATCCGCGATGGTGGTAGTGACGAGATCAGTTTTGACGACAGGTGAGCGCTTAGCGTATACCCTGCAGTCGTAACGTCAGTACGTCCATGGCCACGATACCATCTTCGCGGTAACGCATATAAATGAACGTGCCGTCGTTGGCTACCCATCCATACCCGGGAATGATGCGACGGGCGAGCAGTGTGCCGCGCTCAACATCAAGTACGTCGAGTACGGTGCGATACATGCGGCCTTTCATCTCATCGGCCAACCTGACTTCGCTCGTACCACTCTCGTAATCGGCGTTGAGCGTGTCCCAGGCTTCTACATGCGTGTGGTGCGCGACCCATAGTAGTCCCGCGCTGTCGGGCACTACGCTGGCTATGGCAAACGGCGGACGGTACTTGAGACCTGACGGCCGTCTCTCGGCAGTTGCAGGCATTTGATCAGGTGGCCGAACCGTGTCGAAATACGCCTTGGCTTCTGCTGATGTGGCGAACACAAACCACCACGGTGTGGCAACGGTAATCGTGCGTGATACTTGCCCGAGAGTATCGACTTGTTCAAGGCGATACTGTCCGCGCTCCGACAGCCAGAGTGATGAGCCGTTGAGCTGAGGTGCCAGCGTGCGATCGGCTGATGTACCAGCGCCGAGAACATCCCTGGTGCCGAAGCTCCGAACAAGTGATCCGTCCGGCCTAAGCCTATGAAGCGGCAACCCGGACGCAGTTTCGTTGCGTAGCGTGCCGTTGATGAGCAATCCGCCATCCGGCAGGTGGATTATGGAATGGGGCGGGGTAGGCAACGGTCCGCCGCGAACGAAGCGGCCATCCGGCGAAAATACGGAGAATCGCAGATAGCTGTGGGCGAGTACGATCGAGTCTCCCTCAGTCACCGCAATCGCTTCAACGCGTGTATGCTCGCCCGGCCCACTACCTTCACGACCGAGTGTGCGCTCGACGGTGCCGTCGCGTCTGTACACGATCACTGGTTGGAAGCCATTGTCCGGCACCGCCGCAATGGTGCGCCCTCGCGAGTCGCGTACGACAACTGGTGTGCGAAACAACAGTACGGAATCGGCGTTTCTGCCAAGCGACGCAATCTTCGTCATTGCAATTGAACACGACGCACAACTGGCCGTTGTATCGCGAATAGCGACAAGAGCGGAGACGGAATGATCGGCAGATTCTGGCGTTTGGTCACCCGTGGTGCACGCTGTGAGAGCAACGAAGTTCAGCAGAAGCAATCGGCGCAGGCGGCGCGCAATCGCATAGTTCGTATCGGCTTCTTGGCGTTCGCTTCGCGCGGGCATTCGTGCAACTACGGGAGCATTCCGGAAAGGTTGCAGCAACGAGACGGCGAATAAAAATGGTTTTTCAGGGGCGCTTACATGAAATGCTTCACGACCCACCGTATACGGCTGGCATCGGTATCGGTCCGCACCAACACCTTCGACGGCTTTGAGGCCATGACATCGGGATCGGTCTTGTAAATGCTTTCAATCACGTACTCCACAAGATTGAAGCCCGGCACCAGCTTGAGGTCGTACTGATACGCTAACGGCACGTTGCCGTTTTCGAGCGTCAGCGTGCCCGTGCACGATGAAGTCACCGCCATCTCTTTCTCTGAATAAATCACGTCCCAGAACGAACCCACGACTGGTTCCTGATAGCCGGGATCTTCGAGCCATGGGCGCAACATGGTATCAGAGACGGCGAAGAGTGCACCCGACATCATGTCGTCGCGCTGCAGGAAAATATTGGCTGCACGGGCGACAACGTCATCCGAAGGGGCCCCCATCGCTGAGCGGTCATCGCAGCTGAAATGCAGGTTGTCTTGAAGGCGCCCCAGGAATTGACTGCGCACTGTATCAGGTATTGTGGCCGCCGATGCGGCGCGCACGTCTATCGTGAGCGCCCCCGTTGCATCGATCTTTCCCAGGCGCACGGGATGATCCATTCCGAATGTGAACAGGACGACATCGGACGCCGGTAGATTCCACGGTTGAACAGTGGCCGACACTGATTGTGCAGCAGCCAAAGTACTGAACATCAGAAGTGCACACGACACGAGCAGAGCACGCATGGCAGAATCCGGAACAGGTGAGAAGCCGCAGCGCGCGCTGTTTACGGGCGCTGTTGAAGCCATCGAACGTTTCCGGAGTATCAGGCGAACTTCTGCGCGTGTGCCCGCCAAGGCGCCACATCACACGGCGGTGTAACCTCCGTCAATCAGGTAGTACCCGCCCGTGATAAACGACGCCTCGCTCGACAGCAAAAACGCCACCAGTGGCGCGACTTCGTCGGGGCGCCCCAGCCGGCCAAGTGGATGGCGGCTCACCAGTTGACTGCGCATCTCTTCAGGCAATTCGGCCAGCAGCGGCGTATCGATATACGCCGGACCAACACAGTTAATGCGCAGTCCCTGCGCCGCGTACTCGGCGGCAGCATTCTTTGTCAGTCCCACCACACCGTGTTTGGCGGCGGTGTAGGCGGCGTTGAGCGGTGCGGCCACCAGCCCGTGAATCGATGCCATGTTGACGATGGCACATTCCGACGCTCCGGCTTTCAGCATCGCGGGAATCTGATAGCGCATGCCGTACAACACGCCGTTGAGGTTGATATCAATGACACGATTCCACTCATCAAGATCGGTCTCACCAACGGGCGCCTGCGCACCACCGATACCGGCGTTGTTTACCGCGTAATGCAACGCACCGTAGGTGCTGACCGCGTGCTTCACAATGCGTTCAGAGTCCTCTGGCTTGGCCGTGTCCTGCTCAATCGCGCTGGCCGTTCCGCCGTCCGCTTCAATCTCGCGCGTGACACGCTGCGCCGATTCAAGATCAATATCGGTGAGAACAACTTTCGCGCCCCTGCTGGCCATTAACCGGGCGATAGCTTCGCCAAGCCCTGAACCCGCGCCGGTCACGATCACAACTTTGCTGTCGAAGATCTGCATATGTACCTCGCTGAGAGTCATTGCACCTTAAGCACACAGGGCAACGATGCGCGAGCACAGCAGTAATCATTTCCGGGCAACAGGAGGCAGCTGAACGGTTGGCACTCTTGCCTGTAACGCTGCCAGGAATCCGACCTCATCTTTGGGGGAAATGATGACTGTCTCATGACTGCCGAACGCAATTTCAAGTCGTTGCAGTGAGAGTGCCGGAGCAGACTGAAGCGTGCGTGTACGGGTGACGCGGCGAATGCTGGCCACAGGCACGCGACGGCGAAACGGTCCACATTTTACGACGAGCTCTGAATCCTTAAAGCGGTATGTCGTGGACACAAACATCCACACCATCAGCACTACGCTCAGTGCGATGATGATGAGTGTAAAGATTCCAGCCGTTTCAGGACGAGTTGTCACGCGCTGCAGTACGAGGCCGCAGACACCGAGTAGCGGAACGAAAACGAGCAGAGCCAGCAACGGATCGATTCGTGACCGGAACGCCGGTGAATGCACAAGCGCCTCCTTTGACGCGAGCAGATGATCGTGCGGAGCATGCGCGAGCCACAAAGCGGGCTGGTGCTTATTGTGATACCGCCACACCTTACCGTTGCGCAAGCCAACGGGCTGCGCTCGATTCCTCACAATGCGTACCGCAGCTGATCATGGTTTCAGAACTTCTGGTTTTCCGGCGTACCGCGCCTGCCATCGCCACGTTGTTTCTGCTGGCGGCCCCTGCACAGGCACAGTCATTTGATGTGATCGAGGCCACCATCCCCGGTGTGCACGCGGCGCTCAATGCCAACCGGCTCACCTGTCGCCAACTGGTGCAACAGTACCTCGATCGCATCGCCGCCTACGATAAGTCGGGACCCGCGCTCAACGCGATCCAGCATGTGAATCCGAGAGCGCTGCAGGAAGCCGACTCGCTCGATGCGGTGCAGCAATCGGGAGCCTCGCGCGGGGAGCTGCATTGCGTGCCGGTGTTGCTGAAAGATCAGGTCGAAGCACGTGGTATGCCCACCACGTATGGCTCTATTCTGTTCAAGGATTTCTTCCCCGATCGCGACGCCACCATCGTGCAGCGCATGAAAGCGGCCGGCGCGATCATTCTGGCCAAGACCACCATGGGGGAGTTCGCCTCGCGGTACGTGGGCTCAGCCGCCGGCATCATTCGCAACGCGTACGATCCCACGCGCAATCCCAGCGGTTCATCGGGTGGTTCGGGCAGCGCAGTGGCGGCCAATTTCGGACTGGTTGGTATTGGTGAGGACACCGGCGGCTCCATCCGTGGTCCGGCGGCCGTAAGCGCACTCGTGGGGCTGCGCCCAACACTGCAGCTGGTGAGTCGCTACGGCATGATGCCGGCCAACCCCACGCAAGATGTGCTTGGCCCCATGACGCGCACCGTTGGTGACGCCGCGCGCCTGCTCGACGTGCTCGTGGGCTACGATCCTAACGACCCGATCACTGCCGCTTCCGTGGGACGCCTGCCGAAGAGCTACACAACCGCGCTCAACACCGACGCGCTCAAGGGCGCGCGCATTGGCGTGATTCGCGCCAGCCGCGATACGTCGTCCACCGCACAGGCGTCGCGGCGCGACAGCACGCTCTCCGCTGATTCGCTGGCCAAGCTCGACTCGGCTGTTCAGTATCGCAACGCTGAATACCGCAAGGCATTGCCCGTGATTGAGCGCGCCATTGCCAGTCTGCAGACACAGGGGGCCGTGCTGGTGGACTCGTTGCAAATCCCGAGGCCGTCCGTTCGCAGCGTAGGCAATGATTTCGAAACGGAACAGGCCACCAACGACTATCTCGCGCAGCATGCCAATGCGCCGGTGCAGACGCTCAAAGACATTGTGCTCTCAGGAACGGCGGTGCCATGGCGTGGGCGCCAACTGCTGGGCTATCTCAACAAGAGCACCAGCGACCCGGACTACCTGACCGTGATGCTATACCGCGACGCCATGCGCACCGCCGTGCTCAAACTCATGGCCGATCACCAGCTCGATGCGATTGTGTACGCCACCTATGACGCCGCGCCCACGCCGATTGCTGACGACGTGCTTACCAACTCGCGACCGCTCGACGGCTACGGACTGGGCGACAACCGCGGCCTGAGTCCAACGCTGGGCTTTCCGGCGCTCACCGTGCCTGCGGGCTTCACCGCAGACGGACTGCCAATCGGTCTCGAGTTCCTCGGACGACCGTTTGCTGAGCCCAGGTTGCTGGGCCTTGCTTTCGCCTTTGAACAGGGCACGCAGTACCGGCGACCGCCTGCGACGGTGCCGGCACTGCGTTAACAACAATCCAGCGCAGCGTTCACACAAAACCGGCACTGCGGTAACCCAGTGCCGGCACTGTGTTAGCTCGCGTTCGGCACCGTCACCGGCTCGCGGCCCAGTCGCTTGAGTTCGACATTCACCGCCGAGAGTTCGTTTTGCATCACGCGCTGCATTTCGGCGAGGTAGCCGTCGAGTTCATCGCGCAAAATGCCGTAGATCTCGGGCATGTACGTGCCCGGCGGGCCATCGCCGCGCTCTGACATGGAGAGCAGGTTGGCCAGCCGGTTGTTCACGCGGATGGGATAGTTGAGCGGGTCCTGTCCACTCTGGTTCTTTACCTGATAGATCCTCTGCTCCACATCGGAAATCTTGCGCATAAACGCATCGGCTGCGCGACGAAACGCGGCGTCCTCTGACTTTGAGATGTGGCCGGCGACCTGTGACTTGGCAGCCCGGATGGTGATCACCGCCTGATTGGCCTCAGTCGCCTTGTCGCGCACCATGCGGCCGAACTGGTATTGCTTGTGCAGGTCGGCGTCGCTGACGTCAGCGATGAGCGGGTTGCGCTGCACAGTGAGTGGCGCGCTCATGCTCTGTCCGTCCACGTTCATGCGCAGCGTGTAGCGACCCGGAGGTACCACGGGGCCATTGAGACCGGCGCCCCACAGGATCATGCCGGGAAAGCCAACAATCGGATCCGTGCGCAGGTCCCAGGTGAAGGTGTTCAAGCCAGCACGATTCGGCAGCCAGCTCACACGGCCACCGCGACGTCCGCCGCCAGCCGTTGCGCTGTCATTGCGCGTTGTGTCAGTGGAGAAGGCACGCAAGACAGCGCCAGTGGAGTCAATCACTTCGAGGCTTGCCTGTTGGGCCGGCGCGGCCAGCGTGTAGCTGATGTTCGCACCATTGGCCGAACGCAGCGCCGGCGGTGGTGCAAAGAGATGTGTGGCCGATGCGTTCAACGTTGGCGTCCACTGACGTAACGGCGTGATGTTGTCGAGAATCCAGAAACCGCGACCGTGTGTGCCGATCACGAGTTCGTTGGCTTCAACGATGAGGTCAGCCACTGGTGTGGACGGCATGTTGAGCGACAGGTCATTCCACGTTGCGCCGTCGTCGTACGAAATCACGACGCCCTGTTGTGTGCCGGCGTACAGTAGTCCGCGACGTGTGGGATCTTCACGCACCACGTGCACGTACGCGTCGGGTGCAATGCCGGTGGTGATCTTTGTCCATGTCGCACCGAAGTCCTTCGTGCGGAAGATGTACGGCGCACGATCATTCAACAGCGGACGCCGTACCGACACGTACGCGGTACCGTCATCAAACGACGACGCGTCAATCTGGCTCACGCGTCCGAAGTCCGGCATCTCTGTGGGCGTGACGTTGGTCCAACTCTTTCCGCCGTCGCGCGTCACGTGCACCAGTCCGTCGTCGGAGCCGGTCCAGATGATGTTTGTGTTTTTCTTGCCGGGACCAACGGCAAAGATTGTCGCGTACACTTCGGGTCCGTTCATGTCGCCCGTGATCGGCCCACCTGAGGGGCCAAGCGTAGACGGGTCGGCGCGTGTGAGATCGGGGCTGCGGTTGGCCCAGGTGAGTCCACCGTCGTTGGTGCTCCACAGGCGCTGCGACGACACAAAAAGCAGTGTAGGATCGGCCTTTGAGAAAATGATCGGGAACGTCCACTGCCAGCGTTCACGAATCGCGCTGGCTGGTTCGCCGGAATAGAACCACGGATATGGATTCACTTCACGACTGAAGCCGGTGCGACGGTTGTACTTGTCGAGGTAGCGGCCGTTGTTGGTGCCAGCGTAAAACACGTCCACGTCGAGTGGATCGGGGGCGATGTAACCGGGCTCACCGCCGCCCACCCGGTACGACACATCCAAGCCACCCGCGGTGAGATCAACGTAGCGCGAGGTATCACGCGCATTCCGCGCGGCGTTAAAGCGCGCGAGGTTCCAGTTGCTGGGCACGCACAGTGTGCTGTTGTCCTGCTGCGAGCCGCACACATGGAACGGCTGGTGATTGGTGGTGATCACGTGATACCACTGCTCGGTGGAGAAATCCTGCGCGGTGTACGCACCACCCGTGTTCATGGTCACCGTGCCGCCGCCGTCGTTCGCGACCACAAGATGCTTCGGATCGGCGGGATCGATCCACAGGTCGTGGAAGTCACCGTGCGTGCCGCCGCCGATGGAACGCAGCGTCTTGCCGCCATCCTCCGAGCGGAAGAATGAGACGTTTTGCACGTATACGACGTCGGGGTCCTGATGATCAGCGAAGAGATGTGTGTAGTAGAACGCGCGCTGACGGATGGAGCGATTGCTGTTCACCAGCTCCCATGTGGCGCCGGCATCGTTTGAGCGAAAGAGGCCGCCGCTGTCATTCTCCACGAGCGCGTACACACGATTGGCATCAGCCGACGAGACGGCCACACCGATGCGTCCGACGAGCCCGGTGGCAGGCAGCCCCGGATTGCGTGTGATCTCCGTCCATGTTTCGCCGCCGTCGATGCTCTTGAACAGCCCGCTGCCGGGACCACCGCTCGACATCTGGTATTCCTTGCGATACGCCTCCCACAATGCCGCGTACATCACGTTGGGATTGGTGCGATCAATGGCGATGTCCACCGCGCCCGTCTTGCCATCACGGAAGAGCACTCGGCGCCAACTCTTGCCGCCGTCGGTGCTCTTGAAGACACCACGCTCGTCGCTGTCCACGCTGTACTGGCCGAACGCGGCCACGAACACCACATCGGGGTTGGTGGGATGAATACGGATTTTTGAAATTGCGTCGACCGTGCGGAACCCCATATGCGTCCAGGTACGTCCGGCATCACCGCTCCGGTACACACCGTCGCCCGGCATGATGTTGCCGCGAATGGCCGACTCACCCATGCCGATAAACACCACGTCGGGATTCGACTCGCTTACGGCTACGGCGCCCACAGATGCGCTGTTCACCTGGCCGTCGGTGACGGGAATCCACGTCTGGCCGCTGTCGCTCGTTTTCCAGAGTCCGCCGCCAGTGGCGCCGAAATACGCCTCGTGTCGACGCCCGACGACGCCGCTGGCTGCAATGGAGCGTCCGCCGCGACCGGGTCCCAGGTTGCGCCAGCGGTAGTTCGAGAGCAGCGCCGAGTCGGGTGCGAGGGCGCGGGCGGCGCCCGGGGGCAGTTGACGGGCGGATGAAACAGGAGGCGTGCCGATGGCACCGGCCCAGAGGGTTGCAGTGGCGACGGCGAAAATTGCGGTGGAACGAATGGCGGACATGGCGGGACCGGATACTGGACGGTGGGGCGTCAGGGGGCCGCGTTTACCGCGGCACACGCGCATCGATAGACACTATCTAAGACACTGTCTACGTGTTGGCCTACCATATCGCTCACCACCACAGCCAGCAACCGGGACCACGTCATACGTTCGCTGCACAAAGGGGCCACACGCGGGGCGTCGACCCCGCTGTCACCTCACATTATTCCTCGATCGTCAGATCGAACGGACTCTCCTTCGGTGCATACCAGTCGGCTTCACGCGCCGTGTCCATGATGCGCGCGCGTTCGATCAGGGCCGCCAGCTGCGCACGAAGCGCATCGCGTTCGGTTGTCGCGGCCAACACGCACTGCTGCAGGCGCTGACGGTCGCGGTCCGAGGCACCGGCATACGCATTGAGCCGGGCCGATGTATCAGCAACGCGCCATTCCGCGGCGCGCAGTCTGCTGCGGCACTGCGTGAGGCGGGCTGCGAGCGCGTCGGCGTGATAGTGACTCCAGGCCGCCATCGGCTTCTCATCATCAAACGCAAGTGCACCGAGCACGCCGTCGTGCACGTTGAAGTACGACTCATTGGGGAAAAACATTGACGCTCCTGAGTTGTAAACGATCACCGAGAACCGGAACTCAAGTTACTCAAGGCCCCAGCTCCTCCCACCGTTCCGCCAGCCTCCGGTCATTGCGTCCTTCGGCCGTGGACCTACGGCCACGACTCTTGCCATCATCAAAAGGAAGCCGCACACTTACCCCGCTCACCGCGCATTCCCTGCAAGCACACGCCTACCGAGACTCCTGGTGCCGATCAGCCACAACGAAGCTGCCAAGTGGTCCGCCGCCCAATGGGCGCAGTACGTCAAGCACGCCCGCGCATCGGGTGATGGCGCCGTCGGTGTGCTCTTTATCTGGACCGACGACGTGCCCCCGTTCGCAATCCCGACGGCGGCTTTTGTGGCCAAGCCACTCGGTGGCTCTGCCGTCTCCACGACGTTTGCCGAAAAGGTGCTCGGCAACGTGGTTGGAGCTGACAGCCCTGACAGCGTTGAACTGAAGAAGCATTCCAACGGCTCCGCCGGAATCAGATTGCTGGTCGCGAAGTTGGTGAAGAGCGGACAGATGACCAAGGAACGGGCTGCTCCGTATCTCAAGGCCGACTCGTTCGTGCTGCAGAAAATGATGCACGGCTATACGGAAATGTCCGACGCGTACAAGGCCACACCGGACGGGCTCAAGAAGATTCTGAACAACGTGGCCCTGATGAAAAACCTCGGGAAGCTTGCCGCGGCTGACCTGATTCTGGGCAACGGTGATCGCGTTGAGAATGGCAACTTCGGCAACATCATGTTCAACGCCGATGGCACGATCGCTTCCATCGACAGTAGCTCGCTGCTGGCGAGCTTTGAACAGATGGCGAAAGCCTCGGATCTGGAAAACATGGACTACTTCGGTGGCGCGTTCGCGAGCAGAGATGACAACCAGCGACGAGAGACGTGGGTCACCGGCATTGCCCAAGGCGGCATGGCGGCGCCAACCGATTCTCAGATCAAGGGCTTCCAGGCCAAGATGACCGGTGGCGCGACCGCTGCCCCAACCCTTGCGCCCGTGGCAAAAATGTCGGCCGTGGAGAAAGGCCAACATGGGCTGCTCTTTGACGAAATGAAGGCCGAGTTGATGGGGCGTGTGGAACAGGCAAGGGGCACAGCCAAGCCAATCACCGAGCCATCAGACAACGAGTGGAGTGAAGCCAAACGTCTTTTTGTTATCGGCTTCAAAGACGGACTGCATGCTGTCGACAATCTGCTTGGCGGAAAAGCGAAGTTCCGCCGTGGAGTATTTGCGTCGAGCGCCTGGAGCGGTCTGAAAAAAGAGTATAAGGAAGTCGGCTTCTCCGGCGTCGACCCCAACCTCAGCTGGTTCAGCCTGGTCGTGCGGCGCGAGATGTACATGCAGCTGCGACGGGGCAAAACCATGGAACAGGCAATTGCTGCCGGAACCGCACTGGCTGCCAAAAAGCAGAACAAGTTTCTTGAGAAGAAACGCGTAGGCTGATCGCAGGCATCATTTCTCCCTCAAGATGTCAAAGACGATTCGCCACCTGAGGTGAATGGTCTGCTTCGCTGTATGAAACCAAGTTGCAAGTCAACAGAATGCCGGATGATTTGCAGCACCGTGCGATTGCAGTTTCTCCTCGTGGTGGAGCGGCAAAGATCCAGCGCTCAATGACATAGTGGAGGAACGATGACACGTCACGATCCCAGGGTGGATTCGCAGTCACGCACCCCCAACGCCCGTTCAACGGGTGCGACACACGACGCGCGCAGCAACACCACCGCTGCCCTCATGCACCTCAGCGACATGGACGATTTCGAGATCGCTGACGGTGAGCCGGATATCCGCGGATGGGACATCAAATCGATGGACGGCCGCACGATCGGCGAAGTGGACGACCTGCTGGTAGACACCGAGCTCATGAAGGTGCGCTACGTGGAGATGAAGCTGCATGACGACCTCGTGCATGACGACGCGCACAAGCACGCCGTGTTGCCCATCGGTACCGCTCGGCTGGATGACAACGAAGACGAAGTGATCGTGAACTTTCACGCTGACGATCTGCGCGGCTTTCCCCCGTACACGCGTGGCGAGCTCACGCGAGAACATGAAACGTCGCTTCTTGACCGCTTAACGAACCCGTCAGACCGTACATCGAAAAGCAAACACAACGACAGCGGCGACTTTTACGGTCAGCCACACTTTGACGACAACCATGCGTTCGAAGGACGTCGTGCAAAACACGGCCGGGCCGGCAATGATGACGCGCGCTATCTCACACGTTCAGAGGAAGAACTGGCAATCGGCAAGCGTCAGGTCAAAGCAGGCACAGTTGGCGTGGAAAAACACGTGGAAACCGAACGTGTACGCAAAGCCGTGCCCGTCACGCATGAGGAAGTCACCGTTGAGCGCCGTCCGGTGTCAGGCGACCAATCGTTGAACGCAAAAACACAAATCAAGGATGATGAGATCGTCATTCCGGTCATGCAGGAGGAAGTCATCGCTGACAAGCGCACGGTTGCCAAGGAAGAGATCGTGATCAAGAAGCATGCGGTGCAGGGTGAAGAAATCGTAGAAGCTGATCTGCGCAAAGAGCGCGTCGATGTAAAACGCGACGGTCGCTCATGAACGTTCTCGTGGCTGGCGCAACAGGAAAGACAGGGCTCCGCCTGGTGAAGGAGCTCACGGCTCGCGGCCATCATCCCATTGCCCTGGTGCGTGAAAGCTCTGATACCACCGCGCTACCTCCGGATACCGAGCAGCGACAGGGAGACCTCACCCAACTCAAGAGCGATGTGTGCGAAGGTTGTGACGCGGTGGTGTTCGCGGCCGGTTCCGGCGGTTCAGCAGGGCCCGAGGGCACGAACGCGGTTGACCGGGACGGCGCCAAGCGCCTGATCGATCTGGCCGCCAAGGCAAACGTGCAACGGTTCGTGATGTTGAGCTCTGTGGGGGCCGGAGAGCCGGACCCTGACAGCAAGCTCGCGAACTATCTGCAGGCCAAACATGATGCCGACGAACATCTCAAACGCTCAGGACTCACCTACGCCATCCTGCGTCCGGTGAGTCTCACCGAGCAGGACGGCACGCGCAATATGCGTTTTGGTGACGACGTCGACGTCGGTGCTGAGGCCGCGCGTGGGGACGTCGCGTCAGTGCTGGCTGATGCGGTGGATGACGAACAGTGGGCTGGAAAGGTGTTGCGTATGCAGTCGCAGTGATGCGTCAGCTGGAGACAAGCTGGTCTCCAGCTGGTCTCCAGCTGGTCTCCAGCTGGTGCAATGGAATGCACGATCAGATGTCACGCTGTCTGCCATCATCATGCTTGTTGACTTGCTCAGCAGCCGCGATGGACTGCCCCACCATGATCCGATGACCGTCGGGTGTGCAGATGGTGAACTCGCGAAGGCCGTATGCGCGATCCGTTGGAGGCGCTAAAACCTCGGCTCCCCTCGCACGCACGTCACGATGATATCCGTCAACATCGTCAACCAGCAGATGGATGAACCACGAGTGATTGCCGGTTGCCGATGCCGGCACTTCGTCGCGACACTCGCCGAGCATGACATGAAAAGCGTCTTTGCTGAGAAACGCCCAGCCAAAGGCGCTGATCCGATCTTCGGTGAATCCGAGTACATCAATGTAGAAACGGCGTGCGCGTTCGAGATCCTGGACGGCGAGCACGGAGCGGGCGCGCTGCACCGTAGTCATTCGCGTGTCTGCTGCAACGCTTCCAGTCGCGCACCTGCTGCACGCAGGTTGTCTGCCCGATGCCGGATCGCATCAGTCGGACTGTCGTCGGCCTCAAGCGCGTTTGCCTGCAGTTCGAGCGCCTCAATCCAGAGCGCGAGCACACGCTCATCGTTCAGCAGTCGAACTGCCGTATCGGCATCAAGCTGCTGAAGCAGCGGTGCTTCGGGACCGAGCAGCACGGCAATCGTGCTCGCCAGCTCCGCGCGAACAGGCGCCGCCGACTGCTCCGTGTCCGTGAGCATCTCGCGCAAACGGCGCAGTGCTTCAGCGGCCTCACGAATCACGCGCAGCAGATAGTCTTCTTGCCCCGGTTTACGAACGCGCATGGTTGGATGGTAGGGAGTGCAGTGAGGTCAGGCAGTGGGTCCACCTTAACAAAAGAGCAAAAAAAGCCCTGGCAGCTACAAAAAACGGGTTCAAGCAGGCAATGTGAGGGAGGCGCCGCGCGAAGTGGCCCCAGCCCATCCCTCATCCGGTGCCAATCCGTGATTCGTTCTTCTCTCCAGGTATTGTACAGCTCCACCGTAGCCGCCGCCCTGTGCATCGCCCCCGTACAACTGCTGTCCGCACAATCCACCCCGGCGACCAACGTTGCGCCCGATATCACGGTACTTGATGCGGGCACCGCGCCGAGACAAGCACTGCGGTTCAGACTGGTAAAGGGCGATAGTGAATCTGGAGCCGCGCGCCAGAGCATCACAATGAACATGGAGATGGGCGGCATGGCGATGCCGGCGCAGTCGCTGCCAGCCACGATTGCGAACATGCAATACACCGTGGGAGAGGTGGCGGCCAACGGGACCGCGGCCATCACGGCCGAGTTCGTGAGCATGGACATCGACGATAACGGAGCAGATCCAATGCTCGTCAGCGCCATGCGTCCGCAGCTGGCCGGCATGAACGGAATGAAAATGCGCTATTCCATCAGTCCAACCGGAGGGGTGTCGAACATGCAGTTCGACGGCGGCAACCCGGAAATGATGCAGGCTCTCGGATCGCTGGGCTCAATGGACCAGACGGGGGTGACGTTTCCAACTGAGCCGGTGGGTGTAGGCGCACGTTGGAAAGCGGCGCGGCCGGTCACGCAGAACGGTTTGACGATTCAACAGGACGTTGAGTATGTGGTAAAGTCGCTCAGTGCCGACAGTGTGGTGCTGGACATGATGCTGGCGCAGTCGGCCAGGAATCAGGTCATGAACCCGGCCGGTATGCCGGCCGGCGCGCAGGCAACTGTGCGTTCAATGGAGGGAAAGGGCGTGGCCACGCTCGTGGTCCGATTCAACAGCGTGCAGCCATCAATGGACATGAAGATGGATGTGAAAATGGCCCTCGACCTCGACATGAACGGCGACGTGAACAGCGTGAATCAGACGATGGTGATGGAGATGAAGTCGGGGCCGGTTGCCAAGCCGTAGTCATTGATTGCAGTTGGCACGCGACAGTCGATCTCGGCCGAGACACATCAGTTCAACACGACGGTGTTGAAGGAGGCGGTGGCACCGTGCATTCGCCGGTGCCACAGCGGCGACGCAGTTGCGCGATGCGATCGCGAAGACGCGCGGTGCTGAAGCGCTGTGCACTATCCCGTTCGGCATCCTCGCGGGCACCATCAATCATCGCCCGCAACGCTGCACCTGCTGCAGCGTTGCGCGCGGCTCCGGCTTTGGGGTCAAGCCTGAGCTCAGCGAGATCGTGCAGCACCCAATAATTGTACTGATGCACGCTGTCCGCGAGCGGCATGGCACCATCACCCGTAGCCAGCCGGTCGGCAACATCACGCGCATTCATGAGCGTGCTCAAGGCGGCGCCGCCGTTACCTGATGCACGCTGCATGGCGGCTTCGCCGAGCAGGTAGGTAACTGTCTCATGCTTGATGGCGCGCGGTACGTTCAGCCCCGCGTAGGCGCGCCGGTGCAGGGCACGCGCATCAGTGATGCGTCCTTGCGCACTCAGCCACCTGACGTACGCGTCAACGGCAGAGTAGTCGCCCGGTTCCGCGAGCTGTGTGGCTTCGCGATACGCGACATCAGCCGAGTCGGCACACAAACGCCAGACGTCAAATACGTCGGCCATGCCGAGCCGCGCGGCGCTCGCAAGACCGGGGTCGCGCGTGGTACGTGCAATCGCGAGCGCACGCCGATATGCAGCGAGCGAAGAGTCGGCTTGGCCAAGCAAGGCGAGTTCAAGCCCGCGAGCCCACGCTGCTTCGCCGTCTTCGCGCGACTGTGCCTCCGCGGTGGTCAAGGACAGCAGGACCACAAGTGCAAGCGCCGCGTACACGGGCGCAGATGTGAAATGGCGATTGCGGTGCAGGGACATGACAGGTCTCCCGATCGTGATTTGCCGAGGAGCTGAAGGCAAGAGACAACTATCCAGCCGGATTACGGGCGTTCGTTCACAAGCCGTGGAGTGACGACGAGTGGCCCGCGCTCATCAGCCAACTGATCGGCGGGGCCAGCGCGCATCACTGAGTTCGTAAACGCACAACTGTCATCCGTTCCCTTGCTGGACCACCACGCCCGCCGAAAACTCCGACGTGTTCCCGTCAGCATCCGTCGCTGTGGCCGTGATGAATTGGCCGGCGCTGATGCCAGCCGCTGACAGGTCGACATCGATTAAGGCGTTCCCGTTTGCGTCGGTGGCAATCTCGGCGAAGCCCAGATAACGCTGACCCTCCCCGTGACCCGAGGGGTCGAGCGTGTCGTTGGCGAAGAACTCGATCCGGAATGTGGTAGAGGCCACAGAGTTGAATGTGCCCGTGACAGAGAGACTGCTCCGGAGCGTGGCTGCCGTCAGCACGGGAAAGTTCTGCAGGTTGTTCGGGCCGGTATCGCTGTCGCCCAGGTCGTTAGCTGTGATGCCGCCCGGCATGAGATCGATGCCGAATCCGAGGTTGGCGTAAATCGCGTTGCCGAGCATCGCGTTTTGCGTGCTGGTGCCCGCGATACGGATGCCCGCACGGTCGCGCACATTTTTGTTGAACGCAATCACGTTGCCGGCACCAGACTGTGTGCCACCAATGGAATTGCCACCGCTGTTGAAGATGTTCATGCCGGCGTCGCCGTTGCCGAGGTTGATGGTACCGGTGGCATCCGACCCGATGACATTTCCTTGCACCACCGTGCCTTGGGCGCCGGAGAAATCGATCCCGTCGTCGCCGTTCATTGAGACGATGTTACCTGAACCGGGCGCTGTGCCACCGATGATGGTGCCGGCGGTATTCTCGATGCGGATCCCGTCTTCTCCGTTGCCAACGCCGGTCGTTCCGGTGGCGTCTACGCCAATAAAGTTTCCTTCGATCCGATTCATCGATCCGGATGCGCGCACGCGGATGCCATTATCCTCGTTGCCCGAGATCACGTTCCGGTGTGCGGGCGAGCTACCTCCGATCACATTGGCCGCTGCGTCAACCTCAATGCTGATGCCAGTGGCTCCGTTGCGGATTGGTGCGGAACCGGTCGGGTTGGTGCCGATATGGTTGCCTTGAATCCGGTTACGGGAGGCGCGTCGGAGCACGATTCCGTGGCTGCCGTTCCCAGAGATGACGTTGCCAGTGCCGGGTGCTGTTCCACCGATCACGTTGTCACTCGCACCTTCCTCAAGGAAGACACCAAACACACCGCCTAATCCGGTCGTTGCCGCTGCGTTCAATCCAATGAGGTTGCCCTCAATACGGTTGCCGGTGGACGCGCTGCCGCCAAGATCCACGCCGTGGAAGTTGCCGCCGGAGATCACATTGCGTGCGGCGGGCGTGCTTCCGCCAATCAGGTTGTTCTTTGAGTTGATGGTGCGTAAACCCGATCCACTATTCGCGCGTGCAAACGATCCCGTGGCGTTGGTGCCGAGGAAGTTTCCCTCGATCACATTGTTCCCGCCACCGACCAGGTGAATGCCATCTCCACCGCTGCGGTTGATCACCAGTCCACGAACGGTGCTGCCCTCACCTGCAATGGTCAGTCCGTGGGCGCCGCCGGGCAGTGAAACTCCATCAAGTTCGATCTTCAAGACGGCGTTGATCGCGCCGCTTGGATTCGTGTTCGGAAGCGCGCCCGGCTGGGTGTAGCCGTCAATCACAACCGCTTCAGTGATGGACGGCAGCGCGGTGGTTAATCGGATTGTGTGCGGTCCGGCTCCTGGAATGTTGAAGTGGATTGAATCATTTCCGGACGTCGTATTGGCGTTGATGATGGCCTGTCGCAGAGAACCGGCGCCTGAGTTCGCGGTACTCGTCACCACAAACGTCGCCTGCGGCGGGGGGGGAGGCGGGGGCGGAGGTGGAGGCGTGAGGATTGTGAAGGTCAACGCAGTTGTTGTCCCGCCCCTCGGTGCGGGGGAGAACACGGTGACGGCCGCATCACCGGCGGACGCGACATCGGCGGCGGTGATCTGAGCGGTGAGTGAGCTCGCTGACTGGAACGTGGTCGGGCGCGCGGCGCCGTTCCACCGTACAACAGACGAGTCTACAAAACCTGTACCCGACACAGTCAGTGTGAACGCCGGCGTGCCAGCGTCTACAGTGGTTGGGGATATCGCCGAAATCACCGGTACAGGGTTCGACGGCAGTTCAATCAGAGCGAAGGTACCAAATGATGTCGTGGTGCCGTTGGACTCGCGGGCGGCCGTGTCCGCCAGCGCGTCGGTGAGCGGCACCCACGCAGAACCATCAAAGCGATGTACCCTGATCTGCTCTTTGACAGCATCTGACGCCAGCTGTTCAGGAAGCCAGGTGAGGTGAATCGTGACGGGCTGTGCAAGGGTGGTGCTGTCAGGATCGAGCTGCCATGCCGTCCCGTCAATGAGGTCCGGGTGCGCGGGTGGGTTCGCCAGCGGGGTTACGGTCACAGCGGCGCCCACGGCCACGGCGCCGGCCGGCGCAACAACTCGCACGCGTCCACCAGCCGCAGTGAACGCGGCACCAGCAGGCACTATGAAGCCGCCCTCGGCAATGGTAATGGTTGACGTTCCGCTGCGCCCTTCGCTCGTCGCGGTGACTACCGAGGTCCCTGGCGTGAGCGCCGTGACAACGCCGGTTGCGTTGACGCTGGCCTTCAGGACTCCTGCGGTATCTGTCGTCCACGATACTGCGCGGCCGGATAGCACGTTCCCGCTGGAGTCCCGCGTTTCGGCCGTCAGCTGCGCCGTCTGCTGTGGAACGAGTGTGAATGTGGTCGGCGAGACAACCACGCTGGCCACCGGCGCAGGCGCTGGTGGCGGGGGAGGCGGAGGCGGAGGAGCCGGTGGCGGCGGAGCTGGGGGCGGCGTGGGTTGTGTTGTGTCACCACCACCGCACGCAACAATCAGCGGAAGGACTAACGTGAACAGATGTCTGGCGCGGCGCATGACTGGGCGACTCCGGTTGGGTTCACCCTGAAATGCGGAGTTTTCATCGGATCCGGCTCATTGCCAGTTTCAGCGGCACGGGATGCCGACGCAGTTCATGAAAAGGAACTCCCGCGCTACCCGCGCGTACAGCTCGTAGCCTTCCCCACGCCGTACATCACCGCTTGGGCTCGTCGCTGTAGAACCCGCCACCTCAGGGCATGCTGTCACTCACCGCACTGCTGCTGTTCGCTACCGTACAACCTCCCGCTGACTCAGCAGCAACCGTGCGTGGACGTGTAGTCGATGCTGGCGGTTCGGTGCCGATCGAACAGGTCGCCATAACTGTCAGTGGTACGCGACTTGGCACGCTCACCGACACCGCCGGCCGCTATGTACTGCGCGTGCCGGCTGGCGAAGTCACACTCACTGCCACGCGCATCGGCTACCTGGTTCGCAGCGAGCGGCTCACCCTTGTGGGAGGCGAACAGCGCACCGTCGATTTCACACTCACCGCCGCAACCACAGAGCTGCGCGCCGTCCGTATTCAAACGCAAACCACCGAACGCGAGCAGTTCACGCTCTCCCCCAACCCGGGGCTGTTTGCCGTGCGCGGCGAGACGCTCAAGCGGGTGCCCGTGATCGGCGAGCCCGATGTCTTGCGCGTGGTGCAGCTGATGCCGGGCGTGGTGGCCACCAACGATTTCAACGCCGGCTACAACGTGCGCGGTGGTGAGAGCGACCAGAATCTTGTATTGCTCGATGGTTATCCCATCTACAATCCGTTTCACCTCGCCGGCCTCTTTGGCACCTTCATTGACGAGACCGTCGGCGAGTTTGAGCTGATGCCCGGCGGCTTTCCCGCGCGCTACGGCACCCGCCTCTCAAGCGTGCTCTCGGTAACGCCCAAGACGGAAGAGCGCAGCGGCGTGCACGGCGCGGCGTCGGTATCGGTGCTGGCCAGTACGCTGTCGCTGGGTGGCACCGTGGGCGGCAATACCAGCTGGAATGTGGCCGGACGACGCACCTACGCCGACCGGTTTGTGGCGCTCATTTCCGACCAGTCGCTGCCGTATTGGTTTACCGATGTGCAGGCCCACGTGAAGCACCGGCTGGATAACGGCGGCACCCTTTCCATGACGGCCTACGGCGGCGAAGACGTGCTGGCCGGTTTCCTCTCCGGCTTTGGCGACAGCACGAGCGCCGGAACCGGCGGACTGCGCTTCGACTGGGGCAACCGCGTAGTAGGCGCAGCCTGGGAGCAACCGCTTGGCAGTGTCGCCGGCGGGGACTCGGCGCGCTTCATGCAACGCCTGTCGCAAACCGGTTTTGGCACGAACCTCGATCTCGGATCGGGCTCGCTCACGCTCAATAATCAGCTCACCGAGTCGCGCGCCTGGGGAGAGCTGACACGCTGGCGTGGGCGGCACGAGACGATGCTGGGCTACGAGTGGTCGGCGTACCGCGTGCGATACGACATTGCCGCACCCGCGGCGGGCAATGACGAGCTGCTCAAGGTGCGTCAGAATCCATCGGCGTTCTCACTGTATGCTGACCATACGGTGCGCACCGGTCCCATCACCGCGCGCTTTGGCGTGCGCGCTGAAACGGTTACCGGCACCGACTTTTTGGGCGTGTCTCCTCGGCTCTCTCTCAAGTGGTTTGCCAATGAGGATCTGGCGTTCACCCTCTCCGGTGGCCGCTTTACGCAATGGACGCCGGCGCTGCGCAATGAGCAGGCGCCGGTGCGCCTGTTCGATTTCTGGCTCACCAGCAATCGGGATACACCGGTGGCCGAGGCGTGGCAGGCGATTAGTGGGGTGGAACGATGGTTCGGCAACAGACGATTTGTACGGCTGGAGGGCTACGTGAAGGATTACGGCAGTCTGCCGGCGTCCAATCTGTTCAACGATCCGGCTGTGCGTGGCGACGAGTTCATTGTCACCACCGGCAGGTCGTACGGTGCCGATCTATTACTGCGACAGCTCGAAGGCGGCCCGTGGTCGGGATGGCTGGCTTACTCATTTGGCGTGAGCACACGTGATGGGCCGGGCGGGCGGTTCGCACCGGTGCAGGACCGGAGGCACAACATCAACCTCGTGGCGTCGTATCGCACCGAGTCCAAATGGAGTTACGGTGTGCGCCTGGGGCTGGGCACCGGCACACCGTTTACCGATGTGGAAGGGCAGCTGGTGCGTCGTCGCTATGATCCGGTCACCAACAGCTTTCCCACCGATGACCGTGATGTGGATCGTGAGCCGATTGGTGGCCTGCGCAACGCTGCCCGCTATCCGCTCTTTCAGCGACTGGATTTGAGTGTCACGCGAACAAGTCCCGGCCGTCTGACCTGGGCGCCGTATCTGTCGCTCATCAACGCCTACAACGCGCGCAACGTGTTCACCTACGTGTTCGACTTTGCGCAGAACCCGCCGTCGCGCACCACCGTGTCCCAGTTTCCATTGCTGCCCACGGTGGGCATGAGTGTGTCGTGGTAGGCGCGCGGCGCTGGTGGGGCGCGCTGTTGTTGCTGCCGGCAATCGCCGCCTGCGAAATCGCCACCGACACCGTGGCGTCGCCCGAGCCTCGTGTCATTGTGCACGCCGTACTCAATCCCGACGCCGCCGAACAGGTGATTCTGGTGGAGTCATCACTCACCGGACGCGTCACAATCGACAGCACTGTACGCTTTGACGCACTCGATCCGATCCGTACCGCCGGCGGCGAGCCGATCACCGACGCTACGGTACAGCTCTTTCGCGATGATCAAACCGGCGGTGTTGAAGCCGTCCAAACAATTCGCAATACCCGACGCACCGGGCGCTACACGGTGTCGCGTGAAGCACTCACCATTGAGCCCGGCGTGCGCTACCGTCTGCGTGTGCAAACAGCCGACGGTCGCGAAGTCACCGGCGAAACGCGCGTGCCCTCGGCGCCGGCCGGCTGGGTGCCGGGCGACGGTGAAGTGGTGCAGCCGATATCGATTAATCGCGCGGTAGATACGCTGCGCCTCAACTGGACGGCGAGCGATGGCGCACGAACGTACGCGATTCGTGTGGAGACGCCCAATGGTCCCTGGTTTCTGTTCTCCGATTCCACGCAGTTCGCACTGTCGGGTACCTTGCGCAACTTTTTTGCGGCCGATCTGCCGTCGGTGTTTTATCCCGGTTTCGATCAGTTGGTGAGCGTGGCCGCGGTGGACGTGAACTTCTATGACTACAATCGCTCAGGTAACGATCCGTTCGGTGGCACCGGGCTGATCAGCAGTGTGCGCGGTGGGATTGGCCTCTTTGGCAGCATGCTCGCGTTGCAGCGTCGCCTCGTGTCAGTGACTGAGCGCGATCGTTTCCCGCTGGACGCACGGTGGGTTGGCGACAGCGATTCGGGCGAGCTGGTTGAGTACGATTTGTGGGTGGAGGCACTGGGTACACCGCGCTCGTCGGTGAGTGGACGAGAGCGCACCGGGTTGCGCCGCTTTCTTGTGGGTACGCTCGAGGGTGAGCAGCTGCGACTGGCGACGCTTGTGGGGGCCAACCTCGCCGATACGGCGGCGCTGCTGTCGGCTGTAGTAGTGGGAGACACAATTCGAGGGGATTACGCCGAACGGTTTGATACGTCGGGGCCGCGCGTGTTGGTGCGGAGTGCGCGTAGTGATCCCTGAGGCGCTAAGCCTTTCACTCAGTCAATGCGATATCGACTCGATCGCGATTTCGAGGTGCAGCTTTTTTGAGGCATGCAACACGATGAGTTGCATTGCGCCACCGATGGCCAGAAAGTCGGGTTGCCGGGCATCCCAAGTCGTGATGACGGTTTTGGTACGGCACCACAGCGCATCAGTATTCGCCGTGAGCAGATAGGTGGAGCGCGTGCGGCCATCGGGATCAATACCGAGGTCTCTCGCAGCATAACCGGAACGCGTAAAGTACATGCCCACTTTTCCCAGAGGATCGTAGCGGTACGCGTACACGCGTTCTCCGGCGTGCAGCGGAACCACACGGCACTCAATCCACGACCAGTCAATCGGACGGAGATGGCTTTCGAGCGCTGCGTCGGAGATGTCCGGTAGCGCGTTACGAAAGAACATGATGGCGACATGCAACGACCTCTCAAAGAGCGGACTGTGCTGCGTCTTCAGCCGCTTGGCCCAGAATGACGGATCAAAATGCATTCGTTGCATTGGGAGAGGCTGCGCTTTGCACGTCTGGATGTCAAGCTAGAAGACGACCACCACGCATATCCGGCTGGCGATGATCCGCCTAGCGTGAAGTTTCCGATTTCCATGTATGACTGATTGTGTACAGACCGCTACCTCAACCCATCGCGTACCGAATGTCTTGCGACGCGGCGTGCGCGGAGTTCAGTTGCGGCGGTTCTGCCAATCTCGCGGGTCCACTCACCTGCACCGCGCGTCCCACGTGTGACGAGATGAGCACATCGGACATGAATGATTCCACACGGTCAGAGTGGCGTCGCGCTGACGCGCTTTTCGCCGAGCTGCTGGAGATGGAGCCAGCGTCGCGACGCGCACATTTGGCCCGAGCGTGTAGCGGCAATGAGGCACTCGAACGCGAGGTGCTGTCGTTGCTCTCATCACTCGACACTGCCGAAGCGGTGATCGGTGAGTCCGCAGAAAGACTGCTGGCGATCTCCGGTCCATTGGTAGAACCGGCCGAAACCGGATTGGTGCCTGGCACGCGAGTGGGCCCGTACGCAATCCAGCGCGAACTCGGGCGAGGTGGCATGGGTACCGTGTATCTCGCAGCCCGTGTGGAAGGCGACTTTCGGCGCGATGTGGCGCTCAAGGTAATGCGGACAGCACACGACACTGAGTCGCTGCGCCGACGCTTTGCATCCGAGCGCCGCATCCTCGGCGCGCTGGAGCACCCGCACATCGCACGCCTTTACGACAGCGGCGTCACGCGCGAAGGACGCCCCTTTCTGGCCATGGAGTTGGTAGAGGGTACGCGCATTGATCGCTACGCCGAAGCCCGGCAGCTCGACGTGCAGGCGCGGTTGGCGCTCTTCGAGACGGTGTGTGACGCAGTGGATTTTGCACATCAGCGGCTGATCGTGCATCGTGATCTTAAGCCCGGCAACGTACTCGTGACCGACGCCGGGCGTGTGATGCTGCTCGACTTCGGGATCGCAAAGCTGCTTGACCCACTCGAAGAAGATGCAGCAGACGGACCAGCCACACGGCCGGGTCAGCGGGTGCTCACACCCGAGTACGCCTCGCCTGAGCAGGCACGTGGTGAGGCGCCCAATGTGGCCATGGATGTGTACGCCCTCGGCGTGCTGCTGCATGAGCTCCTCACGGGCGTTCGACCGGCGTGGCAGAGGCTGGTTGTGGCCGGTGCCGAGCACGCTGCTATCGAGGCGGCTACGGTGCCGCCGAGTAAATCGGCTTCGTCACCCGCGGTACAGCGTGCGTTACGCGGTGACCTGAACAAGGTCGTGCTGACCGCGTTGCAACCAACGCTCGCGGCACGCTACCCGTCCGTGGCAGCACTGCGCGAGGACATTCGCCGCGTGCGCGAAGGCTTTCCGATTCTGGCGAAACGCCCATCGGTGCAGAGTCGGGTGCGAAAGTTCGTGCGCCGTCATCCCGCACCAGTCGCCGCGCTTGCGCTGCTGGCTGTGATCAGTTTGGGTTTCACAATCAACCTGCGCAAACAAGTACGTCGCACTGAAGTGGAGCGTGATCGAGCAAATGTTGAGCGTGAGCGTGCAGACGGGGAGCAGCGCCGGGCAACGCGGACTGCATCGCTACTGACCGAGTTACTCGGTAGCGCCGATCCGTTTGCCAATGAGCGCCGCGACACGCTGCGCGCAGGTGCGCTACTGGCGTCAGCGATGGTACGAGTGAATGCCGAGTTGCGCGACGAACCGGCTGTGCGCGCAGATCTTCTGCTTGTCATCGGTCGTTCGCTCCGAGCGCTGGGTCGTTTTGATGAGGCGCAACAAGCGCTGGATACAGCACGTGTATTGCGCGAGACAACAGCCGGAACAACGTCGGCTGAGCGCGCAGCGGTAACGAACATGCTCGGTGCGCTCGCGCTGGATCGTCTTCAGCCGCAGCGGGCGGATACGCTGTTTCGCGAATCGCTTGCTGCACGGGAAGAGCAGGTCGCAGACACGACGGAGGCGGCCGGGTTGGTCAGCGACGCTCGCTTGCAGACTACGAAAACGCTCGCCAACGTGGCCACCGGGCTTCTCGAAGCCAATCGTTTTGATTCGGCACTGGTCTACATCGATTCTGCGCTTGTGCGACTTCGCGCGTCATCAGCGACAGACTCAGGCAGCCTGGCCAACGCCTACAATGTGCGTGGCGCCATCAAAATGCGCATGGGCCGCTCGGTCGACGCGCTACTCGATCTTCGGGAATCACTAGCGATTAATGAGGCGCATGTTGGACCTGCTCATCCCAGAACGGCTCGCGAACGAGCCAACGTTGCCATGTTGCTGAATAGGCTTGGTCGTCCAAGCGAGGCTGAACCGCTGTTGATTGAGAGCTTGTCCCAGCTACGTGCATCGCTGCCGAACGAGCATCCGGGAGTTCGGTCTATCCAGATTTCACTCGGCAACGTGTGGAGCGCACTTGGTCGGCTGGACGATGCAGAGCGGATGCTGCGTGAAGTCGTTGAGGTGGAGCGGCGCCTTGAGGGGAGCGAACGTCGCGCGCTGGCGCTGTCACTCGACAACCTGGCCGCTGTTGTGTCACGCCGTGTGTCCGATCCAATAGCACAGCGTGACGAAGTGGAACCGCTGTATCGTGAGGCGCACGCCATAGCGGTGGCGCTTGCTGGTGCGACCGATCCGGGCGGCGCGATAGCACTGGCCAAAGCCGCAAATATCGCGTGCCGTGGCGGAAACACGCCTGCTGAAGCACTACGAGAGTTCGACGCCGCCGTACCGACCGTGGCAGGCGCGTATGGTGATGTACATCCGCACGCGCTTGGCGCACGTGCAAACCGTGCGTTTTGCCTGGCACGGGTGGATCGTCGTGCCGACGCAATCGCTGAGTTGCAGTTGGTGTTTAACGCCGCCCGTCAGCGCGGCCCGGAGCTGCGGGGGCTGGCCCGCAAAAGTGGGGAAGAGTTACTGACGCTGCTCAAGGCTACCAACGACGTAAAGCAAACCGGCGAAGTCGCCGCGGCGCTTAAAACACTCAACATCACGCCGCCCAACAATGAATAGTTTGTACGGTCGGACGATCAGCCCCTCAAAGCCAAGAAATTCCCGATGCTCCGCCGACTATTGCCGCCATGTGTGCGCCTGTTGGGTTACGCCGGCGCCACGCCCTCGGTGATGAACCGATAAAGCCACGCCCGGGCCCGGGTCCAGTCCCGCTTCACTGTAGGAACGGAACGCTGCACTACTTCTGCGATCTCCTCATGGCTGAGTCCGCCAAAGAATCGGAGTTGCACCACCTCGCCCAATCGCTGGTCGTGCGCCTCAAGGCGCTGGAGCGCTTCTTCAATAGCCAGCACGTCGTCTGAGCGGCCGGCAGAAACAATGGCGCTTTCATCGAGCGAGACCGGTTGCTGGCGTCCGCCACGTCTGGCGGCGCTTTGTGCGCGCGCGTGGTCCACGAGTACAAAGCGCATTGCACGCGCAGCCGTGGCAAGAAAATGAGAGCGGTCGTTCCAGTGGGCAACGCCCCCTTCAGCCAGCCGCAAATACGCTTCGTGCACAATCGCCGTGGTACTTAGCGTATCCGATGGGGCCTGCCGATGTCGCTGCGAGGCAGCAAGACGTCGAAGCTCATCGTACACCGCCGGGTACAGGGCGTCGGTTTGGTCGTGCGGAATCGTCACACTGGGGAAACTGCGCTGCGCCGTGAATCCTGCAAGTGGCGGGACGCGCCGCAAGGCATCGCACCGTCAGCTGCGCGCGTCGCTTACACGCGCAGCGTCAGTCCGCCTGTCGGCATCATGCAGCTTCTGCGCCTGGAGAAGACGATCGCCGAGTCTTCGCTTTACACACATCCGCGAATACGTGCGCGCCTGACGCCGATGATGCTGAGCCCAGCAAGCATGAGCGCGAACATACCCGGCTCTGGTACATCGGCCACCGGGGTACCTGGATTCGGCGCAGGAGCGCTGGATCCGCCGAAAATCATGTCGTCCATGGACATGACATCGCTGGTCGCATCAAGCGTAATCGACGAGATGCTGCTGCCCGCACTTGCGAAACCAAGGAATGCGAAGCCGCCGCGGCGCTCATTCTCAGGAAACGGCACGGTCTGGTCGCCATTGATGTCGGTAAACGTCAACGAGTTTGCGAACTGGACGCCACCGAAGTACGCGCCGAAGTAGTCGAGCGGAGACGCAAAGTTCATGACAAGCGTTCCTCCGTTCATTTCGAGAAACCAGTCGCCACCGGGCGTGGTGTTCGCACCGTAGAGTGCCCCGCTACCCCGTGGGACATTTTTGTGAAGAAACGTTGTGCCCAGGAGCGTTGGGTTCGTGGGAAGGTTCGCCTCAAAATCGACCTCCACCGCACCACCGGTAGCGAGGATAAAGGCGTTCCGTGAAGCAATTGCGTTCGCGCCGGGCGCATTGGCGTTGGCGTCAAAACCAACAAATGTCGTCAACTGCGCGTGCGCTGCAGTGGGCACGGCGAGCACAACCGCCATCGTGAGAAACTGCAACCGTCGACAATACATAGCTCCGGCTCCCAAAGAGAGGAAAAGTTCGAGGCTGTTTCGCCTCCACGCTCTCTTATCGGAAAAACGAAGGAAGAAGGATCACGAGCGGCCGTCACCCGTTCCCGCTCCGCAGCGTTCGCATCGCGCGCTCCCATCGCACCAGTTCACCAAGCATCGACGTCGCTGCTTTGTCCTGCACTTCCCCCGGAACAAAGCGCTTGCTCTCTTGGTCAATCAGCTTGCCGGCAAACGGAATCGATACCGCTCCCGGCAGCGGCATCATGCTGTTGGCGGTGGCAATGATGCGCAGCGCATTGGCCGAACGCAGACCTGCCGACACACCGCCGTAGCTCACCAGGCCAACCGGTTTGAACATCCATTCCTTGGCCAGATACTGGATCGCATTAAGCAGTGAAGCCGGCGGCGAAAAATCGTACTCGGGCGTGACAAACACGTACGCGTCGCCGCGACTGATTGTCGCACTCCACTGTTTGCTGTGCTCGTGCACGTACGCCTGCTTCATGGGATGCTCCGGCTCGTTGAGCAACGGCAGCGCGATCTCGCGCAGGTCCACGCGCTCCACGGCAAAGCCACCGTGCGACTCGGCGATGGGAATAAACCAGTCAGCCACCGACCCGCCAATGCGGGTGGGGCGGACACTGGCGACGATGACCTGTAGCAGGGGTGTGCTCATGTTTCTCGCTCCAGTGTTTGTATGAGCGTTAAGCTCGAGTGTTTCGCGTGCGCGTGTTGAATGCGCGTGTCGAATGCGCGTGTTTTGCGTTCAGTCCGTCAACTTGATCACGCGTTTGCCGAACGCTTCTCCTGTAAGCAAACCTGTGAACGCCGCAGGAGCACGTTCAAGGCCGTTTATCACTTCCTCGCGATATTTCACTTTTCCTGCCTTTACCCACTCGCTCATCTGTTTCGCGAACTCGCCATACAGGTGACCAAAGTCGTCGTACACGATGAAGCCGCGCACGGTCATGCGTTTGCGAAGGATCAGGCTCAGCAACAGGTTCATGCGATCCGGGCCGTCGGGCAGCCTAGTGGCATTGTATTGCGAGATCAGGCCGCACACCGGTATGCGTGCTTTGGTGTTGAGCAATGGAAACACGGCATCGAACACAGCCCCGCCCACGTTCTCGAAATAGATATCGATGCCGTTTGGCACCGCCGCTTTGAGCGCGTCAGGAAATCCGTCTGCCTTGTAGTCAATGCAGGCATCAAAGCCCAGCGTATCAACCACATGCGCGCCCTTCTCGGCGCCACCCGCAATGCCCACCACATGCAGGCCGAGGATCTTGCCGATCTGACCCACGGTGGCTCCCACCGGACCGCTGGCTCCGGCCACCACCAGCGTTTCGCCGGTTTTGGGCTGGCCGATTTGCGTGAGTCCCGCCCAGGCAGTCAGCCCCGGCATGCCCAGCACTCCCAGCGCCCACGACGGATTCTCAGGAGACTTTCCCATGTTGATCACGCCCTTGCCGTCGGACAGTGCATAATCCTGCCAACCGCCAAACGCTTGCACCCAATCACCCGCCTCGAAGCCGTTCACGTGTGATGACTCTACCTGCGAGACTGTGCCGCCGATCATGACCGCTCCGATCTCCACCGGAGCGGCGTACGATGGCGCAGCGCTCATCCGGCCCCGCATGTACGGGTCGAGCGAGAGGTATTGATTGCGCAGCAGCATCTGCCCCTCGCCAGGGGTTGGGATGTCTTCAGTCTCGAGGCGAAGCGTGCTGTCGTCCGGCAGGCCTTTGGGGCGTTTGGCGAGCACGAACTTGCGATTGTGCGTTGGTGGGTTTGGCATGCATGAAGTGTAGGCCATGCAGAGAGATGCTGTAACCGCGTTTATCACTCTTCCGGCGATGTGCCACTAGCTTCCGGCCATGCTTGAGACCTTCTCGGAGTGGCCAGCGGTTTGGCAGGCGTTCGCGGCAACGCTGTTCACCTGGGGGCTGACGGCCATTGGAGCGGGAGTGGTCTTCCTGTTCAAGGATGTAAATCCCAAGGCGCTCGACACCGCGCTGGGCTTTACCGCCGGTGTCATGATTGCGGCGAGTTTCTGGTCGCTGCTCGCTCCCGCGATTGCCCTCTCGGAAGAGATGGGCATGGTCAAGTGGGTCCCGCCACTGATCGGCTTCCTCGCCGGAGCGTTTTCCATGCGACTTGTCGATTTCATTCTGCCGCACGTGCATCTGTTCGGGCGGCTGGAGGAAGCGGAGGGGGTCAAGACCAGATGGCGCAAAACCACACTGCTGGTCCTCGCCATCACTCTGCATAACATCCCTGAAGGGCTCGCCATCGGCGTGGCATTTGGCGCGGTCGAAGCCGGGTTCGAATCAGCCACACTTGCCGCAGCGGTCGCACTGGCCATTGGCATCGGCATCCAGAACTGTCCCGAGGGCACTGCGGTGGCGGTCCCGCTCCGTCGCGAGGGACTATCCCGTGCCAAGTCCTGGTGGTACGGACAGCTTTCGGCCGTGGTGGAGCCCGTGGCCGCTGTGATCGGTGCGCTGGCTGTTGTGTCCATGCGTCCAATCCTGCCGTACGCGCTCGCTTTCGCGGCCGGCGCGATGATCTTCGTGGTGGTGGAAGAAGTGATCCCCGAGTCGCAGCGTGGCGGTAACGGCGATCTTGCAACGCTGGGCGCGATGGTGGGCTTTGCGGTGATGATGACGCTTGATGTGGCGTTGGGGTAGGAGGCGTCCCCTACAGCGTCTTCGGCGTGTAGATCGTAAAGCGCACGTTCGCCGACACGCCGTTTTTTTCTGCGTCACCGCCGTCCTTGGTCGGCGAGGTAATCAACATCACGTACGTACCACCGCCGTCTACAGCGGCCAAGCCATTCCCTTGCCCGCCGATGGAGAAGCCGCCTGTGAAGGCTCCCTTTTCTTCGGTCATGTCGCCAATGCGAAAGCCGGCGGCCTCATACTGCGCCGCGATGGCATCGTAGGCGCTGCGGGCGTCGATGCCCTGCGCCTGCATCGCGACCTGACGCATGGTCACAGTGGCGTTGAGCGGTGAGCTGAGATCGGCAATCACGCCGTAGGTGAACGTCGGCTCGACACCGCCCGGCAGTGGTGTGACGAGCGGATTGGTGCGCATGCCGGCGGCTTCGCGCGTGGCGGCTTCCACGATGGCCCCGGTCATGGATGTGTTGGCGCCAGCGTCCGGTGCCTCGCCGTCGGATGACGAGCCGCAGGCGGCGAGGATGATGCCAGAAGAACAGAATACAAAGAGGATTAAAGCACGTTGCATGCAGCGCTCCGGAAGCGTGAAAGGATGCTCTGACAGGCGAGAAATCCACTCGGCGTCCGCCACGCGTGCAACGAACGGCGGATTTTCGTACATTCGCCCGCATGAACAACACTCTCCCGCGCTCCACCGCACCGCGCCGCACCCGCCGTTTGCAGGCGTGGCCTATTGCCATTCTCCTCTTTGTCGTGGCGTGTGGTGGCGAAATGGCCGACTCTGCTGACATGGCCGATCTCAACTCTGACAATGTCACACCGCAGGGCGGCTCTCCCATTGCCATTCCCACGCAACAGGCCGATGCCTGTCCGCTCGACGTCACGCCGCCGCCCTACTGGGAGCTGCAGGAGGAGCCACCGAGTGACGGCGCTCCGCTGCGTCGTCGCTTCACCTGGGGAGGCGATGGCGAGGCCGACGCAACGTTTGCCGTGGAGCAGGTGATTGGAACGCCAATGCTCAACGCACAGCGGGAGCTTTGGATAAACGCCGGCGGACGGCTTGTGGCCACGCCTACCATCGTGGGTGCAGAAACGCCCGTGGTGGCCGGTCCCGTTGAGACATTGCAAGGTGGAGCGGTTCAGTCGCAGCGGTGGTTGTTCTGGCTCCCCGCCGGCCTGCCTGAGCGATGGGTGATTTTTTCACTCTCACTTTCGGTCAGGAGTGGCAATACGTGGCCCGACGAGACGGCCGTCCTGGCAACAATCAGTTCAGCGGTGCCGGGGCGCTGTCTGGAGCAGAGCTGACACGGCCGCCAGCCGGAACGCACCGTACGTAAACGCCTGCGTCGCCCCGCCGGGCGTGGTGTGCAGCTCCCGGCGACTTTCCACCAAACTGAAGTGCGCTCCGAGCTCTGCGTGCAGCTGGCCGGGCGAATACCGGGCCACATCAAGCCCACTGCAACGCAACGGCCCGTCTTCGGCGAACGTGGCAACGATCACGAGCCCACCCGGGCGCACTGCACGTCTCACCTGCGCGACGTAGCGCTCGCGGTCTGCCCGCTCGGTGAGAAAATGAAAGACCGCCCGGTCATGCCAGACGTCGAAGGCTGCTTCGGGCAGTTCGGTGTCCAGCACGTCCGCCGCTTGCCACTGCACATGCGAGGCCCCGGAACCGAGCCGTTCTTTCGTGAGCTCAAGCGCCGAAGGCGACAAATCCAGCACCGTGATCCGGCTGTAGCCAGCGTCCAGAAGCCCATCCACGAGCCGTGAAGCGCCTGCGCCGATGTCGATGACGGCGCTTGATCGGCTGGGGCTCAATGACTCGATCAGTTCACGGGAAAGACGCGCCTCCGCCAGAAACCAGCTCACCTGATCTGGCTGCTTTGTGAGGTACACGTTTTCCCAATGTTCGGCGCGGCTCACAGTGCTTGTCTCCCTGATAACGGTGGATAAGACTTAACGTCAGGCCGCATGAAACGGGTGTCTACGCGATCACTGCGCCGCCGCCCTCGATTGTATCAGTGGACCAGTCCACCGTTTCGAGTCGGCAAGCAAGATGCGCAATCTCTCCCGAAAGCGGACGGTCTGTCTCCAGCGCCGCTGATGACCTGCGCACCATGCGCACCAAATCCTGACTGGCCGGTGCGAAGCCGTGAAGCTGCGCACCTCCTCGCAGCTCTGCGGCCTGCGCCAGCGTCAGCGCGTGAATCGACAACACGTGGTACACAAGATCCAACGCACTTGCTGTCTTGCGGGCGGCCACTGTGCCCATGGTTACCACATCCTGATTGTTGCCGTTGGTTGGCACTGACTGAATAGACGCCGGAATCGCCCGGGTGCGCAGCTCTGCGACCAGAGCGCTTGCCGTGACCTGTGCACCCATGAATCCCGAGTTCACGCCGCTGCGCCCTCCGTGCAGAAACGCGGGCAGCCCTTTGTTTTGCGTGCGGTCTGTGATGCGCGCAATGCATCGTTCGGCATGAATGGCGAGCTTGATCACGCCCATTAACAGCGCGTCAGATGCAAACGCCACGTGCTGCCCGTAAAAATTGCCGCCGTGCAGCACCGCATCATCGTTGGCGAAGAGCAGCGGATTATCGGTGGCGCTCTGCAACTCCGTGGTCACGGTGGTGTCATGAAAGGTGAGCACATCGAGCACTGCGCCAATCAACTGCGGTACGCAGCGAATGGTGTAAGCGTCCTGCGGCAACTCACCTTCTGGAAGCCAACCCTGGTCGGCCTGCGATTCCTCAAGCAATGGCGGCGGCTGCACCGCGGGCATCAGACGGGTGCTTCCCTCGGCCCAGCGCGCGAGCGCCGCGTGCGCTGCCACCTGTCCTGCGTGAGGACGGGCTACGCCAAAGCGCGAGTCCCACGCCTCAAGTCGTCCGCCCAGGCATTCGGCATACAGCACCGACAGTCGCAGGGCGAGCTGCGCAGCACGACGCGCGCGCTCTGCATTCACCGCCGCGATGCCCGTCATGCACGAGGTACCGTTGACGAGGGCAATTCCTTCCTTGTGTCCCAATGTGATTGGGGCAAGTCCTGCCGTCCGCAGGGCTTCAGCCGCCGGTAGCCGAGTGCCGCGATACCACATTTCCCCTTCACCGAGCAGTGCCAGCGCCACGTGTGCCAGCGGCGTGAGGTCACCACTGGCACCCACAGTGCCCATCTCCGGCACCACCGGCGTGAGCTCCAGATTGATGCACTCAAGCAGGGTGTTGAAGAGTGTGGCACCGATTCCCGAATACCCACGCGCCAAGCTCGACGCACGGGCCACCATCATGGCCCGCGTGTGCAGCGCAGAGAGCGGCTGGCCCACCCCTGAGCAGAGGTGGTACACGAGATTGCGTTGCAGCAGCTCAGCGTGTTCCGGAGTGACCGGATGCGACGCCAGCGGTCCGTAGCCGGTGGTGACGCCATAAATGCGCCGGCGTTCCTGCACCATGCGACTGAGCATGGCGTGTGATGTGTTCATGCGATCTCGTGCCGCTTCGCCGACTGTCACCGAACGGCGCCCGGTCGCTACATCGAAGACGTCGCGCACCGATAACTCCCTCCCGACATCGACGGGATCGGGAGCAATAACCGTAGCCGCAGCAGGCTGCGATGGAGCATTCGCACAGGGCGCTTTGAATGTCATGACTGTCAGATAATGACCGCTGAGCTTCCCGCCGTTCCAGCGTTGGCCAGCGCCCGACCGACTCGCCACACCCGCCGACGCCACCGGTGAGCGAGCATGCCGCGCATTATTGCTGTTGACTCAAGCGGTCAGTCGCTGGGGTTCCGGGTCGGCAAGTTCCTACGTTACGTTTTCCTCCCGCAGCGCCTCTCACGTCTGCTGCCCCCCACGCACCCGCCCTGCATGCGCCATCCAACGATCGCCGCCGCCCTCGCCCTCGCTTTGTCTGCGGCGCCTTTGCTGCTCGCAGCGCAGGATTCCACTCGCACCGCGCCCACACTCTGCTATCGCGGACGTCCGGCTCCCGCGTGCACGCGCTTCGTGCTCACCGAGATCGGCTACTACGCACGCGCTGCGGGCAGCAGCTCCTCCTTTATTGTGCCGGGCTCGGGAGATCAGGGGCGGCCGGACTTCCCGGTGACGCTGCGTGACATCTCCCCCCAGGTATCATGGGAGTTGGGGCTCATGTCCAACCGTGGGCCGATGAGCGCACTCGGCGCCACGGTGCTGATTGGCGCGGGCGGGGGTGATGGCGGCGCGGAAGTCGGGCTCAAGGTGCGCTACCGGCGCTGGCTGGGAGACAACGGCTTGGCCATCGACGTGGGTTCAGGACTCTTCGCAGGCTCGCTCACAGCCCCGAACGGCCGCGCAAACGGCGCCGGGATCACAGGCGACGTGGCCTTGAACGCCGCAGACTACGGCGCCGTTGTGGTGCGTTTTGACGCCCTGCGCGCTGACGATCGCACCGCCACGGCGCTCTACACGGGTGTGCGGCTCGGGTCCAAACCGGCCCTTGGCGCAACCGGGCTGCTGGCCGCATTCGTGATCCTGGTCGGCACGGCGGTGGCGACCGCAGACCAGTGAGGGGTGCCCTTGCCCCAGCCGAGGTGTTGCTCCGTCTCAGGGAGATACGCGCTCGCACCTTGCCCAGTCGCCCGACAAACCTGTTTGCTCCAGCCAATTGTCGCGCAGCGCGTAGCGCGCTTGCCTTGGGGAGATGGCGCAGCCGGGGCCGCAGTCGAGACTGTCGAGCAGCACGCGCTCCCCATCGCGGGTGTGCTGAAAGGTGCGCACAAGGCGTGTGGGGGTCTCGATATTGGTGTTGAGATCGCGGCTGATTGCTGTCAGCAATCCACGACCGGTACCATCCGGCGCGAAGACCAGTGTATCGGCGAGCAAACGTGTTTCGACGCTGATGAACGAGCTTGAGGGCGGGGAGCCATGCGCGGCGATTTGCCCTCGCCGCCGCAACCACGGCGTTCAAGCGCCTCAACATGTCGCCGGCGTTTCCGCATCCGACGCGAACCTGAAAAATGCCGACCAGACACTTCCATTAATCAGAGCCTCGTCGGGAACCTCGCGCAGAGCGATTTCGAGAAGGCTCGGATCGTAGCGCACTTCCTGCAACAGCAGCTGAGTCGGAAGGAGAGGGCGGTCTTGAGCACTTGGCCGGACGATCGTGTGCCGAATCGGCGCGCATGATCAGCGCACCGAGCAAATCAGTGCCGCGCCAGAGCGTTAACGCCATTTAGCGGCGCTCGAACCGATCAAATCGAGGTTGACGTGCCGAAGGTTGGCGAGGGTGCTCGAGTTTATGGTTTGAAGATGCGGTCAAAGAACGTGTTATGCACGGCCGCTAGTCGGAGTGTTTATGGCTTCATAAAGCACGTCCGGATCGAGATCGACACCGTTTGGCCACGTGATCGTGCCGGCTTCCTCATCTACGCTGACACGAGCGAAGAACGCAGGATCACGAAGTGCCTCGAAAACTCCGCCGCGACCGAGCAGACGCGGCGCCAGATCAACGACGCCGCGCGCCCCGTCAGAGAACGTGAGCTCAACTGCGTGCGCCCCCACTACCACAACATGTGTCACGCGAGGATTCATCACTTACTCCAATCCGACGATTCGCTCAGGCGCCTGATCCCGCTCCATGCGGCGCCAGTTTTCCAGCAGTTCATCCTGATGAACTGTAGCCCACTCGACAACGAGTGCCAACGCTCGCGGCGGGAGTGTTCCGGCGAGCACCGCCAGCGGTTCAATGCGAGCCACCGCCTCGGCGTCTCCGTAAAACGCGTGGAAGTGTGGCGGTGCGTGATCCTCGAAGTACATCCGAATAACGATGCCAAGAAAGCGAGAGATCACCGGCATGCGATAATCGACTCGAGAATCGTCGCTGATAGTTCAGGGGTAGCTCGCATTCTTGAAGGTGTCCACCAGGGCGGTTTCCGCCGTCATCAGAACGCCGCACGCAGCACTATTTCACTGCACCTTGCACAGTCGTGCGCGCTGTAATATCTATATATCCGGATAACCGGATATGACTAGCCCAGCCCGCGCCCTCGTTCACGACCGACTCGCCACACTCGCCGACGCCACCCGGTGCCGGCTGCTGCTTGCGCTGGACGGTCGTGAACTCACGGTTGGCGAGCTGTGTCAGGCGCTCCAGCTGCCGCAGAGCACTGTGAGCCGACACCTGCGCGTGCTGGCCGATGCGGGATGGACGGCGTCGCGCGCCGAGGGCGCCAGCCGGTGGTATGCGATTGAACCCCAGCTCGATGAGCACGCGCGTGATTTGTGGACGCTGGTGCGTGCGTCGTTTGAAGTGACGCCATCGGCGCTGCAGGACATGGCGCGTGTTGATGCAGTGATTGCTGCGCGACGCACGCGCTCTGAACAGTTTTTTGCCGATGCAGCCGGCGAGTGGGACGCGACTCGGTCATCGCTCTTTGGCGCCCGTTCCGATCTTGCCGCAACGCTGGCGTTGCTTGATGGCACGTGGACTGTTGGCGATCTCGGATGCGGAACCGGTGTGCTGTCTGCCGCGCTCGCACCAATGGTGCATAACGTGATCGCGGTTGACGCATCACCCGCCATGCTCGACTCGGCGCGTGCGCGCACGTCAGCATTTGAAAACGTCGATGTGCGCGGCGGTTCGCTTGAGTGTTTGCCGATTGACGACAACGCGCTTGACGTGGCGATCCTGATGCTGGTGCTGCATCACGTGGCTGAACCCATGCGTGCTCTGCGAGAGGCGCAACGTGTGCTCAAGCCCGGTGGTCGGTTGCTGGTGTGCGACATGCGCGCGCACGATCGCGAAGACTACAGGCAGACGATGGGACATGTGTGGTTGGGCTTCACACAAGACACGCTTACCGAGTGGTGTGAGCAGGCGGGCTTTGATGGTGTGCGTTACACGCCGTTGCCCGTTGATATGCAGGTCACGGGGCCGGCGTTGTTTACGGTTACCGCGAAAGCGGGCGACAACTGTTAAGGAACGAGTAAAGAAGTTTTGTGCAGCAACAACGCAGTGCAGTAATACGAAGATTTTGTGTGACACACCGCGACCACCGTCGGTCGCACACGATTCATTCCGCGCATCACGCACGATGCACGGTTCTCACGGAGCAAACAGATGGCGACCACAATGAAGGCAGAAGCAACGGCTGGCATTCCGGCCAATGTGATGACAATGCACGGCGTGACGGAGAGCAACTTCGCACGTCCGCCGTTTGCGGTGCGAGATCTGTCGCTCGCCGAGTGGGGACGCAAGGAAATGCGTCTGGCAGAAGTCGAGATGCCGGGACTGATGGCGCTGCGCGAAGAGTTTGGTGCCAAGCAGCCGCTCAAGGGCGCAAAGATCATGGGCTCACTGCACATGACCGTACAAACAGCGGTGCTCATTGAAACGCTCACCGCACTCGGCGCTGATGTGCGTTGGGTGTCGTGCAACATTTTCAGCACGCAGGATCATGCGGCAGCAGCGGTTGCTGTTGGTCCCAATGGTACGGTGGACAAGCCCAGCGGCACGCCCGTATTTGCGTGGAAGGGCGAGACGCTTGAGGACTACTGGTGGTGCACGGAGCAGGCGCTTACGTGGCCTGATGGCAGCGGACCGAATCTCATTCTCGATGACGGCGGCGACGCCACGCTGCTCGTGCATCGCGGCGCCGAGTATGAGAAGGCGGGAAGTGTGCCCAGCTTTGATGCTGACAACGAGCCCGAAGAGTGGGGCGTGATTCTTGAGCTGTTGCGTTCGCAGCAGCAACAAGATAAGCAGCGCTTCACGAAGATGCTGGCTGGCATTCGTGGTGTGAGCGAAGAGACCACCACCGGCGTGCACCGTTTGTATGAAATGCAGCGTGATGGTACGCTCGCATTTCCGGCCATCAACGTGAACGACGCTGTCACCAAGTCCAAGTTCGACAACCTGTACGGTTGCCGTCACAGCATCATCGACGGACTCAATCGTGCAACGGACGTCATGCTCGCTGGCAAGATTGTGGTGGTGTGTGGCTACGGCGACGTAGGCAAGGGCTGTGCGCAGGCGTTCAAGGGACAGGGCTCACGCGTGGTGATCACCGAAGTTGATCCCATCTGCGCACTGCAGGCCGCGCTCGAAGGCTATCAGGTGACCACGCTCGAAGACATCGTGGAAGAAGCGGACATCATCATTACCGCCACGGGCAACAAGGACGTGATCACGGTGGCGCACATGTCGCGCATGAAGGACAAGGCCATCATCGGCAACATCGGCCACTTTGACAATGAGATCGACATGGCCGGCCTCAAGAAGACCGAAGGCATGCGTCGCATCAACATCAAGCCGCAGTACGACGAGTTTGTATTGCCCAATGGTCGTTCCATTCTGATTCTGGCCGAAGGTCGTTTGCTGAACCTCGGCTGCGCGACAGGTCATCCGTCATTTGTAATGAGCGCGAGCTTTGCCAATCAGGTGTTGGCGCAAATGGAGTTGCATGCAAACGCGGAGACGTACGAGAAGAAGGTGTACGTGTTGCCGAAGCACCTTGATGAAAAGGTGGCGCGTTTGCACCTCGCGAAGTTGGGTGTGAAGCTCACGGAGCTGACGCCGTCTCAGGCGAGTTATATCGGTGTGAAGCCGGAAGGTCCGTTTAAGGCGGAGCAGTACCGGTACTGATGGACAGGATGTGTTTTGCGTGACAGAACAGCGCGGTTGCCAGTTGGCGGCCGCGCTGTTTTTTCTGCGGTGATGGTTGCGATTGAATATTGAATTTGGGAAGCAGTGCGCTGTGTATCTCAGGCTGCGTGCTGCGGCTTGTGCATGCGGTAAAATGATGGTGATACTGGCCGCGTCGCGCGCATCTTGATACATGTCTGCACCCAAGCTCCTGAAGCAGGCTCGCGACCGCGCGGCGGTGCGACGGTACAGTCCGCGCACTATTGCCGCCTACCTGCACTGGATCAAGCGGTACGTGCGCTATCACGGGCTCCAGCATCCCAGCGCGCTTGGCGCCACGCACGTGCGCGAGTTTCTCACGTGGCTGGCTCTGGAGCAGGGGGTCGCGGCGTCGACGCAGAACCAGGCGATGGCGGCACTGCAGTTTCTGTATCGGGATGTGCTCGAACAGCCGTTGCTGCCGCTGGCGGGCGTCGCTCCGGCACGCGCTCCCAGGCGGCTGCCGAATGTGCTGTCGGTGGAGGCGGTGCAGCAGGTGTTGCGCTGTCTGTCTGGTACAACCTGGCTCATGGCGTCTTTGCTTTACGGCACCGGAATGCGGCTGATGGAGTGTTGCCAGTTGCGCGTCAAGGATATTGACCTCGACCGATTTGAAGTACGCGTGCGTGCTGGGAAGGGGGGCCGGGACCGGGTGACGATGTTGCCGCACTCGCTCGTTGACCCGCTGCGCGATCAGATCAGACGCTGCCGCGTGTTGCTGGCTCGGCGCGCTTCCCGTGGCGGCGGGTATGTGCAGTTGCCGCACGCGATGGCGAACAAGGTACCGAGCGCCAGCCGGCATTTATCGTGGTGCTGGGTGTTCCCTGCCGCGCGCGAATGCTGGTTTGAGCCCTCCCGACAGCGGCGCACGCATCACGTACACCCTACGGTCCTCCAGCGCGCCGTGGCCACGGCTGCGCGCGACGCCGGGCTGACACAGCGCGTAGGCTGCCACACGTTTCGGCACAGCTTCGCCACGCATTTGCTTGAGGCGGGCTACGACATTCGCACGGTGCAGGAGCTGCTTGGCCACAAGGATGTGTCCACCACCATGATCTACACCCATGTGCTCAACCGGGGAGGTCGCGGGGTGCGCAGTCCGCTGGACGCGATGGCTGTGAGTGTTTCCGCCGCCGCCACTGCTCGGCGCTCGTGAGTCTTACACTGCATTATCTGCAGCTTAAATCGAGGCAACCATTCGTCGCATGCGAGCGTAAACTCTTGCGTGGCAGGGATTTGGACAGATTGTACCGTTGTTGCTTAACAGCCATATATTGCAAGCACGTGCAGTCTAAATCGCTGCTCGCAGTGATCGCACGCAGTCCAATACTCGTTAGCTCGCTGACGAACGCTTTCGTGGATCTTGGACGTGTCATTTCGAACCCCAAGGCCGGTGGCGGGGGGAAAGCCGTCGGTCTCGCAGCGTGAGCAGTCGCGTTCGTCGTAGTGGATGTAACGGTCGTGCGTAGCAGTGATGGTTTCGTGGCAACTCATTCCGAGGACGCGGCGTATGCGCGAGTTTGTGATCCTAGGCCTGAAGGCACTCACCGGCATGATCTGCGTCGTGCTCGCGTTTCTTCTCTGGGCCAGTCTGTTCGATGGATATCCTTGGCGTGAGCACTTCGCCGGCCTCGTCGTCATGGCCGTGACGCCGTTCGTAGTGCGTGCGGCAATCCGGATGGTCGAATCACGTCGGCGCACGGGCGCGCTCCTGGCCTTGCTCTGCATCCTCTTCGGACCCACGCCGATGTTCTTCGAAGCGACGTGGATCTGGCCGCTCGCCGTCGGCCTTCCGCTCGTCATCCTCTGGTTCCAACTTGGCAACCAGCCGGCGCCCACCTCCAGCGGCGCGCGCGACGCGACCTAACGAGACGCTGCTGCTGACAGCGCGATGCGGTGTGCGGCAGGCGGGCGCCGCGCTGGCGCGCGACGAACGTCCGGCCGCATTTTGTTGGATGCGCTGCAGCAGAGCTCAACGTTAGGCTTACGAAGGCGGCGTCCGCGCTTGACGCGCTGTATCCAAACGGATACATTGCCTCATGGGCGTCTTCCTTCGCACCGCGGAGTTCGATGAGTGGCTGAAAGCGCTTCGAGATCCGATCGGGAAAGCGCGCATTCTTGCTCGCATCCGTGCGGCGGAGTTGGGTCACTTCGGCGACTCGGCGTCGGTGGGCGATGGCGTCTTTGAGCTCCGCATTCATGCGGGGCCCGGCTATCGCGTGTACTACTGGCGACAAAGCAACGTGACGTACTGGCTGCTGTGTGGCGGGGACAAGTCGACCCAACGTCGAGACATCAGCAGGGCGAAACAGTTGCGAACTCGCGTGGAGAACGAACCATGAAGAAAGCGATCCCGTTCGATGCCGCTGACTATCTCGACAGCGAGGAAGTTATTGCGGAATATCTCAACGTCGCGCTGGCGAGTGAGCATCCTGATCTCTTTCTGCAAGCGATTGCCGACGTGGCAAAGGCACGCGGCATGGCACAACTCGCCAAGGATACAGGACTCGGCCGTGAGAGTCTTTACAAGGCGCTGGCGCCGGGTGCCAAACCACGCTATGACACGGTGCTGAAGCTTCTGCGCGCGCTGGGCGTGGAGATGCATACGAGCCCCGTGGTTCGGGAAGCCTAACGAAACGTTGCTGCAGACAGCGCATGGCGGAATGCGCGCTGCGCGCGCGATTTCATGAGAGCGCTGCTGCAGAACGCCAACGTTATGGAGAGACCCAGCTTCAGTGCCAATCCAACCATCACGCAGAGCCGTCGCATGAATTGGGCGAGATCATCTGGCCGCCGGCGCTTCTTCCGCAATACGACGAGCCTGTGCGCCGCACTCCTCGTCGCGTGTAGTCCGGAACAGAAGCCCGCAGCGGCGGACGATCGCTCGGGCTTCGCTACGCAGTACGCCGACGCGTGGAGCAGCAATGATCCGGTCCGCTTCGGCCAGATGTATGAGAAGAACGGCTCGCTCATCGTGAACGGCTCTGCCTCCACCGGGCGGGCCGCAATCGTAGAGACGGCTCGCTTGTACATGGCCGCGTTTCCCGACATGGTGGTGCGACTTGACTCGCTGCGAGAGGAACCGGACGTGACCGTATTCCACTGGACCTGGACGGGAACCAACACGGGACCCGGAGGCACCGGGAAGGCGGTGAACCTGCAAGGATACGAGCGCTGGACCTTCGGGCCGAACGGACTTCTGTTGACGTCCGACGGCCGCATTCTATCGGAGTGTCTGCAGTAGAAGCCCACGTTATGCCGCTGGAACCGTGCTTGGGTGTTGACTGTATGTACGTTGTGCGTACATTTCATTCATGACCCTCCGGTTCGAATGGGACTCGACGAAGGCTGCGCCGAACGCGCGCAAGCACGGGGTCTCGTTTGACGAGGCGCGCACGGTCTTTGAGGACGAGGAAGCGCTCATCATCCCCGATCCTGAGCACTCGCAGGGCGAGGAGCGGTTTGTCCTGCTCGGTCTCAGTTCCTCGCTTCGCGTCCTCGTCGTGGTGCATTGCGAGCGCCACGACGGGGCGGTCATCCGCATCATCTCCGCCCGCAAGGCGGATCGCGGCGAGCGAGCCGACTACGCTTCGAGGAGAGCCGAATGAAGAAGCACTATGATTTCTCCAAGGCGAAGAAGAACCCCTACGCGAAGCGTCTCAAGCGCTCCGTAACGATTCGCCTCGATGACTCGACCGTGGAATATTTCAAGGCACTCGCGGAAGAGACGGAGCTGCCGTATCAGACCCTGATCAACCTGTATCTCCGGGACTGCGCCGCCACCGGTCGCCGCCTGTCCCTCACGTGGCGTCCGTCTGAGGAGCCCGCGGCATAACGATGCTTGGTGCTGACGGCCACGCGATGGAAGCGGCCGCTTCGCTGGCGCATGTCGCCCGTCCGGCCGCATTTTCTTTGGAGCGCTGCAGCAGAACTCAGCGTTCGACCGCACCAACCCCCTCTGCTCGAGGAGCGAAATGTCTCTGGACATGATCGGCCTGTTCGTCGGGGGTGTGGGAGTTGTCGTGCAGACGGTTGCGCAACGACGCCCCGAGCGCGCCTAGCCCCGGCGAGGTCCGTCAACGTTCAGCATGCAGCTGCTCCATTCGCGGAATAGTTCGCTAGCTTCCGCGACACTTTTCCCCAGTTCGGCCCAGGCCCTTGCTCTGTGCACAGTCGCGGTGTCTACTCTGTCAACATCGTTAACCATCACAGGAACCATGTGAAACGCGCGACAGTCGAGCGCGATCTGGCGCTCCTGACACCCGTCTGCACCCACCGGCCTTTTGTGCGACTCGGGGCTCTGCGCAACGCCCTGTGCAGCGCCGTTTGTGTTGCCGCCGCGGCCTGTGCCACGCCCCCGGATCAATCAGCGCAGGGGCTGACCGTGCGCGACA
>JAABRT010000019.1 GCA_011390805.1 Gemmatimonas sp. | reverse complement strand
CAGCTGCTGGCGCTGCACCGGGTGCGGACGGGCAGTCCGAGGGCCAGGACGTTGATTGATGGATGGGCGCGCGTGAGGCGGCAGTGGCGGAAAGTGCAGCCGCGTGGGGCCGGGGAGCATGTGGCCGGGATCCGGGAGCTGTGGGGTGCGCGGTTGCGTGGGATGCTTGATACCTCTGCGGTATCTGAGAACGTCATTGCGGGCTAGGGCTGTGTTATTCGTCCTTAAGGCCACACAGTGCCCTGAGGCCTTATGGCTTAAAGCCTCGCTCAGATTCGTACAATGGCCACGAGCGAAGACGGCAGCCCGCGACGTCGTGGGCTGCCATCGGGGCTCTGTTCCTGCGTACGAAGCTGTTCGAGGCCATAAGGCCGTAAGGCCTCGCGGCACGGATTTGCCGGAAGGACGAATCAGAACTGCAGACTGATGGCCTTAAGGACGAATCAGAACGGCGGGGGGTAGAGGTCGCGAGTGGGATTGAGCTCGGCGCGGACCCTTGCGAGCAGCGACGCCAGCATTTGGCGGAGGCGATTGCAGTCGGCAATGAGTTGGGCTGCGAGCTTGGGGTCGATCACCCCGAGATCGTGGCACAGCTGCAGGTGGTACTCGGTCTCCACAGCCGATGCCAACGCTACCTGCACGAACCTTGCAAACTCGCGGCGGGATGTGTGGCCGCAGCCTTCGGCGAGGTTTGTGGGGACTGCCGCGGCGGCGCGGCGCAGTTGGCTGGTGAGCCCCGGGTAGCCGGTGCGCGGGATTGAGGCGGTGGCGGAGTAGATGGCCAGGGTCAGGGCGTGGCCGTGCTGCCAGGTGTGGAGTTTCCGGAAGTCGCGCATGCGGTAAGTTGTTGCGGTTGTTTTCTTTAACCCTCACCATTTCTGCGCGCGCTGTATCTTTTCCGTTCACTGTTTACGGGGGAGAGTCGTCCCCGCCCCCAAACTCCGTTCACCGTAAACGGCGTAGCGTCGCCCTCGCCCTTTGGGATCCGTCCTTCCGGCCAATATGTGCCCTGAGGCCTTAAGGCCTTAAAGCCTCGCAATATTCGTACTCTGGCACCAAGCGACCATGCCCGCCCACGACGTCGCGGGCTGCCATCGGAGCTCTGTTCCCGCGTACGAAGCTGTTCGAGGCTTTAAGGCCTTAAGGCCTCACGGCACTTTGTGGCCGCAAAGACGAATCATCAGGGAATGACATAGAGCGGCCGAGACTTAAACAAAGGTGGCAAACCCGGCCGGTCGCTTGACCCTTTCGGCACGTTCGGGTTAGTTCATACATATACCGGGGGCACTCCCCGTTTCCCGTTCCCGCACGCGCACATGTCACAAGACAAGCATCTCCGTTGCTCCTTTTGCGGAAAGTCCAAAGACGCGGTCCGAAAGTTCATTTCGGGTCCGTCGGTTTACATATGCAATGAGTGCATCGCGCTGTGCAATGAAATCCTGGCGGAGGACGAGGAGCGCGAAGTCACTGAGGCGATCACGCAGGTCCCGTCGCCTCGTGAGATCAAGGGAACGCTCGACCAGTATGTGATTGGACAGGAGCGCGCCAAGAAGGCGTTGTCGGTGGCGGTGTACAACCACTACAAGCGCATCAACGCTGCGGCCAATGCGCGTGAAGACGATGTGGAGCTCGACAAGTCCAACATTCTGCTCATCGGCCCCACCGGTGTCGGCAAAACGCTGCTCGCGCAAACCTTGGCGCGCATTCTTGATGTGCCGTTCACCATCGCCGACGCCACCACGCTCACCGAAGCGGGTTACGTAGGCGAAGACGTCGAGAACATTCTGGTGCGCTTGCTGCAGGCCGGTGATTTCAATGTCGCCGAATGCGAGCGCGGCATTGTGTACATCGACGAAATCGACAAGATCGCGCGCAAGTCGGAAAATCCGAGTATCACGCGCGATGTGTCGGGCGAAGGGGTGCAGCAGGCGCTGCTCAAGATTCTGGAAGGCACTGTTGCCAGCGTGCCGCCGCAGGGCGGACGCAAGCATCCGCAGCAGGAATACATCCAGATCAATACCAAGGACATCCTGTTCATTTGCGGTGGCGCGTTTGACGGTCTGGAAAAGATCATCGAAGCGCGTGTCGGTCGCCGGCAGATCGGCTTTGGTGGCCCCGAGACGCCGCAGCCGGAAATCGTGCTCGACAGTGTGCAGAGCGAGACGTCCAAGTCGCCGTTCTCCGAAGTTGAGCCGGAAGATCTGCTGCGCTTTGGCATCATTCCCGAGCTCGTTGGTCGTATGCCCGTGTGCGTACCGCTCGACGCGCTTGATGAAGAAGCGCTGGTGCAGATTCTCAAAGAGCCGAAGAACGCGCTCACGCGTCAGTACCAGCGTTTGTTTGATCTGGAAGACGTGAAGATCACGTTCGAGGAGTCGGCGCTGCGTGCGATTGCCAGCAAGGCGCTCCGTCGTGGCACGGGCGCGCGTGGATTGCGCGCAATTCTTGAAGAAACATTGCTTGAGACAATGTTCGACTTGCCAAGCCGTGATGATATTGTCGAAGTGAAAGTCACCGAAGCATCGGTCACCACGGGCGGGCCACCACTCCTGGAAATCGCGCCCAAGCGCCAGAAGAAGGAAGCCTGAGCCCTCGCCCTGCCCCGCGTGCCGGCCGTAGCAGCCCCACGCGGTATCCCGTTTTGCCGTTGCGTGATGTTGTGCTGTTCCCGCATGCGGCCATGCCTCTGCTCGTTGGCCGGTCGCGTTCGCTCGCGGCCGTTGCGGCGGCTGCCGACGGCTCGCGAGAACTGCTGCTTGTCACGCAGCGCAACCCCGACGATCAACAGCCCGATTCATCAGGGCTGCATCGCATCGGCGTCATTGCGCGCGTCCAACATGTCACGCGACTGCCCAATGGAACCACGCGCATTCTCGTAGACGCGCGCGAGCGTGTGCAGATTGCGCGCTTCACGATGCCGCGTTCGGCGCCTGTGATTGAAGGTGAAGTCACGGAAGCGGAGGCACGGGCCGCGGAGCGAGCCGCCTCGCTACCCGTACAGGCCACGGTCAAGCCGTTCCCACTCGCACTCGAGGGCGCCGACCTGGTGAGCCTCGCGGTGCGTGTCCGGCACGCGTTGACCCTGTTCGAAGAATACGCCGGACTGCAGCGTCGTATCGCGCCCGAAATCATCGGCGTGTTGCAGTCCATCGATGACCCCGTCCGCCTCACGTTTGGTATTGCCGCACATTTGCAGGTGCCGCTCGATGTACGGCAGGAGCTGCTCGAAAAGCCAACGCTCGATGCGCTGGTAGAGCGCGTATCGGAAGTGCTGGTCACCGAGCTTGAGCTGTTGCGCCTGGAGCGTCGTATTGACGAGCAGGTGCGCGGTTCGCTGTACCAGAATCAGCGCGAGTTCTTCTTGCAGGAACAGCTCAAGGCCATTCACAAGGAACTCGGCAACGACGACGGCGATGACCTTGAGGAACTCGAGAAGCAGCTCAAGGCGCGCAACCTGCCGGAAGAGGTGCAGACGCGCGCCACGCGCGAAGTGCGCCGCCTGAAGCGACTGTCTCCCATGTCGCCCGAATCGGCTGTTGCACGTGGCTGGCTGGACTGGGTCGCTGCACTGCCCTGGCACGAGAAATCAGACGACACGCTCGACATTACTACGGCGCGTGACGTGCTTGAGGCCGACCACTACGGTCTGAAAGAAGTGAAGGAGCGCATCCTCGATCACGTGGCCGTGCTGTCTCGCGTGGGCACCGTGCGCGGTCCGATTTTGTGTCTGGTTGGACCGCCTGGCGTGGGCAAGACATCACTCGCGCGCAGCATTGCCCGCTCGATGGGACGCAAGTTTGTACGCATTTCGCTGGGCGGCGTGCGCGATGAAGCCGAGATCCGCGGTCACCGGCGCACGTATGTAGGCGCGTTGCCCGGGCGCATCGTGCAAGCCATGCGGCGCGCCGAAGTGGTGAACCCCGTGTTGCTGCTCGACGAACTCGACAAGCTCGGCAGCGACTGGCGCGGTGATCCATCGTCGGCGTTGCTCGAAGTGCTCGATCCCGAGCAGCACCGCGCATTTGCCGATCACTATCTCGAAGTCGACTACGATCTGTCGCAGGTGTTGTTCATTACCACGGCGAACTCGTTGCCCGGTATTCCCGAAGCGCTGCGTGATCGTCTGGAAGTGGTGCGGCTGCCGGGCTATCTGGAACCCGAGAAACTCGCTATTGCATCGCGCTATCTGATTCCGCGCCAGCTCGAAGCACACGGTCTCTCAGACGGTGATCTGGTCGTCAGCGAAGAAGTGCTCACCACCATTATTCGTGGTTGGACACGTGAAGCCGGCGTGCGCGACCTTGAGCGTCGGGTTGCACGGCTGGTTCGCAAGGTCACGCGCGCGATTGCTGAAAAGGGCGATATGGCGCTGCCGATTGTGGTGGACGAAGCATCACTGTCTGCCTATCTGGGCGTGGCACCCTTTGATGCCGAAGACGCGAGCACGGAAAATCGCGTTGGTGTCTCCAACGGCTTGGCGTACACGAGTGTTGGTGGTGAACTGCTCGAAGTGGAAGTGAGCGTGGTTCCGGGACGTGGGCGTTTGCAGCTTACCGGCACACTTGGCGACGTCATGAAGGAATCGGCGTCGGCAGCACTCACGTGGGTACGCTCGCGGCTCGACACGCTTGGCCTGTCACCGGAGTTGTTGCAGAAGCACGACTTGCATGTGCATGTGCCGGCGGGTGCAACACCCAAGGATGGTCCGAGTGCGGGCATCGCTATCGCAACCGCGATGGTGAGTGCACTCACAGGGCGTCCGGTACGTGGCAATGTGGCCATGACCGGTGAAGTCACGCTGCGCGGTCGTGTCCTGCCGATTGGCGGACTGCGTGAGAAGGGCGTCGCGGCGCATCGTCAACACATGATTGACGTGATCATTCCGGCCGGCAACGCGCGCGATCTTGCCGAGATGCCCGATGATGCCCGTGAGGGTGTGAGGTGGCATCCCGTGCGGTTAATGGATGAAGTGCTCGACGTGGCGTTGCTCCCTGCGGCCGCTCCGGCGCTGCTTGACCCGACGACGATTGAAGCCAAGCCGCCAGCTCGGGGGCGCGGCAGCAAGCGCGGTAGAACACAGCGCGAGGCGCATCTCACGTGAGCGACGAGCGTACAACGCCCGATCCGCTGGTCATTCGTTCGCTTGAGTTCATTGGACCAATGGCGGAAGCGGGTGGTTGGCGTCCGGAATCAACAGTGCCGGAAATCGCGTTTGCCGGTCGGTCGAATGTTGGCAAGTCGTCACTGTTGAACAAACTCGTTCGACGGAAGGCTCTCGCCCGCGTGAGTAAAACGCCTGGGCGCACGCGCGAGATCAACTTTTTTCTCGTGAACAAGCGTTTCGTGATCGCGGACCTTCCGGGTTACGGTTACGCGCGTATTTCAAAGGAACGCAAGCAGGCCTGGCGTCCGCTCATTGAAGGGTTTCTGCGGGACAATCCCAACTTGCGCGGCGTGGCACTATTGCTCGACGCTCGGCACGATCCCACCGACGATGATCGGCACATGCTCGATTTTCTGGCCGAAGTTGGTGTGCCCACCATGATCGTGCTTACCAAGATCGACAAGCTCAGACCGGCCGAGCGTCTGGAACGCATTCCTGCGTTGTGCGCCGCTCTGTCGATTGATGAAGATCAGCTGCTCACGTTTTCGTCGCGCACGGGCGAAGGGCGCGATGAGCTGGCTGAGGCGGTGGTGGAGCTATGCGGCGCGGCGGATGATGTGAGTCATGCTGATGCGCAGGCCATGGATGATGCGCACGGCGAAGACGAGTTTGGCGGCGACGACAGCGACGACGACAGCGACGAGCCAGATGACTTGGACGACAACGGGAATGATGATGACGACGTCAACAGTGCAGCGCGCCATTCCTGAAGTGCGTAGCCGCTCGCGGCGGATGATCGCATCCGGCGCAGCGTTGTGTCTCGCACTGAACGCGCTGGCAGCCTGCGCAACGGTACCCGCCACGCAAAGCTCAGCGCGAACGCCTGTTGCTGTTGGTCAGGACCCCGCTCTGGTACCCGCCGGCTACGGCACACTGCGACAGGATGACGTGGCCATCCGACTCTCGCTGCCCGGTGGCCTGCAGGTGCGCGCCGCTCCAATTGACGAATCGTTCATTCGCCTGCTCTCGCCCGATCTGTACCGCGGCATGACGGAGCTGATCAACAGCAAACGTGACGAACTTGACAGGCTCAAGGATCGCGTGCGGTTGCCGTCGTATTCCCTGTGGGTGGTGAACTTCTTTGCGCAGGAGCAGGGCGAGACGCGGTTCAGCCCTATGGAAATCGTGATCCGTAACGTGGGCCGGGACTTCCGCCCGCTCGATGTCTTCCCCATGACGCCGGGCTTCGGTGAATACCGGTTGCGTCAGCGCGAAACCCAGTCGGCGCTGTTCGTCTTTGACGGACAGGTGGATCCGAATCAGCCGCTGTCGATGATCGTAGAAACGGTGGAGAGCGACGGATGGCAGATTGTGCTGCAGCGCGTGGAGCGTGAACGCTCACTCATTCGCTCGCGCGCCAGTGCACAACAGCGGCGTGATTCTTCGCCGCCGCCTCATTTTTCGGCTCTGAAGTAACTGGGGACGTAGTTGGGGAAGTAATCGGGGGAAGTAGCTGAGGAAGTAGCTCAGTCGGCCTCGCTGACCGGGGGCGCCGCATCGTCCGAGCTGCAGTCACTCAATCGGCACCCGCAATACATCCTCCGCCACCCCCGCATCGCCGCTCCGCAGCAGATGCGCGATGTGATCAAGCGCCTCACGCTCGCGCGGCCACGTCACCAGCTTTTTGGCCGCCGCGATCGTAAGCCACTTTTCCGCCACATGCTCGGGCCCGCGCGCCACAGCAGGCGGTGCCTGCCCTTCACCCACCACGGCGGCAAACACCAATGCGGCCTGAATATCGCGCCCCGCCAGATAGAACCCGTTTACCGTAATGCAGTACAGTCGCTGCACGGCCAGCCCGGTTTCCTCCATCACTTCGCGCCGAGCCGCTGCCTCGGGACGTTCGCCCACCTCAATGCCACCGTGCACCAGCTCCCACGAGCCCGGACAGCGCGTCTGCGTGCCCCGCTGCAGCACAAGCACACGCCAGCTATAGCCTGGCCCTGCGTCAGATCGCGCGCGGCCTGATTTCACCGCCGCGCGGTACAACACGCATACGTCCACCACGCCCGGCGTGATGCGCACCCGTCCATCGTCTCCCATGGCATTTGTCATATCGCAACCTATCCCGGGCGCTTGCCCTCGGGGGAGACGGCCAGCGAGTATTGGAGGTGCCTACCCGTGATGCCTTTTTCAATCGCGCCGCCGACTGCCTCGCGCTCGGCGGACTCGTGCCCGTGTGGCGCGATTGCCTGCTCGACCTCGATACTCCCGTGTCGGCCTACGCGAAGTTGCGCCAAGGCCCGTTCAGCTTCCTGCTCGAGTCGGCGCCGGCCGGCGGCGAGACGTGGGCGCGTTACACCTACCTGGGCAGCTCGCTCAGCGGCGCCTGGCGCGTGACCGACGGCGTGGTAGAAGACTGGAGTGCAGAACACGGCTGGCACGGTGCCCGCACCCCCGCCGATCCGATCGCTGATCTGCAGCAGATCGTGGCCGGCATGCGACCGGTTGCGATGCCTGAGCTCGGGCCGTTCTGGAGCGGCGCCGTCGGGTTTTTCACGTACGACACGGTGCGCTACATCGAACGGTTGCCCGATGCGCCGCCGCGCGGTGTGAACACGCCTGACGCCTGCGTGATGTTTCCGCGCGCGCTGGTGATGATTGATAACTGGCGCGCGCAGGCCCGTGTGATTGTCTCGGTGCACGTGCCGGCCAATGCGACCGCCGATCAGCTGGACGCACTCTACGGCGACGCGCAGCAGACGCTTGATGAAACCATTGCGTGCCTGCAGGGACCCAATGTACTCGAACCGCTGCAGCTCGCACACGACGCGCCGCCAGCCACCGGTGCTTCGTCGTTTGCACGCGAAGACTTTGAGCGCGATGTGCTGCGCATCAAGGAATACATTCTCGCCGGCGACGTGTTTCAGGCATTGCTCGCGCGACGCATCAGCACACCGCATGACTTTGACAGCCTCACGCTCTATCGTTGTTTGCGTGCGCTGAATCCGTCGCCGTACATGTATCATCTCGCGCTTGATGGCGTGGAGATTGTGGGCTCGTCACCTGAGTTGTTGCTTCGCGTGGCTGATGGACGCGTGACGGTGCGTCCTATCGCCGGTACGCGAAAACGCGGCGCAACAGTAGAAGACGACGATGCGCTGGCTGCCGATCTCATGGCCGATGCCAAGGAACGCGCAGAACACGTGATGCTCGTTGATCTGGGCCGCAACGATGTTGGACGCATTGCCACCTACGGCAGCGTGCGTGTAACCGACCTCATGAAAGTGGAGCGTTATTCACACGTGCTGCACATGGTGAGTCAGGTGGAAGGCGATCTGCTGCCCGGCTACTCGGCACTCGATGCGTTCCGCGCCACCTTCCCCGCTGGCACCATGACGGGCGCACCCAAAGTGCGTGCCATGCAGATCATCGACGAACTCGAACCCGAGCGACGCGGGCCGTACGCCGGCGCGCTCGGATTTATTGCGGCTGGTGATCAGCGCATGGATCTGGCCATCACTATTCGCACGTGCGTGATGGCCGACGGCGTGGCGTCGGTGCAAGCAGGTGCCGGTATCGTGCATGATTCGGTGCCAGCCGCCGAGTGGGAAGAGACAGAGAGCAAGGCGCGCGCGCTGCTCACGGCGATTGGTCGTGCGCGCGTGGCGGAGTCCACCGTAGCTGTCACGCACTGACACACATGCCTCTCGCACTCGTATCACCGTCGGGTGACCGTCGCTTTGTGCTGCCGGAGACAGCAGCGCTTGTACTCGGACGCGATACGACCTGCGACTTACCCATTCTTGATCCCGGCGTCTCGCGTCGGCACGCCGAAGTGCGCGTGGACGGTGATGGTGTCATGCTGCAGGATTTGTCGTCGCGCAACGGCACCTGGCTCAACGGGCAGCGTGTGGGGAAGGCCCGCGCCCGGGTTGGTGATCTGATTTCCTTTGGGCCGGTGGAGCTGGCGGTGGTTGAGGAAGCGGCACCACGGGTTTCCGTCACTGCGCCGTTTGCGCTCGATGGGGCCGCCACCATGGTGCGTGAGCGCGCCATGGGTTCGCCCTCCGACGCGGTGGAGGCAGTGGCCGGCAAGCGGCTATCTCAGCTCGTTGCCGTTGCACAGCGTCTGGGTGGATTGGCGCGGCTTGAAGCGCTGCTTTCCCGAATTGTAGATGACGCGTTTGAAGCATTCGATGCGGATCGTGTTGCGATTCTGCTGGTTCCGGATGGCGCCGATGCCAACGCCGATCTGGAAATGCGCATGGCGCGCGATCGCCACGGTGCGGCCGTTGCACGACCGGTTCCGCGCACCATCACCAACGGCGTTGCGCAACGCCAGGTGTCGTGGTTGCTGCACGACGCCAGTCTCGACGAGCGGCTGAGCGGTGATTCCGTTGGCTTGCAGGCTGTGCGGTCCGCACTCGCGGCACCACTCATTGGCGAAGGACGCAAGACACTCGGCGTGCTGTATGTAGACAACCTGCGCGACGTCAACGCGTTTAACGAAGCGGATCTTGATTTCCTTGTTGCGTACGCCGGCATTGCCGCCGCGGCCATGGAGCGGGAGCAATCGGTAGACAGACTGCGGGAAGCAACCCGGGTTCGCGAGAACTTTGAGCGTTATTTCACACCGCAGCTGGCCGACCGCATTGCCAATCAGCGAGGCAACGTTGTGTTGGGAGGTGTCCGGCAACGCGTGGTGGTGTTGTTCAGCGATATCCGTGGTTTTACAGAAGTCGCCGAGTCGTTGCCGCCCGATCAGATGGCAGCACAGCTCAACGAGTACTTCGCCGCCATGGTGGAGTGTGTATTCCGGCATGACGGTGCACTCGACAAGTTCATTGGCGATGCGCTCATGGCGTATTGGGGCGCTCCCGTGTCACACCTCGATGATGCCGACCGCGCGGTGCGCGCCGCGCTCGATATGCAGCGCGAGTTGACACAGCTCAACGCGCGCTGGACCGCAGAAGGGCGTTCAGCACTGCACGCAGGGATCGGTATCAATGCTGGTGACGCATTTGTGGGCAACATCGGATCGCCGCGTCGATTGGAGTACACACTGATTGGCGATACGGTGAACCTGGCCAACCGTCTGTGCAGCCTGGCGCGAGGCGGTGATGTGCTGATCAGTGACGATGTGCGGTCACATCTCACGGAGTCCGTACCGCTGCGTGAACGTCCGGAGTTGGTTCCGGAACGTCATCGTGGACCGGCGGTCACGGTGTACGGTGTGGAGCCCTCGGTGCCACACCATCTCGCGCCCACCGGCATGTTCAACACACCGTTGTCGGTGCCGCCTTCCGAAGGACCGGGTACCACACTGCGCCCCGCGATTCCGCGTCCACCTGCGGGTGACGAGCGCTGATTTGCACCGTGCCGGGATCGCTGTGACCACACCGGTGCCCGCTGCGATGGCGGAGAGCTTCCCGTTCCGCTCCGGAAGCGTGCGGCGCGCAACGCTGGTCGCAGCGCCATCTGTCTATCAGGCACTTGCCGAACGTCTCATGCAGCACGAGACGCTCTACGCGTGGGCCGAATCCGCGCCGCAACCGCGGGCTCTGCAAGGTCGCGGCGTGGTGTACGTGGCGGAACTGGCGCAGTGCGCCACGGTACTGGCGGTACGCCACGCCTGGCACGGCGGTTTGTTTGCTCCGGTCACCGGCGATCGTTTTCTCATGCCAACGCGTGCACCACGCGAGGCGGCGGTCAATCTCATGCTGCGGCAGCATGGGGTGCCCACGCCGGAGTTATTGGCGTACGCACTCTATCCGGCGGGCCCGGGACTGCGACGGGTGGATGTTGCCACGCAGTACATACCCGACGCGTGGGACTTTGGCGCTGTTCTGCTGGGCACGGCTCCGGGCATTTCGCGAAGCGACGCGGAGCGGGCGGTGCTGATGCTGCTCACGCAGCTCGCAAGCGCGCGCGCGGTACATCCCGATCTGAATGTGAAGAATATTCTGCTTGTGCCGGAATCCGGCAGTGTGACAGCGTGGGTACTGGACGTCGATGTGGTGTCGTTTCGCGAGCAGCCGGCAATCGGCGTGATGGCACGCAATGTACGCCGCCTGATCCGATCCGTTGCCAAGTGGCACCGCCGACATGAACGCGTACTTGATCAGGGCTGGCTCGACAGCTTCGCACAGTCGGCGTTGGCGGCCACGCCATGAGTCGGCTGGCTTCGCCGTCCGGCGCTGTGGAGTCGGGCGCATCGCACGCGACTACCTCGCCGCCGCTGCCAGCGCACATCGCACTGGATCGCATCTGCATTGTGATGATGAGCGCCGTTGGTGACGCGGTACATGTCATGCCGATTATCCACGCACTCAAAGCACACAAGCCGGACGCCCATATCACGTGGATTCTGCAACCGGGACCGGCCACGCTCGTGCGCGGACATCCGCTGGTGGACGACATCATCATTTTTGATCGATCGCGCGGGTGGCGCGCGTTTCTCGATGTCCGAACGACACTGGCCAACCGACAGTTTGATCTCGTGCTGGGATTGCAGGTGTACTTCAAGGCGGGATTGATCACGTCGTTTACTCACGCGTCCATCAAGCTGGGCTTCGACAAGGCGCGTGCCCGCGATGCGAACTGGCTGTTCACCACACATCGCATCGCACCACATCGCGGACAGCATGTGCAGGATCAGTACTTCGAGTTCCTCGACGCGTTGCACGTACCGCACGGCGCTCCCGAGTGGCAGCTGGGACCGTGGAACGAGGAAGAGCGCAGCTGGCAACGCGAGTTTTCCGCGCAGTTTGACAAACCCATCGTGCCGCTCGTTATCGCCACCAGCAAGCCCGACAAGGACTGGTTTGCGGATCGGTGGATCGAAGTGTGTCACGCACTCTATCACGAGCATGGCTTGCAGCCCGTGCTCGTTGGCGGACGCTCACCGCGCGAGCTTGCAGCCGAAACTGAGATCATGCGTGGCGCACCCTTTGCCCATTCGGCACTCGGCAGCGGACTGCGCAAGCTGGCGGCCATTCTCGACGCGGCCGCGCTGGCGATTTCCCCCGACACCGGGCCGTTGCATCTGGCCATTGCCCTGCGCACACCGGTCATCAGTCTGATCGGCTACACGAACCCGAAGCGCGTTGGTCCGTACGACTTCGCGCATGATCTGATGATCGATGCGTACGGTGATCCGGGCGAAGACTATCCGCTGGACATGGTGTACCGGCCGGACCGCATGACACGCATTGGCGTAGACGATGTGATGCAGCGTGTGCGGCTATGGGAGCAATCGTATCGTGCGGCAAGGCTGTCTGACATTGCGGCGCGGATTCAGCGATAACCCATCGACAGCGTGACAGTGTACCTGAGCTGGCAGTGCCACACTCGCACCCGGCGGCTGACGCACGTTGCTAGAGCGTTCATTATTCCTGCGAAAACTCCGCAATCACAGTACGTCGCACATCGCCACCACGTGTTTGCACCGTAATGATTTCACTGTTGAATCGCAGCGTCACGGAGACGGGATTGGCCGATTTCCACCAGGTAAGCACACGGTCTACCGTCGCTACGCCCGGAGGAATACCGCGAGCGGTCTCTCCGTTTACCAGCACCGTATCGCGACCAGCGCCCAGATAACCGCGCGGGCGCAACAGCAGCACGGCGCTGCTGTCGCCGCGTGCCGCCGGCGGCGGAGCCAGACGAAAGTTCACGTAGTCACTGCTGCGCGGAAACGGTGAACGGAAAACGTGTGTGAAACTGCTGCTGTCGGGGGTGGCGAGCGCAAACTCGTAGTGCTGTTCAGGGTTGGCGCGAAACGGTCCCCACTGCCCCGAGAAGTTCACCACCTGCGAATGCACCGCTTCTCCGATGCGTGCTCCAGTCAACGGGTTCACGCGAAAAATCTGCAACGTGGCGCCCGGCAACGCCGTGTTGGTGGCGGCGCCGTTGACCGTACCGCTGATGAGCCCCGAGAGCACCGCAATGCTGTCGCGCACGATGGTGGTTTGCCGGGGTGCGGCTCCGGTGAGGAACTCATACATCGCAGCAAATGCATTCGGCGCAAACGCGACCTCCCGATGATCAGCGTCGGGCAGCACGACATCCTGTGCACCGCGCAGCGCGGGGCCGGTGGCGTCTACATTCGTCGCCACGCCGGCCATGCCAAGTGCCGCGCCGTCACTCTGCGCGAACTTGTCGTTGTTGTCGGAGCGGATGGTGAGAAACTGTACGCCGTCCACCACTTCCACACTGTCGTTGAGCCTTTTCAGATATGCACCGGCACCGTTGAACTCACTTTCCGGCTGCAACGCCGCCAGCGCGAACACACCGTGATTGGGCGTACCACTCAAGACCGCGTGCGATACATGCGCGCGGCCCCCGCCAAAGCGCAGGTAGTTGCGAATGGTCATGCCACCGCGTGAGCTGCCAACCAGCGCGACTTTGTCGGCTCCGGTGTTCAGCAGCACGCGTGTAACGAACGCCGCCAGTGCAGCGGTTTGATCTTCCGGTGTTGACCGGTTGAGTTCGGGCACGGTGTAGCGCGCCGACGCCGAGGGATTGGGCAGGTCAACGGCAAACAGCCGGTCTGACGGGTAGCCGTTGGACTCGAACCGCCAGATGGTGGTGTCCCACAAACCGGCGTGGTCGCCGTTGCCGTGCACGAACACGATGGGAGTCTGCGCGAACAGTGCTGACGCCGGTACAGCGGCAAACAGCACGGCAGCGGCAACAACGCGATAGAAACGATGCAATGAGCTCATGCTCAAATATGCAGCTCATGCCCGGTGATCACGAGGCGCACATTCAGGCGTTACAGCCTCTTGACGCCGCGCGCGAACGCAACGCGCTGTACGCTACCTGTGCAGCAGCGGGCCGAACATGTACGAGTAGCCGGCCCGCTCGGTAAGCGCCACCAGCCGGCGCAGTGGCAAACCCATCACGGCGAAAAAGTCACCTTCAATGCGATCCACCAGTGTGGAGCCGTAGCCCTGGATGCCGTAGGCACCGGCCTTATCCGCCGGCTCGCCGGTGGCCACGTACGCATCGATCTGAGAGGCGGTCAGATCACGGAAGGTGACCGACACACCTTCTACCTCCGAGTCCACCATATCATCCCGCGCGATGGCTACGGCGGTGAACACACGATGTGTGCGCCCCGAAAGTCTGCGCAGCATATCACGTGCGTCCTGATCATCGCCCGGCTTACCAAGTATGGTATCGCCAACCACCACAACCGTATCGGCGCCGATAACCAATGCTCCCGGCTCGCGCTGTGCGATTAACGCAGCTTTTTCACGCGCGAGGCGCTCACTGTGCGACGTGGGCAGCTCACGCTCAAGCGGCGTTTCGTCAATATTGGCCGGCTGTACTTCGTGGGTGATCCCGATAAGGGAGAGCAGTTCGCGCCGACGCGGCGACTGCGAGGCGAGAATCACACGAGGAGTTGGCATGTGAGTAAAATACAAAGTCGCGCTGACGCTTGACCAGTGATAACTGCGATCGCTCCATCCTGGTGATTGGAGGTGTGCCCATGGCCACGCAATACACCGCTTTACTGCGGGGAATCAATGTTGGTGGCAACAACATCATTCCCATGGCTGAGCTGCGGGACGCCGTAGCTGATCTCGGCGCCCGCAACGTTGCCACGTATATCCAGAGCGGCAACGTGCTCTTTGACGGTGGCCGGGCGACCGGTACAACGTGGACCAAACGGCTTGAGACCGGTTTGGCAGAACGTTTTGGCTACCAGGCGCGCGTGATGGTGCGCAGCCACGAAGAGATGCGAGCAATCGTGCACCAGGCGCCGGAAGGCTTTGGAGACGCACCTGACGACTGCAAGTACGATGTGCTCTTTCTTTCACAGACGCTGTCCGCGCAAGCTGCACTGGAGCAGCTGCGCACCCGCCCCGAGGTGGACAGCGTGTGGGCGGGTGATACGGTGGTCTACTTTTCACGCGTCGTGGCACGTGCTTCGCAAAGCTACCTGAACAAGCTTGCGAGTATGCCGATCTACAAGGAAATCACGGTTCGAAACTGGCGCACCACTACCACGCTGCTGCGCATGCTCAACGAGCGCGTTGCGTGATGCGCGCCACCGCGGTCAGTTCGCTCCTACCCGCGACACTGCCCAGTCCCACCCATCAAGTCCCTTGCTGTTGACTGCCTTTACCGACACCACCGTTCCGGCCGGCGCATTGCTCAGCTGCGCACGTGCAACACGCACCTCCTGCCGGTACCGCATGGGCTCCGCTTCCGGGCCCCACTGCACCACGTAGTGGGATATGTCCTTTTCCGGACTGGCTCGCCACGACACGTCAGTTGTTGTCGCATTGACCACGCGGGAGGACAGCCCCGTGAGGCGTGATGGCGACGACGCGAGATACATGATCGAGGCCACCGTTGTTTTGGCGACTTCGGCCACGAGCTGGTGATTGATGGTTTCCAGCACATCGTGCGGCTGATGATAGTGCGGATTGCCGAGTACCGGGTACGACCCGATGCCACCCACAACGTCGCCGTACCCATCATAGAACGCCTGCGCGTCAGTGCTCTTGTAGTAGAACGCGTCGTACGTAATCAGGTTGCTGAACTGCATGGCCGCCGCGTGCTGGATGTCGCGGATACCGGGGTTTGAATAGCGAATGGTGTTGTCGAGACGCTGATCGTTGGCCCACCCCACCATATCGTTGTTGAGTACACCAGCCAGCTGCATATCCGATGCCTTGGCCTGACGCACAAACTCGCGCGAACCGAGCAATCCCGACTCTTCGCCGGTGAGTGAAGCAAACACAATGGTTGCGGCTTGCGGCCTGTTCGCCAACACGCGTGCCGCTTCCAGCAATGCCGATGTGCCCGAGGTGTTGTCATCAGCGCCGGGGCCCTGCGCACGCGAGTCGAAGTGACTTGAAATCACGTACACAAGTTCGGGATGCGTTGTACCGGGCAGCACCGCGAGAATGTTGGCGGTTGCAATGGTTGGCTGATTTACCGCCGCGCGCGCTTCGAACTCCTGCACTCGCACATCGCTGTAGCCAAACGAGCGATAGCTGTTCACCAGGTACTCGCGAGCCTTGGCGTTGCCGGGCTGCGAGATATGCTTGGAATCAAACTGAAAGAGATCGAAGCCGTACGCATACACGCGGTCGGTGCTCACCTCACTCGTTGCACGTCGCACTTCAGCACTGATGGGAGCAAACGCACGTTCGCCTGCTGCACGCAGGCGTCGCTCGGCTGCAAGGTTGTCATCAACACGCTGCACCAGTTCAGCCACCGTTACTTCACGCGTGAGATCCATGCACCACAGATAGCGATGCGGTGTGACGGTGTCGCCATCGCGCTCGGCCACAACAAGCAGCCTGCTGCCATCGGGACTTGGCACCCATTCATACTCCGGTGCGATGGTACGCACGGTGTTGTTATGAAACAGACGGATACGCCGGCCACCGGTGTACAGATGCGAGCGACGATGACGCGCCTCACCCATCACAGCCAGCAATCGCGTATCGTCAAGCCACTGCGGAAACAGGTCGTGCTGAATCTCGCGCGTCACACGCTCGGGCGCGCTGCTGTCGGCGGAGACGGTGTACAACTCCCAGTCTTCGCGCGGCATCTGCTGAAAAGTGATACGCGAACCGTCAGGGGTGATCGCCACACCGCTGAGCGGCTCGGTAGTGCTGTGTACAACACGCGGCGTGCTGTTACCGCCAAGCACGAGATGCTGCACATGCGTACCCGCGTCATCACGCGAAACGAATGCAACGGCCCCGCTCCCGGCCGACAGCACCGGGCTTTCGCCCTCGATCACACGCTCTACTCCGGTGACCAACTGCAGCAGCGCAAACTGCCGGCGCGGAGGAACGCCCGCGAAGCCGCGTCCCGTGCCAATCTGCAGCGGGCTGCGTCCACCAACGCCGTACAGCGCGTACTGCCCGTCACGCGTGAGTTGCAGGTCGGACACCACCTCCTCAACGCGGCTGAGGCGTTCCGGTGCTGCACCGGGCGCGACGCGATATAGACGGGTCAGCACGCTGTCGGTGGCCGCGGCAATCACCAGCAGCGAACCATCGTTGGCGAAGATCACCTGCGCCGGCACCAGTCCGGGCATGGCCACAGTGTTTGCCGATTCGCTACCCAGCGATCTCACCATCACACGCGCTTCATTGCCGCGACCCGTCACGTAGGCCACGCGCGCACCGTCGGCGGAGAACACCACTCCGGTAGCAGCGATTTCAGCCACAACAGGAAAGCCTTCAGTCGCACGCACCACCTGTGTAGTGCGAGCGGCGCCTGCGCCAACTTCGAATGCAATGTGCGATCCGTTGGCCGACCAGCGTGGCGCACGGGCATTCTGTGCCACCAGCGTGGTATTCCAGTTTTCGCCGGTCAGGAGTGCGATGCGTTCCCGGAATGCTTCGGCGTCAGCACTTCGCAGCACCGTAGACAATCCCGTGAGTGCCCGCACGTAGTCGCCCGCAGCCCACGCGAACTCAGCTTGTTCAAGTCGCTGCTCAGCCGTTGCATTGCGCGACAGTGGCACGGCAGGTGCTTGTGCCTGTGCCTCGCTCACGGTGGTAATGGCGGCAGACGCGACAAAGAGTGCGAACGCGCAGCGGGACAGGAAGTTTGCGGACAATGCAGTCACGGTGTAGCGGGTTGAAGGAATGTGGCTGAACACCGCTATCCTCACGGTGAGGCGGCCTCGCGCTCAAGCCACAGCGTCACCGGTCCATCGTTCACCAGTTCCACGTCCATCATGGCGCCGAACTCTCCGGTGGCCACCGGTATACCTCGTTCACGCAGCAGCTCTACAAAACGTTCGTACAACGGAACCGCCGTCTCCGGCCGCGCCGCGTCAACGAAGCTTGGACGACGACCTTTGCGCGCGTCGCCGTAGAGCGTGAACTGTGACACGACAAGCGCCGATCCCTGCACATCAGCGAGCGACAGATTGAGCTTGTCGTCGGCGTCGGCAAAAAGGCGCAAGCCCACGATTTTATCAGCCATCCACACGACCTCGGCGTCGGTGTCGGCGTGCGTGAGCCCTACCAGCAGCAGAAATCCACGTCCGATACGACCGGAAACGTACGGAGAGCCCTGCCCGTCCGGACGGATACGCACTTCAGCACGGGAGACGCGTTGCAGGAGAACGCGCATATCAGACAAAGACAGTGTTCATCTGCACAACTTAGCATTGGAACGATTGCAGCACGACCCGATTGCATCATCAACGGGTGTGTGCCGAGAGCGCTTAGCGCAACGTGGCTTCAAGCAAGCGCGCGGCCCGCAGCCCCGAGGCAATCGCACCATCGAGGTAACCGCCTTCCACGGCACTTGTTTCCGCACCGGCCCAGGCCAGACGGCCTTCCCACGCGAGTGCGTCAAATAACGGTGCGCCGTAGGCAGGATGCTCGGAGGGTGGCTGCACGTCGTCGGTCGCCGAGGAAAGCGGTTGGGCACTCCAATCCAGTTCCTCGTAGTCCAGCACCGACAGTGCGTTTGCTCCGAACAGCCGCGCCAGCTGTTCGAGCACCGCGGTCCGCCGTTCGGCGACCGACGCACTGCGGAACGCCGTGCCGGCGGGAGAGGTGCGTGGCGTGACGAAGCCCATGATTGCGTAAGTGGCCGGCGATTCAGCTGACGAGGGCATTGACGCATCGTGAATCTCCTGCAGCGGACCCGTCCAGCTCACGGCGTATCCCGACAACCCTGCGTTGCGCCAGAAAGGCTGTTCGTACGACACAACGCATTTCATGGAATGCCCCATCCACGTCACGGTATTGCGCAAGCTTTGCTGCAGCGCCTCGGGGAGTGGTGGACTGAACTCCACGTCACGTGCGAGCACGCGTGGTGGTGCGGCCAGCACTACGGCACGTGCGGAGCACAGAAGATCACTCTCGGAAACTTCAATCACACCGTTCACCCAACGCAGCAAGCGTACGTGTGCATTGGCGATAAGCGCAGCGGGACGGTGTGCACTCTGCGCCGCGCGTACCAGCGCCGAGGTAAGTGCCTGCATTCCTCCCATCAACCGCAGCGACCGGCCGAGCTGTCCCGTTGCATCGAAGCGCTCGGGTACGCTGGCTGCGCCACGATCAAATGTGGCGAGTCCCTGTGTGTGTTGTGCGAATACTTCCAGACCGAAGTGTGATACCATCAACTGCATGTGTCGCTGATGCGGCCAGAACCAGGCGGGTCCGACATCGAGCCAGGGCATATTCCTGTCGCGCGGCGCGGCCGGCAATGTCAGGACGCGTCCGCCAAACCGATCACGCGCGTCGAAGAGCATTACCGAGTACCCGGCCTCAGCCAGTTGCCAAGCCGCCGTGAGGCCGGCAATGCCGCCGCCCACGACCGCGACGTCGCACTGTGCCTGATCAGGGTTCATGTTGTGGTGTGACGCGGACGGGTGTTGTGACGCGGACATGTGTTGTGACGCGGAATTGTGTTACGGCGCGACAATGTGTTTCGACGCTCAGTTGTGGTGCATGAGCACCAGGCGGCGTAAACTATCGCTTGCTCCCGCAGCGACCGCCCCCCAATCCCCCGCCGGAGGAAACGATGCATACGCATCACGCTATCGATTACATCGAGTTCACTGTCCGTGACATGAACGCGGCTAAACGATTTTACACTGAAGCCTTCGGATGGGGCTTTACGGACTACGGCCCTGATTACGCCGGCATTCAGGGCGACAACCGTGAAGTTGGCGGACTGCTTCGCACCGATGAACTCCGGCTCGGCGGGCCGCTGGTGATTCTGTACTCAAACGACCTCGAACAAAGTCTTGCTCGCGTGACGGCAGCCGGCGGCACCATTGTAACAGCGCCGTTCACGTTCCCCGGTGGACGACGCTTTCACTTTGCCGATCCGAGCGGCAATGAGCTTGCGGTGTGGTCTGAGAAGTAAGCGACCTATTCCACCGTCACGGACTTCGCGAGATTCCGCGGCTGATCCACGTTGCAGCCGCGCTTCACGGCGATGTAGTAGGCCAGCAACTGCAACGGCACCGACGCCAGTACGGGTGTAAGCAGGTCAATCGTTTCCGGCACGCGGAACTCGTAGTCAATGAGTCCTTCCAGCGCCTCTTCTTCGCGTGTGGTAATGGCAATGATCTTGCCCTTGCGCGCCTTCACTTCCTGAATGTTGGACACGACTTTTTCAAAGACTGCGTCGTGCGGCGCGATGAACACCACCGGCATCATCTCATCAATAAGCGCAATCGGTCCGTGCTTCATCTCGGCCGCCGGATACCCCTCGGCGTGGATGTAGCTGATTTCCTTGAGCTTGAGCGCGCCTTCAAGTGCCGCCGGGAAGTTGTAGCCGCGTCCGAGATACAAAAAGTTGCTGGCCCGCTTGAACTCTTCGGCGATGTTTTCAATCTCCGGCGCACGATCAAGGATGCTCTGAATCTGTCGTGGCAGTGCCGCCAACGCCTGCGCGATTTCACGTCCCTTCTCCACCGACATATCGCGCAGTCGCGCCATCTTGAGCGTGAACAACACCAGCGCCACAACCTGGCTTGTAAACGCCTTGGTACTCGCAACACCGATTTCGGGACCAGCGTGCAGGTAAATGCCACCGTCTGATTCACGTGCGATCGTGGAACCCACCACGTTCACGAGGCCCATGGTACGTGCACCACGACGCTTTGCTTCACGCATCGCGGCCAGTGTGTCCGCAGTCTCCCCCGACTGCGAAATCACGATGCACAGCGAGTTGGGACGCACGATCGGATTGCGATAGCGGAACTCCGACGCGTACTCCACGGCCACCGGAATACGGCACAGCTCTTCAATCATGAGCTTGCCGATGAGCGCCGAGTGCCAGCTGGTGCCACATGCGGTGATCACGATGTTGTCCACGGCCATCAGGTCATCCTTGAGGATGTTGATGCCGCCCAGCTTGGAGAACCCTTCGTCCACCAGCAACCGGCCACGCATGGTGTCGGTAACAGTGGTGGGCTGCTCAAAAATCTCCTTGAGCATGAAGTGCGCGTAGCCACCGCGCTCAATCTGCGCGAGGTCCCAGTCGATCTGGCTGACCGGCTTGTCCTGATCCTTGGCGTTCAGGTCGAGAATGCGGTAGCCGTCGCGCGTGAGCACGGCCAGTTCATCATCGTCGAGGTACACGACTTCGCGTGTATGCGCGAGCACCGCGCTGGCGTCTGACGCCAGGAAATATTCGCCGTCACCAAGTCCCACCAGCAACGGACTGCCCTTGCGCGCGGCCACAATCTTGTCGGGTTCCTCACTGCAGATCACGGCCATGCCGTAGGTACCGTCAACCTGATGCAGCGCCTCAATGACCGCAGCTTCGAGGTTCCCCGCATACGCGGCTTCAATGAGATGCGCCAGCACTTCGGTGTCGGTGTCCGACTTGAACACGTAACCGCGCGCTTCGAGTGAGCGCTTGAGCGTGGTGGCGTTTTCAATGATGCCATTGTGCACCACGGCGATTGTGCCGTCATGACTGGCGTGCGGATGCGCGTTGATCGTGTTGGGCGGACCATGCGTGGCCCAGCGGGTGTGGCCGATGCCCAGCGTACCCTTTGGCGGGTCCGCTTCGATCGCCGATTCAAGTCGCGCAATCTTGCCTGCGGCTTTGCGCGTTTCCACACCCGTTCCGTTCATCACGGCGACGCCTGCGGAATCGTAGCCACGATACTCAAGGCGTTTGAGTCCGTCGATGAGAAGCGGTGTAGCGAGTTGGGGTCCGACGTATCCGACAATGCCGCACATAAATGGCTGGGTTTCGTGTGAGTGCTACAAAAGGTTCAGGACGCGCCGACAAGCGCCGCCAGCGGTTCGCGCGCATCAGCGACGAGCTGACGTGCTGCTGCTTCCGTGGGTGCTTCGGCGATCACGCGTACGATGGGCTCGGTGCCTGACGGGCGCAGATGCACCCATCGGTCGGGCCAGTCGAGTCGCAATCCATCCTGCGTATCGGCCACCGCGTCGGCAAAGCGTTTGCGCAGGGCGCTGTACACGTTGGTGAGCGGTACATCGGGACGATCAAGCTTGTCCTTTACAATCACGTATCGCGGATGTTCCGACACAAAATCGGACACGCGCTTGCCCGTGGTCGCCAACAGATGCAACACCAGCGCCACCGCCACGGGCGCATCGCGTCCGAGATGCAGTTCGGGGAGAATCACACCGCCGTTGCCTTCGCCGCCAATCGTCGATCCGGAGGCCTGCATCGCCAGTGCTACGTTCACTTCACCAACGGGTGCGAACTCAAAGTGCGCGCCAAAATCGTGAGCGGCGTCCTGCACAACCTTGCTGGTGCTGAGATTGGTGACCACGTTGCCCGGCCGTGCCGGCAGTACCGCGCGCACCGCCATGGCCAGCGTGTAGTCTTCACCAATCGCACGACCCGTTTCGTCGGTGAGTGCAAGGCGATCAACATCCGGATCGGTAGCCAATCCAATCACCGCACCGCTTTCACGCACGAGCGCGCTCAAGGCGCCAAGATTTTCAGCCACCGGTTCCGGGGGCCGAGGGAATCGTCCGTCGGCATGCATGCCGATGGCCGAAACCTGGCAGCCAAGGGCGTCGAGCAGCTGCGGCATGATCACGCTGCCCGCGCCATGACAGCAGTCGAGTGCAACGTGAAAGTTCCGGGCGCGGATGGCCGCGATATCGAGGAATGGCAACGCCAGGACGGCATCGAGGTGGCGCTGCACCGCCTGATCGTCGGACGTGACCGAGCCAAGCGCGTCCCAGGTAGCGCGCGGGATGCCGGCATCGAGCAGTGCGCGCATCTCAGCGCCTTCGGCCGCCGACAAAAAGAGTCCGCTCGATCCGATGAACTTGAGCGCGTTCCACTCCACCGGATTGTGGCTGGCCGTAATCGCCAGACCGCCTGCCGCGTGGTGGTGCTCCACCGCCATCTGGACCGTGGGCGTGGGAACGACGCCAATGTCAATCACATCGCACCCCACCGATTCCAGCGCGCTGTGTACCACGCGCGTGAACATGGGACCGCTCACTCGGCTGTCGCGCCCCACGACAATGGGACGGCCCTGGTGCTTGGTTTTTGCCCATGCACCAAACGCAGCGGCGAAGGTCGCCATGACCTCCGGCGTGAGCGCTTCGCCCACACGTCCCCTCACACCGGAGACACTGACCATCAAACCGTCAAACGCCATGAAACCTCATACGCGCGCGGGCGCGGAAAAAGCGGTAAACATCGGAATCTATACAACTTGCCTGTTCGGCGGGGGCCCGCGGCGTCATCCGTCGCCGGTCTGTCACAATGACGCCTGACAACACATCACCGTTACACACGCGGCATTTGTCGCTTCTGTAACCCAGGTCACAAAACACCCACACGCCTTTAGATGAGTAACCCGCTCTCCCTCGTGCCGTACGCACTGGCGGCTTCCGACAGATCGATCGGCGGCATTCGCATGAATACCCTGGTTGCGGCCGGTTTCACCCTGTTGCAGCGATGCGCGCCGCTGGTGCGCGTTTTGGCAGCGTCGCGGCCGGCGCTGTTGCTGCCGCCCGGTCCCCAGTCGCTTGTGGCGCTGGCCGCCTGCGATGGCCATGTCGCGCTGATCCTTGATCAGAGCGTGTCCGATGCCGTTTTGGCGGAACAGATTCAGCGTGCCGGAGTGGGCGTGGTCTTTACGCTGGCGTCGCTGGCCGGTGGGCTGCCCACCGACGTGATGTCCGTCGTGCTCGACAACGTGCCCCTGAGCGCCCGGGTGCACGCAGCGGGCACGGAGAGAAACGTTGACTTGGGATCACACGTGGGCTTGCGACTGCAGGCGCGCGCTGACGTGCCGTTCTCTGACGCCGCCGTGGCGTCCTGGTTTGCCAATGAGAGCGAAGTGTCCGTGAGCCATTCGCAAACGATGACGGGCGCAGGCCCGCTGTCATGGCTGGCCGATGAGAGCTGAAGCGGCTCGAAGCGTGCAGCGCGGCTGCGTCACACCGGCTGCGAGCGCGGCGACGTAACCTCAGGCCGCGCGCATGGTTGGCCGTCGGACACGGGAATCGGGCAAGGGAAAGGCTCTCGCCTCGAGGGCGCGAATAAATGCCGCCACGCACCCCTCATCAAACTGCGAGCCGGCGCAGCGTTGCAGTTCAGCGACGGCGTCTTCCACCGCCATGCCGGCGCGATAGGGACGGCCGCTGGTCATCGCATCGAAGGAGTCCGCAACGGCCGCGATGCGCGCCTCAATCGGGATCTGCTCGCCCGTCAGCTGATCAGGCGCACCGCGCCCGTCCACGCGTTCGTGATGTGAACGCACAACCGCCAGTGCGACCGGCGCATCGCGCAGCAATGGCGACAGAATGCGCCAGCCGATTACCGGATGCTCCATAATATGGCGGTACTCTTCGTCGGTGAGCGGTCCTTCCTTGTTGAGCACTGTTTCGCGCACACCGATTTTGCCGATATCGTGCAGCCGGCTGCCCAGTTCAATCTGCACCAACTGGGCTTCATCAAGGCCCAGCTCAATGGCAATCGCCATGGCATAGCGACCCACGCGTACGGAATGTCCCCACGTATACGGGTCTTTCACTTCAAGCGCGTCGGCCAGCGATTGCAGCGACGCGAGAAAGAGTTCTTCGTACGCGCGCGCCTGGGCCTGCACGCGTGCCTCGAGTTCTTCGCGATAGGTCTTGTTCTCAAGCAGCAGCTGACGTTTCTCGAGGGCCTGCCCGACGCGACCACGGATCTCCTCAACGCGGAACGGCTTGGTCACATAGTCCATCGCACCGGAGGCCAGGCACTGGACGGCCAGCTCCACATCGGAGACCGCGGTCACCATGACCACCGCGGTGTCGGGCCAGCGTTCCCGGATGGTCTGCAGCAACTCCACGCCGTCCATGTGCGGCATGTGATAGTCGGACAGCACCAACGACGCGGGCTCTTCTTCGAGGCGCGCCACGGCGTCCACGCCCGACGCGGCATCGCGACAATGAAAACCCTGTTGCTCAAGAATGCGGCGCAACACCGCACGCAGCGGCGCTTCGTCGTCAACAATCAGGCAGCGTGGCCGGGAATCGAGCATGGGGGAGGACATGCGTGGACGGTCGATCGGAGTAGGTGAGGCGAGCGCTACGTTCACGCAGCAGGAGGTGGATCGAAGGACGGCGCATCGTGCGACCACGCAGTACCGCGGCTAGCTTGCGGCCATTGCAGTTCACTCCCCGACTTTCTTTCCTGAGTGCCATGACGCGCATCTTCCCGGACGATCTTGAGGCCGGCCTGTCCACGCGGGCCATTCATGCGGGCCAACGCCCCGAACCGCACGCTGGCGCGATCATGACGCCGCTCTACCTCACGTCCACGTACGTGCAGGACGGGGTCGGCCGGAACAAGGGCTATGAGTACGCCCGGGGCAAGAACCCGACCCGCGAGGCGCTGGAGCGAAACGTCGCGTCCCTCGAGAGCGGACAGCATGGCTTCGCTTTCGCGAGCGGCATGGGCTGTCTCGACTCGATCATGAAGCTGTTCCGCGCCGGCGATCACATCGTGGTGGGTGAAAATGTGTACGGCGGCACCTTTCGTCTGTTCGACAAGATCCTGCAGCATTTCGGGTTGTCCTTCACCTATGTGGACACACGCGATGCGCAACGTGTGGCGGACGCGATGACTGCCCAGACTCGCGCCCTGCTGATCGAGACGCCAACCAACCCGTTGATGCGTCTCGCTGACCTCACCGCCATGGCCGACATCGCCAAACGGCACGATGCCCTGCTCGTTGTCGACAACACGTTTGCCACGCCTATCTTCCAACGACCCCTCGAAGTCGGCGCCCACATCGTCTGGCATTCGACCACGAAGTACCTCAACGGTCATTCTGATATGATCGGCGGCATCGCCGTGGTACTTGAGGACGAGCTGGCAAATCGCCTCCAATTCATTCAAAATGCCGCCGGCGCCGTGCCCGGACCGTTCGATTGCTGGCTGGCGCTGCGCAGCACCAAGACGCTGCCGCTTCGTATGAAGGCCCATGACGCCAACGGCCGCCAAATCGCGACCTGGCTGGCCAACAAGCTGGGCGAGGAATCGGTGATTTACCCCGGCCTCGAATCACACCCGCAGCACGAGCTCGCCAAGCGCCAGATGAGCGGCTTCGGCGGCATGATCACCCTGGAGCTGGGCTCCAAGGAGCGCGCGATCCAGGTGCTCGATCGCGTGAAAGTGTTCGCGCTGGCCGAGTCGCTGGGCGGCGTGGAAAGCCTGATAAGTCACCCCTCGAGCATGACGCACGCTTCCGTACCAGCCGATGTCAGAGCAACAATGGGTCTCACCGACGGCATGATCCGCCTCTCCTGCGGCGTCGAGGATGTCGAAGACCTCATCGCCGACCTCGACTCCGCCCTCCGTTAACGGCCGTCAAGCACCGTTTACCGTACACCGTTTAGCCAAACCCAAAACGCAGTCAAACGGCTTTTCGAAAACTACGCCCAGCTCAAACCCACCCATGGACACGTAACCTTTTCTAAGGATCCCCCGTACGGTTTCCCAACCTCAGCCCTCGTATCCATGACCCAGATTCCGCTCACCCAGATCGCGTCCGTCAGTTGGGAACACCCGGCCGACCGCGCCGCGCTCAACTCGCTGCGCGCCCTGCCGGGCTTTGACCTCGCGGTACGCAAAATCGCAGGCTTCTTTGGTGAGCGTGGCATCAGGAATCTCTTCCTTGGTGACGCCGTGCTGGTGGGCCCCACGCAGCGCCCCAACCTGTACGCCCTGTATCAGGAAGTGCTGCGCACCCTGGACTGGCCGCAGCACGGGCAGGAGCCGCCGCAGCTCTACGTGGCCCAGACCCCGATCGCCAACGCGGGCGCTGTCGGCTTCGACAAGCCGTTCATCGTGATCAACTCGGGCGCGCTCGAGATTCTGTCGTACGAAGAGCAGCGCTTCATCTTGGCGCACGAGCTGGGTCACATCATGAGTGGGCACACCACGTATCGCACCATTGCGATCATCGTGATGACCTTCGGGCTGCAGGCGTTACCGATTGTCGCCACCGTCGCGCTGCTTCCGTTTCAGTTGGCATTGCTCGAGTGGTACCGCAAATCCGAACTGTCGGCCGATCGCGCCGGACTGCTGGGCTCGCAGAACGTGCGTGCTTCCATGGGCGCCTTTTTGTCGCTCGCCGGTGGCAAGGTGGTGAACGACACCGTTGATCTTGACGCGTACATTGCGCAGGCCCGTGAGTACGAAGTCGGCGGGTCTTCGTGGGATGCGGTGCTCAAGGCACTCAACACAGCGTTGCGCGTGCATCCGTTTCATACCGTGCGCGTGGGTGAGCTCGACCGCTGGGTGGAATCGGGTGACTACAGCCGCATCATCGGCGGCGCCTACGTGCGCCGCGGCGAAGAGTCAACGCGCCCGCTCGGTGATGATGTGCGGGAAGCCACGGACTACTACGCCCGGGAAGCACGGGCCGCGGCCGACAAGGTTGGTGACGTCTTCACCCGCGCGGCCGATGCGTTTGCCGAGGCGTTTCGGTCGGCCACCGGCGGCGCGTCTACTGCCACCGCTGATGATCCGTCGGGCGGCAATCCACCGGGCGGTAACCCGCCCAATGGCACCCCGCCCAACGACGATACGTCGAAGGGGCCACCGCCAGGCTTGTAGAGCTTCTGCACACAACGCCCGGGTTCGGCGCGCTTCGTCTGGCGCGCCGAACGTCGTTGTGGGCGTTGGAAACTGCCGGCCCACGCGATCAGTGCAGATTCCGGATTAGTTTGTCGGGATGAAGATTCTGATCGTTGGCAATGGTGGCCGAGAGCACGCGCTGGCGGACGCACTCGCGCGCGAAAACACGCACGTTGAACTGATCGCTGCGCCCGGCAATCCCGGTATTGCGCAGCTGGCGCGCATTGAAGACGTCGCGGCGTCGGCGAGCGATGCGCTGGTGGAGTTGGCGCTGCGCGAACAGGTCAACCTTGTGGTGGTGGGACCTGAAGCACCGCTGGCCGATGGACTGGTGGATCGCCTGCGGCTGCGCAACGTGCCGGCCTTTGGTCCAACAGCCGAAGCGGCTGAGATCGAGACGTCAAAGCACGTTGCCAAACAGTTGATGGCGCGGGCGGGTGTGCCCACCGCGAACGCAGAGACTCACCGTACCGCCGCCGGCGCACACGAGGCCGTGCGTGAGCGCTTTGGCGCGCCGGTGGTGATCAAGGCGTCGGGATTGGCAGCGGGCAAAGGTGTGATTGTCTGCCACACCGAGGTGGAGGCGCACGCGGCCATTGATCGCATCATGGGCGACAAGGCGTTTGGTGAAGCCGGCAACGAATGTCTGGTGGAAGCCTTCATGACGGGTGAAGAGCTCTCGCTGTTTGCGATCACCGACGGCACGGATGTGCTCACCATGCTGCCGGCGCAGGATCACAAGCGGTTGCTCAACGGCGATGACGGACCGAATACCGGCGGCATGGGTGCGTACACGCCCGTATCACTTGGCACCCCCGTCCTGCTTGATGACGTGACAGAGCGCATCCTGTTGCCCGCGTTGCACGCGCTGCGCAAACGCGGCACACCGTTTACCGGTCTGCTCTACGCCGGCCTCATGCTCACGGAAGAAGGTCCGAAGGTTGTGGAGTTCAACTGTCGTTTTGGTGATCCCGAAACGCAGGCGATCCTGCCCATGCTCACTAGCAGTCTGCTTGAGCCGATGCTTGCCGTTGCCGGTGGTGCACGCATCAACAACATGTCGCCACTCACCTGGCGCACCGGCGCCTCAGTGACCACCGTTGTCGCCGCGCCCAACTATCCGGACACGCCGCGCACGGGTGATGTGCTGCGCCTGCCCGACGATACCGATACACGACGGGTATTTCACGCCGGTACCAAACGTGCGGCCAATGGCGAACTGGTCTCAAGCGGTGGTCGGGTGGTGGCCATTACCGGACTGGGCGAGTCGTTCGACGAGGCGCGCCGCATCAGCCGTGAAGGCGCTGAGCAGGTGGAGCTGGCGGACAAACAACTCCGCACGGATATCGGCTGGCGGGAGCACGAGCGGCTGTCGTAAATGCCGGAGTTGCCGGAAACGGAAACGATCGCGCGTGATTTGAACGAACGTGTGGTTGGTGCTCGCATTGCCCGTGTACATGTGATTCGCGAAGACGTGTTGCGCGGTGCAACCGCAGCAACACTCGGCGCTCTGTCAGTCGGGCGTGTGATCTCCCGTGTATGGCGTCGGGCGAAGTTGATCGTGATTGATCTGACCTCTGACGCCATGCGCAATGTTGATCACGATACCGCGCGCACGGTTTCTCACAATAGCGTGCGCACGGTTCCTCACAATACCGCGAACGATACCGCAATCAATACCACGCACGACCTCGCGCACATCGTCGTGCAACCGAGGTTTACCGGGTCGTTGTTGATTGACGACGGAACACTGCCGGCCGAGCTGTCGGAGTATCTCACCGTATCGTTCACCTTGCACGACGCGCGAACGCTGCACTATCGCGACGTCCGCAGACTTGGTACCGTCTCGTGGATGTCGCATGACACATTCACGACGTACAGCACAGCACTCGGCCCCGAGCCGCTTGGTGAAGATTTCTCCGCGCACGCGCTACGCGACACACTTGGCGATTCCACGCGCACGATCAAAGCCGCGCTTATGGACCAGACACGACTGGCCGGGGTGGGCAACATCTACGCGACGGAGAGTCTGTGGAATGCAGGCATCGATCCGTCGCGCCGCGTGCGCGATCTGCGCGACGATGAATGGGTGGAGTTGCACACGGCGTTGCAGGAGATTCTTCGCGCCAGCATCGCCGCGCGGGGCACAAGCTTTCGCGACTATCGTGACGCAAGCGGAGGTCGGGGTGGGTACGTGAGTGCGCTGCAGGCCTATGGTCGGGACGGGAAGCCGTGCACGCGCTGCGGGCGCAAGCTCATTGGCACGCACGTCATTGATGGCCGGAGCACCGTTTTCTGCGCGACCTGTCAGCGGTAGCGGCGGCAGCGTAATACCGCTCTGCTTGTGCGTTTCCGGCATCGGCCGTATGTTCGGCTTATGTTCGGACCGCCACCAACAGCCCGTACGCGATCTGCCGCCCAGCTCTCTTTCCTGGAACCGGTGGCGCGACTCGACACATCGCCGCTGCGCGAACTGGTGCGGCGCAATGCGCAGAACGTGCCGGGTGTGTACCGCATGATCGGCGCACGTGGTGACGTGCTGTACGTAGGCAAATCCCGCACGCTGCGCACGCGGCTGCTCAGCTACTTCAGGTTGCCGTGGCCCGAACATCGCCACGCGCGCATGTTGCGCGAGACGGCCAACATTGAGTGGGATGTGATGCCGAACGAGTTTGCCGCACTGCTGCGTGAAGCCCGGCTCATACGCGCCCATCTTCCCGAGTACAACAAGCGGGGCGCGCGCCCGCTTGATCAGTGGTGGGTGATCGTAGTGCGACGGGAGCCGGTGCCGAGATTGCGGGTGCAGCGCGCCAGCACCGTGTCGGGATCGCGCGCCGGCGCGGGTGCAACCGTAATCGGCCCGTTCGCGCATCGTGCGCCGCTCGTCTCGGCGGTGCGCGTTTTGAACGATGCGCTTGGCTTGCGCGACTGTGCCGACCGTGTGCCCATGGTATTGCGCGACGCCGGTGATTTTTTCGCCGACGATGCACGTTACACGCGTACGCCGGGCTGTCATCGCTATGAAACGCGTCGTTGTCTCGGGCCCTGCGTGGCGGCCTGCTCTCAGGCGGAGTACCTCACGCAGCTCACGCGCGCCCAGCAGTTTATCAATGGCATCAGCGATGAACCACAGGTTGCGCTCGAACAGGAGATGGCCGTGGCCAGCGCTCAGCTGTCCTTTGAACGCGCCGGATGGCTGCGCGATCGACTGGCGGCGTTGGAAACGCTCAACGCGCAGCTGACGCGCGTGCGCGAAGCGCTGTCCCGCCCCTCGTTTGCCTATCGCGTGCCCGGGCGAGCGAATGCAGATTGGTTGTATCTTGTGCGTGAGGGGCGCGTGTTGGCTGATACATCAGTTGCCGATCCCCACGGTGTGGAACGTCTGCTGGCGCTGGAGTCGCAGCCGCCGGCCCGCGCCACCGCACTGACAGTTGACGCGCTCGAAGAGCTCACGCTTCTGGAGCATTGGTTTCGCACCCGCGGTGAAGAACAGTTGCGCACCGCGCCAACGATACGGGAGGTCCTGACGTCATGCTGACATCTGCACTATCACCGGTGTCACAGCGCGAGCGCGAGCGCGACCGCGCCGTTGCCATGAGCCCGGGCGCGTATCGCACGCTGCTTGTGGCAGGAATGATCGCTGTCGCGGCGATGGTCGCATGGGCGACGGTCGCGGGCACGCCCAGCACCGCGGGTGACGCCTCTTTCGTGCGCATGATGCGCGTGATGGCGATGATCAAAGCCATGCTTGTTGCCATCGCTGCCGCCGTGCTCTGGTGGCGTTTTGCACGACCGGTCACCGCGCTGTTCGCTGCAGGCTATCTGCTGGGCGCGTGGTTCATGGCCGCAGCCACGGTGCTTATCTGGCAGCTGTCGTCAATCGGTGCGGCGGCAGTGGTGTTTCACACCGGCGAGCTGTCGCTGTTGTTGCTGGCGTGGCGCGATACGCGGAGTTGATGGGAAGCTGATGATCACAGCTGCACAATCTCCACATTCGCGCCGCCACGCGCGATGCTCAGGCGCGCTACACTCGGCACCAGCTCAAATCGCTTGGGGCCGGCCGCACCGGGGTTGACCACGAGTGTGTCGCCAACCCGTGTGACCATGGACTTGTGGGTGTGGCCGTACACGATGACTTCCGCAGTCGGGTAGGCCTCCACCAGTTTTTCAGGTGTCGGCGTGCCCAGCTCATGGCCATGCGTCACCAGCACACGAATATTGCCGATCATGATTTCCAGACGCTCCGACAAATCGGTGCGGCCCGGCGTATCGGTGTTGCCAAACACGGCACGTGTGGGCGCAATGGCATTGAGTTCGGTGAGCACATCATTGTCGCCCACGTCGCCGGCGTGCAGGATCTCGCTCACACCTTCGAGCGCCTGAAAGACCTCCGGCCGCAGCAGGCCGTGTGTGTCGGAAATCAAACCAATCACAATGCGTTCGGCGCCGCGCCCTTCCATGGGTACTGGTGTCATGTCGTCGTCCCTGTCTGTGGTATCAAGAAGCGTCGCCCCAGCGTCGGCCGACAGCGTGTTCGATGTCAAACTGATCAAGAATCCGCGCTACCACGAAGTCCACAAGGTCGCTGATGGCCTGCGGCCCGTGATAAAAACCGGGTGCTGCCGGCAGCACAATCGCGCCTGCACGTGTGACGGCGGTGAGATTTTCCAGATGCACCAGTGAAAGCGGTGTCTCGCGTGGTACCAGCAACAGCTTGCGTCGTTCCTTGAGCGTGACATCGGCGGCGCGTTCCACGAGTGAACGCGAGGTACCGTGAGCGATTGCACTGACCGTGCCCATGCTGCACGGACACACAATCATGCCCGATGTGCGTGCCGAGCCGGAGGCAGGCAAGGCGCCACGATCGTTGTCGTCAAAGACTCGCACCGTCGCATCGAACGCGGCCTCCCCGACCGCCGTGCGAAGTGATGCGAGGTCGGCAATGCCGGATTCCGTTTGCAGCAAACGCCATCCGTGCGAGGAGACGATCAGCCATGTTGGCACATGACAGGCCACCAGCGCCTGCAGCAAACGCACCGCGTACGGCGCACCGCTGGCACCCGTGATGGCCAGAACAACCGGATGTTTACGGACGTCATCCGGCGGCATCATACCCCTACCGCCGTGAGCGAACCGGTGGAGAGCAATGTCGCAGCGAGCACGCACGCGAAAAACAGCATGGAAATCACACCGTTCATGGTAAAGAACGCCGCATCGAGTCGTGACAAGTCGTTGGCTTTCACCAGGCGATGCTCCCACACGAGCAGCACTGCAGCAACGACTACTCCAATCCACAACAACGCCTGTGGCAGGGCAGCATTCACCTGCGTTGCGAGTTGCAACGGGTCAGCCGCGATCACGGCGGCCAGACACAACACCGTGACCACGTGCAGCCCCCGCGCCACGGAGATCGCTGATTGCACACCAATAGACGACGGCAACGAATACAAACCTTGTGTGCGATCAAACTCCGCATCCTGCAGCGCGTAGAGAATGTCAAAGCCGCCCGTCCACGTCATCACGGCCAGCGACAGTGCACACAGCATCCACACCGGCTCACTCCAGGCACCGGTGACAGCGAGATAACCACCAACCGGCGAGATGCCGAGTCCGAGGCCAAGCCAGAGATGCGACCAGCGGGTGAAGCGTTTGGTGTAGCTGTAACCGAGCACCCAGAGCAGTGCGATGGGAGAGAGCATCAGGCAAAGCGGATTGAGCTGCCAGGCCGCCACAACAAACAGCACGCTCATGACCACCACCGCCGTTGTCGCCTGCGAAACGGTCAGCGCGCCACGCGGGATCTCGCGCATGGCAGTGCGCGGATTGAGCGCGTCAACGTCGCGATCAACAATGCGATTGAATCCCATACCGGCAAATCGCGCCGCGGTGAATGCCACCAGCACCCAGCCGAGCGTTGGCCAGGTAAGTGGCGCCACAGCGGTGGCAAAGCACACGCCAACTAGCGCAAACGGCAACCCGAATACGGTGTGCGGCAGCTTCACGAAGTTGGCCAGCCGTACGAGCAGCGAGCCGCCTTCAAAGGTCTGCCCATCGCGCGCGCCGGGTGGCAACGGCATTCCTACCTGTTGCTTCATGGAACGCCCAAACCGCGGGTGGGCACCGGCAAGCCGAGCTTCGACCACATCGCGTCAACGCTGGCTTTGGTTTCTTTGTCCATGGCAATCATCTTGGGCCACGGGCGCGTGCTGCCTTCTTCCGGCAGCTTGCGCGTTGCATCGATGCCCATCTTGCTGCCGTAGGTAAACGCACGGCTGGCATGATCAAGCACGTCTACCGGACCCATGGTAAATCGCACATCACGTTCGGGGTCCATGTTGTTGAGCGCACTCCACCACGCTTCCATGGTGTTGCGCACGTTCACATCGTGGTCTACCACCACGAGCACCTTGGCCAGCGACATCAGTCCCTGTCCCCACAACGCGTGCATCACCTTGTCGGCGTGACCGGGATAGCGCTTGTTGATCGAGACAAACACCAGATTGTGAAAGCCGCCTTCGGCCGGCATGTGGTAGTCCACAATCTCCGGACAGGTGAGCTTGAGCAGCGGCAGGAAAATGCGCTCGGTCGCGTGGCCCAGATAAAAGTCTTCCATGGGCGGCTTGCCCACGATGGTGGTCGCGTACACCGCCTGTTTTCGCATTGTCACCGCGGTCACATGCACACGCGGATACAAGTCAGCTTCGCTGTAGTAGCCGGTGTGATCGCCAAACGGGCCTTCCATCACGAGTGCTTCGGCCGGATCGATGTAGCCTTCGATCACGAGATCCGCTTCGGCCGGTACTTCAAGGTCGCACGTGACAGCCTTCACCAACTTCACAGGCGACCGACGCAGGAATCCGGCAAAAATGAATTCATCAATCATGGGCGGCAGCGGCGCTGAGGCGCTGTACATGCTGGCCGGATCGGCACCCACGGCAATGCACACTGGCATGGTTTCGCCGCGCTCAGCCATCTGCCGCAAATGATCGGCACCCGTTTTGTGGCGCTGCCAATGCATGGCCACATCGCGCTTTCCGAGCTGCTGCACGCGGTACATGCCAACGTTTCGGATGCCGCGCGCCGGATCCTTGGAAATCACCATCGTAAGCGTGACGTATGGTCCACCGTCTTCGGGCCAGCAGGTGATGATGGGCAACTTGTCGAGGTCTACCTCGTCACCCTTCCATACAATCTGCTGACAGGCGGGCGTGCCGCTGCCACCGGTGCGCGGTGGGAACTTGGCCACTTCAAAGAGTCGCGATGCAAATCCCAGCTTGGCCATCAAACCGTCAGGCACCTTGAGATCGAGCAACTCGGTAATGCGCGCGCCAACCGAATCGAGATCGTCAACGCCCATGGCCAGCGACATGCGCCGCATGGAGCCGAACAGATTGATCGCCACCGGCATCTCGGCGCGCGTGCCATCGCGCAGCACCGGATGCTCAAAGAGCAGCGCCGGTCCGCCTCCCGGCATCTTCATTACACGATCGGCGATCTCGCACAACTCAAGATGCACACGCACAGGATGCGTAATGCGAACCAGCTCGCCGGCCTTTTCAATCTCGGCGATAAATGCAGAAAGAGTATCCACAGACACGTCAGGAAGTTGATGCGGTCGTCGCGGCGCCGACATGGATCGCCGCGATGCCAAAGCTGACACGGTCAAACGACACCTGTTGAAAACCCGCACCACGCATGCGATCGGCCAGCGCCTGCTCCGTTGGGAAATGCGCCACGGACATGGGTAGATAGGTGTACGCCGAACCGTGGCCGCTCACGAGTTTGCCAACGAGCGGCAGCACATGATGGAAGTAGGCGTGATAACCGGCCCGGATGATGCGGGACGGAGGTGTACTGAATTCCAGAATCACAAAGCGCGCCTCGGGCTTGAGCACGCGACGGACTTCCCGCAAACCGGCGTCGAGATCGGCCACATTGCGAATGCCGAAGGCCACGATGGCTCCATCGAGCGATGCGTCGGCAAACGGCAGCGCCAGCGCGTCGGCGCCCACTGGCGCGAGCCGGTGGCGAGGTGCCTTGCCCTGACCGTACTGCAACATCGGCACGGCGAAATCGGCGCCGATCACATGCCCGTTGAATCCCTTCTGTTTCACCAGCATCGCCCCGACATCGAGCGTGCCGGCGCACAGGTCGAGATATGTGCCCTCGGGTACGCGCGTCCAGTTGAGCGCCCGCAACGCCTTTTTCCGCCACGCCTTGTCGATATTGAGCGACAGGACGTGATTGAGCAGGTCATAGCGCGGTGCAATGTCACTGAACATGCGCTGCACGTACGCACGTTTTCCCTCACCCTGGGCCGCAGCGGCCGCGGTATCGAGCGACGATTGCGACGGGCGCGCGTTCTGCGGGGCGTCAGGTGGGCCAACTATTGACGAGGGTGCCATCACGAATACTCGCCGTACGCATGCGCCGGAGCAAGCGAACTCGCTCACGATGATGTCGTTCTTCGTACGTGCCGTCGATGTCGTTTCGTCCTGTGCCCCGGTCACGCACGCGCCATGGTCGCGCCATCAGCGCTGCTACGTCTGGTCCCGCACGAAGCATCGGACTACCTTGCCATCGCCCTGATGCCAACCACTCACGATCTGTCCCCCCTCCCAGACGCGGATGTCGTGCGCCTCGCACAAGAGGGGCGTGAACTGGCATTCCGCGAACTGGTGAAGCGCTACGAGCGACCGGTGTTCTCGCTCGTGTACCGTATGGTACGCGATCGTGAGCTGGCGGAAGACCTGGCACAGGACGCCTTCATCAAGGTGCTCAACCACATTGATCGCTACAGCCCGGAGTTCAAGTTCTCGAGCTGGGTGTTCAAAATCGCGAACAATGTGGCCATCGACCACCTGCGTCGCCGTCGGCTGAACACCATCAGCATGGACGGCTCGCCGCACGCCTCCAGTGCCGCCGAGGTGGAGGCGTCCACCTTTGACGTGGCGGCCGACCAGGAGAGCGCGCTCGACGAACTGGAAGCCAAGGAGCTGGGCGAAGCGATCGAAGCCGCCATCGGCAAACTCCGTCCAGAGTATCGGGCGTGCATCATGCTTCGTCACGTTGAGGGACGCGCGTACGAGGACATCGCGGCCACACTCGACCTGCCCCTGGGCACTGTGAAGACGTACATCCATCGCGCCCGGCACGAGTTGCGCGAGGCGCTGGAGGAAACCAGACAGTGACCCGAATCACATACTTTCCGTCTTTCGCAGACGGCTTCAAAATCAGTATGGAAACGCTGAAACCAGAGATCAGAATCAGCCGTACGCCCCGTTGGAGGCATTACTCTTGCTAGACAGACATCTACGACCCGACGAAATCGATCTCCTCCTCGACACCGAGGTGGGATTTGGCGTGCAGCCTCTCAAGGCACACGTCAGAGATTGTGCATCCTGCCGTGCCGAGCTGGAACAGGCGCGGCTTTTTGTGATGGTGCTGGAAGACATGCCGCACTTTGCGCCCTCTTCAGACTTTGCCGATCGCGTGATGTCGCAGGTCCAGGTGTTCGAGCCGTGGCACGTGGCCGCTCGCAACAGCGTGATGCGGTTTGTACCCAGTACGGCACCGGCCCGGGTTGCAGCGGCACTGGCAGCAGCGGCGTCCGCCACGGTGGTCATCTCCGGGAGCATCTGGGCGGTGAACCGAGCCGACATGGGACTGCTGCTGGCCAACGCGGGGCTGGAGCAGGCGCGCACCGCTGCGAATGCCGCCGCCTCCGACGTGATTATGGCCGCGGTCGGCCAGGTTGGGCTTGAGGCGTGGGCGGCAGGCGGGCCGATGGTTGTGGTTACCGCCGGCGCGGGATTTGTTCTGGCCGCCGGAGCCTGTGTGGCCGGATTGCGGGCTCTCACCTCGGCGCGCAACAGCTGACATGTTGAATCGTTTGCGCCTCGCCATGGTGCTGTGCGGCATCAGTGCCCTGTTTCTCGGGCTGATTCCCCGTTCGGCAACGGCACAGTCGCCCCTGCGTGGTGTGGCGACCGCCGGCGCGCAACTGGCCATTCCGGCCGTGCCGGACGCCGCGCGGGAACTGCTCGGGGTGGCGCTGCAGCGAGTTGTGCAGTCGGGACGGGAGATGGCACCGGGGCTTGTGGAACGCCTGGAGAGCATGCTGCAACAGCGGCAGCTCGGGAAAGACGGCGAGCCCAAGTCCGGAGCGAGGCGCACTACTGAAGCCGTGCTGCAGGTATCGGGCGTCGCGATCATCGGGGCAGTACTGGCGCTGTTGGTGCTCGTCACGGCGCTGGGTCCGCTGGAAGGCATCATTCGCACCGTTGAAGCCGATGTCTCGGTGGCCTTCTGGCGCGGATTGTTGGCTCAGGTCATTACGCTACCCATCATCGCGGTTGTACTGCTCGGGCTGGCGCTCACCGTGATCGGACTGCTTGCGGTACCGATCGTACTCATGGCCACCACACTGGCCATCGCCGGTGTGGCCACTCTCGGTGTTCTGGCCGTTGCAGCGGTGATCGGTCGGGCCCGCGCCAAGGGCGAGACCGCGCGCACCAGAGCGGGGCTGCTTCGCGCCCTCCTCATCGGCTACAGCATTGTGTGGTTGCCGTGGGTGCTGGCGGCTGTGTTCGTAGCGGTGCCGGGCGTCGGGCTTACCGCACGCATTATCGCGTTGGCGTCCACGTGGGTGGTGGCGACCGTCGGCGCGGGTGCGGTGCTCGTATCGCGCGGAGGACTGCGAGTGCCTGATGCACCAATCCGTGCCGCGCTGCCAGGTGCGCCGGTGAAGCAGCCAGACTGGAGCACGCCGACACCGGTAACCGGCGTAGTGGCGGCCCGACGTCCGCTTACGGGTGGCTCAGCGGCGGTAGAGTAGGGAACGTGAGACGGGGTCGCTCGCGAGGGCGACCGCTAAGCAGGCAGGTCACGTGCGATCGCGATTGTCAGCTGCTCCGTCTGGACGGGTGCCACACCACCATCGCTCCCCGAGACAGATGCAGGTCGTGCGATGCATTGCCGTTACGTACCGCGACTTCCAGTAAACCGGTCGATCCCACCACACCAACACGTGTGCCGGTTTCCACCTCGGCGTACGTGCGCACCACCGGCAACATGGTTGACGCCACCTCCAGCCAGCCGTCAGCGCGCGCGTACAGGTTGGTGACCGCATTGCCGAAGCGATCGATCGTGATCACTTCACCTTGCACCGCCCCGTCCTGACGTTTGGTTGGCTCAGGTGTGCGCCGGCGGATCGCGGAGTGCCAGGCGTCGCCGAGTTCATGCAGCGGCACGCCATTAGCCAGCTGCGCGGCAACCGGTGCAAACACATCGCGTCCATGAAATGTCGGCGCTGCGTTTGGCGGGACGGGCAGTGCGACGACCTGTGCATCAACCGCAAACAGCGCCGGCGATAACACACCATTGTCAGGTCCTACCAGCAACCGGTCGCCACTGGCAACCGCGATGGCCGCACGACCGGATCCGACACCGGGATCAACCACAACCAGATGTACCGTACCCGGCGGGAATCGCCTCCAGTAACGCGCGACAGCGAGGCGGGCACCGTCAATGTCCTGTGGCCGCACGTCGTGCGAAATGTCCACAATCACCGCGCCGGGAGCGAGCGTTGCAAGCACGCCTTTGACCTCGCCCACGTAACCGTCGGCGGTACCAAAGTCAGTGAGCAGCGTGATGCAGCGCGCGGTCATGGGCGGTTCAACAAGAGATTACCGGTGCAGCCAACGCGGCATCAGCCCGCGCCGACGCCCCAACGCGAATCCATACGCGCCACCACAACTTCGGCCAACGCACGAATTGCCTTCGCGGCCTTGGCATCCGGCTCCGCCACCATGATGGGACGCCCGGTGTCGCCACCCTCCTGAATGCGCGGATCGACGGGCACCTGCGCGAGCAGCGGCAACCGTGTTTCGTCGGCCAGTCGCTGTCCCCCCCCCGAACCAAACAACGCGATGGGCTTCCCTGTCTCCGGGTTTTCAAACCACGACATGTTTTCAACGATGCCGAGTACCGGCACGGAAACGCGTTCAAACATCTTCACACCGCGTAGCGCATCGCCCACGGCCACTTGCTGCGGTGTGGTGACGATGATGGCCCCATGCACTGATGTTGCCTGCACCAGCGACAGTTGCGCGTCTCCCGTGCCCGGTGGCATATCGACGATGAAATAATCGAGCTGTCCCCAGTTCACATCACGCAAAAACTGCGTGATGATTTTCATGACGATGGGACCGCGCCAGATCGCCGGCTGCTCTTTCTCAATCAGGAAGCCGATGGACATCACTTTGATGCCATGCGCTTCGAGCGGAATGATTTTTTCGTCGCGTACAGCCGGTGCACTGTCGACGCCCAGCATGAGCGGCAGATTGGGACCGTAGACGTCGGCGTCCATGATGCCCACGCGCGCACCACGCTGCGCCAGCGCGATAGCCAGATTCACGGCCATTGTGGACTTGCCAACGCCGCCTTTGCCCGACGACACGGCGATGATGCGCCCCAGCTGCGGATAGCTTGCCGGTGGCGGTGGCGCCACGTTTTTGGGCGCCGCGGGGGCGGCTTCCATAACCGGCAGCGAGCGCTTGGGGGACGGTGCAGCGGGCGGCGCCGGCGGCGCGGCGGCCGCGCCGGCTCCTGACTTTGAGAACTGCGCCGGGTCTTTGACGTCCACCCGCACATCGGTGACGCCTTCTACGGCCTGCACCGCATCACGCACATCCCGGACGATCGTAGCGTCGTCAGTGGCGCTGAGCAGCACGGTAAGACGGACTTTGCCGTCAAGGGTGGTGCCGATGTCGCGGATCGCATCCGCCGAAAGCACATCGGTGCCTGCCTGAGGATGCGCCACGCCCTGAAGGGCGGTCGCAACACGTTCCTGTAGTGTGGTTGTCATGCAGGGAAAGGTACAGGACGCACTCGGTCGTTCCAAGGCGACACTGGCGAGCGCTGGTGATGACGCGTGCAAGGAATTGGTGACGCCCGGATGACGGTCCGGGTGCATAGTGCACGTGCCTCCTCCGGCCGACCGGGCGGACGGGGGTCAGGTGCAGCGAACGATTCCCGCCGCTGCTCTTGTCAACGCAGCACTCAGGAGTACCCCATGACTCGACTTAACTGGATGGCAGGCTTCACCGCCGCCTTGATGTTTGCCGTGATTTCGGCCACCGGCGTGGCCCGGGCTCAGGATACCTCGTCCGAAGAGCTGGTACGCACAAACTGTGAGTACGGCAACACCACGGAGTGCGGCACGCGCACCGTAGGCACGCAGTGCTCTTACACGTGGGGATTCAACCTCAACATCATCTCGAGGCTTATCGGCGGTTCCTACAGCGGCCAGAAGTGCGAGGGCTCCGTGCAATACACGCTGTACAAGGATTACGTGAAGGGGGAGAACAACTTCGGCGTGTGCTTCGCCTATCCTGATCGCGAGCGAGCCGCACAGGATGCCACCAGCGTGCCCGAGGATGGAGCATATGACGAAGCTCCGACCTGCTGACGCCGGGTCCGACGGAGGGCGCGCATATGCGCCCTCCCAGTCGGCAGTCCGGGAGCGACGGTTGCTCACACTCATCGCGGCATCAGCGGCGGTGCTCAGCTTTGGCGGCCTGTCGATGCGCGCAGTGTCACGTCCGTCAAACAATGGCGACACGTTGCAACAGGCCGTGCGCGACGTCATCGCGCGCTCAGGTTCCGGCTCGCCAACGGCTGACCGGTCGTTCGACGACGCGGCCGAAGGCGGCTATACCGCCGTCATCATCGCGCAGCCAGCCGACTGCGACGGCAACCTGGGTGCTTTCGGTCTGCTCGACCGCGAGTTGCTCGCGGCGCACATCCCGCACCGACTGCTGCTGGTGCAAGGCAGCGCCGCTGACACCGTGGGGCTGAGGCGTCGCCTGCCCGAAAGTTTGCAACAAGCGCACATGGCATTGCTCACCCGCGAGCAGCGCTCGTTGCTTCGCCAGCTCGGGCATGTGGCCACCCCGTCACTGCTGTTGTTCAATCGCTCGCGACAGCTGCGATACGCCAGCACGTCGCCACCTGATCCGGTTGAACGCACCGTGCAGATCGCTGTGATCACGCGACTCGTCACCAATCACCCTGAACCTGCGACGCCATGAATTCACTCACGTCAGCTGCTCCCGTTACCCGCACGGGGAGTTCCACAACGATGCGTACCGGCCTCGTTGTGTTGGCGCTGTTGCTCAACGCATCACTGGTCGCCTGCACGGGTGAAGTCAGCAGCGAAAGTCCAACTGTTGCAACGTCGGCCGATACCGGCAACCTGCTCCGCAGTACGATTGCCGATCGGGGACCAGTTGAGCGGGTGATGCTTCCGGTTCAATGGCGTCCGGTCTGGAGACGGGGCGGCCAGGGCGAAGAAGACATGTTCGCAGTTGTTGCGGCCGTGCTGCCACACGAGAGCGGCGTCGTGATTGCCGATGCCGGCGCCCTTGAGCTTCAGGCGTTTGACGCTGCGACCGGACGCAGAGCGTGGCAGGTGGGACGCAAGGGTAGCGGACCGGGGGAGTTCAGGAACATCAGCGACATTACCCGGGACAGTGCCGGCAACACGATTGCCATAGACGGTATCGTAGGGCGCATTACCACCATCTCGCCGGCCGGCGATCTGTTGCCGTACCGGAGCAATCAGATGCTGCAGTTTGCCCAGGCCATCTGTACACTGCGCGACGGATCAATTGCTGCAGTGCTGTCGCGTCCCGATGTCTGGGTGGTGGTGGTTCGTGACAGCCAGATCGACCGCAGCTACAGCTTTCCCGCACCAATCCCGCGCGGCGCTCCGGATTTTGTCAGGTCCACTTATTTCGCCCGCGGTGAGTCGGCCAACACGTGCCCGCTCTTCACGCTGTTCGGATACGGCATCGGTTCAGTGCGATCGGACTCGCAGGCGCTCGAGTTGCAGCCGCACATCGAGACACTCGTCAAGCCGGAGTTCGATGTGCGTCAGGAGCAGAACGGACCAACGCCGATTACCACCGCAACACTCAAACGCGGCACCACGATCACATCCCGCGGATCTGTCTGGCGCGATACCGTGGTGCTCAGCATGCCTGAAGGTGATGCGCGCGGTGAATCAATGCTCGACCTCTTCGACACATCCGGACGATACCTGGGCACGTGGCCGTTTCCTGATCCGGGGATCGAGTTTGGTGTGTACGCCAACGGCATGCTCTACACGCTGTCCAGTTCAACGGTCGCGCCGCAAATCACCGCCTGGCGCCGCGTAAACGACAACGTCAACTAATGCACTTCAAGGAGTCATCATGCATAGCAACATGTCACTCAGAGTCTCCGCCGCCATTGCCATTCCACTGGCGCTGCTCTCGCTGGCCAGCGGGACGGTATACGCACAGGATGAGAAAAACTTTGTTGCAACAGAGTGCGGAGCCGGCCGCATGGTGGAATGCGGGCTGCGCACAACCTACGCCTGTGAGTGGAGCGGCAGATGGACGCCGTGGTACAGCTTCCCGTACGTGATGTACGTACCCTACCGGGAGTGCGTGCCCAACACGCACACACTGCTGTTCAAGAACTCGGCAGGGGAAGACGACGGATTTCCGGAACAGTAGCGCGCGGATGCGGGGACGTCGCGCGCGGATACCAGCACGCAGCTCGCGGATACTAAGGCGCAGCGCGCGGCACGGTCTGCAAATACTCCCGCGCGGCTGCGATCACTTCTGCTTCCACCGCCGGCAGCTCACCAACAATCAGGGCACCTGACGCTTTCACATGCCCCCCCCCGCCGAACCGGCGCGCAAAAAATTGCGCGTCAACGTTTCCGGTGGAGCGGAAGGACACTTTGACTTTGCCGTGACCGAGGTCGCGGAAGAGCAGCGCCAGACGCGTGCCGGCCACCGATCGTGGATGCTCCACCAGACCATCCACGTCATCGGAGGTGGCGCCGGCGGCTTGCACCAGCGCGTGTGGCAGGGAGATCCACGACAACCCGATGTCGCCTTCAATCTGCAGTGTGGCCAAAGCATCCCGCAGCAGGTGCAGCCGAGCCGGCTTGACCTGTGCGTAGATGCGGCGGTACATCGATTCCGGTTCAACACCCGCAGCCAGCAACGAGGCAGCCACGGCGTGACAGCGCGGCGATGTATTGCTGAACCTGAATCCACCGGTATCGGTGAGAATCGCGCAGTACAGCGACTCAGCAATGGCCGGCGTTATCTGCAAACCAAGCACGCGGGCAAAATCAAACACCAGCTCTCCCGTTGCGCACGCCGATGTATCGGCGTAGGTCACCTGCCCAACCGGTTCTTCTCCAGCCACATGGTGGTCAATGACGCCAATCGGGACGTGCAAGCCGCGCACGGTGTCGGCCAACACTCCAAGCCGCCGCACATCGTTGATGTCCAGCACCAACAACAGATCGATGTCACGCAAAGCATCCACGCCGCGATCCGAGGCGTCCTCGACATCGTCGCCCAACAGGAACGCAAACAGCGGTGGCCACGGCGTTGGATTCACAATGCGCACGCGCATGCCCATCTGCATAAGCAAACGTGCCAATCCCGCTTCCGATCCACATCCGTCGCCGTCGGCGTTGAGATGCGTGGAAAGCGCCACCGTCATTCCCGGCTTGAGCAGCGGCACCAACTCGTGAATGGCCGCGGAGCGTGAAGGCGGCACCGAGAACAGGTCCTGGATGGCGAGATTTTCTGCGGGCGTCAAACCAGATAGCGTCATCATGTAATGCGGGCGTTCTCAGACCGAGTAGTTGGGCGCTTCTCGCGTAATCGTCACATCATGCGGATGCGACTCACGCAAACCGGCGGTCGTGATGCGCACAAACTCGGACTCGGTGCGTAGCTCTGCGATGGTAGCGCAGCCCACATATCCCATGCCGCTGCGCAATCCGCCAATCATCTGGAAAAGTACGTCGCCCACCGGTCCCTTGTACGGCACGCGCCCTTCAATACCCTCCGGCACCAACTTCTTGGGAGACAGCTCGCCGTCCTGGAAATAGCGGTCGGCGCTGCCATCCTGCATGGCCGACAGCGATCCCATACCGCGAATCATCTTGAACCGGCGTCCTTCCAGCAGGAACGACTCGCCCGGGCTCTCCTCCGTACCAGCCAACATGGACCCCATCATGACGCTCGACGCACCGGCCGCCAGTGCTTTGACCAGATCACCGGAGTACTTCACGCCACCGTCGGCGATGATCGGCACATCGCCTGCGCCTTCGACGGCATCCATCACTGCCGTGAGCTGCGGCACGCCCACACCGGTCACTACACGAGTAGTGCAAATGGAGCCCGGACCCACGCCTACCTTCACGGCGTCAACACCGCGCGCAACCAACGCCGCTGCGCCACCACGCGTGGCCACGTTGCCGGCAATGAGCTGCACGTCAGGAAATGCCTCGCGCACGGCCGACGTGGCTTGCAAAACGCCTTCGGAATGGCCGTGTGCCGTGTCAATGATCAATACGTCAACACCCGCGGAGACCAACGCGCGTGCGCGGTCGAGGTAATCGCCGCCCGCACCAACGGCCGCAGCAACACGCAAACGCCCGTGCTGGTCTTTGTTGGCATCGGGAAACTGGCGACGCTTGTGGATGTCCTTGACGGTGATCAGTCCCTTGAGGATGAACGCATCGTCCACCACCGGCAGCTTCTCAATGCGATGGCGTCCGAGAATGCGTTCAGCTTCGTCGAGCGTTGTTCCGACGGGCGCAGTAACCAGATTCTGACTGGTCATGACATCGCGCAGCGACTGATCGAGGTCACGCTCAAACTGCAGATCACGATTGGTAATGATGCCCACCAACCGGCCGTCACCGTCAATGATGGGCACGCCGGAGATCTTGAAGCGCATCATGAGCGACACCGCTTCGCGCAGCGACGCATCGGGCGAGAGCGTGATCGGATTGAGAATCATGCCGCTTTCGGAGCGCTTGACGCGATCCACTTCGGCAGCCTGCCGATCAATCGACATGTTCTTGTGCAGCACGCCAATGCCGCCCGATCGCGCCATGGCAATTGCCATTTCACTTTCGGTGACGGTGTCCATGGCGGCCGATACCAACGGCACGTTGAGCGCGATCCCGCGTGTAAATCGCGACCGCAAATCCACATCGCGTGGATGCGTGGTCGCGTGCCGAGGTGCCAACAGCACGTCGTCAAAGGTGAGGGCATGTTCAACGCGGATGCGCACGTTGCGCACGGTCCCGTCGGCGGTGCTGCTCCCGTTACGCAGAGACCCGCTGTCGAGCGTGGGCTCGGCGGCGGGTCGGATTGTGTCAGTCGGTGATGTCGTCATAGCGAAGGATAGAAACCGCGCGGGGGTGTGTCCAGCGGTCCGGGCAATGACAGGCGCAACTTCCTCTCCCGTTCCGGGGGGCTACCAGCGCTGAATGAGTCGGCGCAGGCGCTGTGTCGTGCGGCCCGGGAGGAAAAAAGCGGCAGCGCCGACAACGGCCGCAAGCGACGCATCAGAGATGGCGCGCGGATCGCCGCGCCAGTAGTCGAGCACCGTATCGCGGCCGGCGCGCTTGACCAGTCGCTGAATGGCCATGACCAGCAGAAACACATCATCAACCTGTCCGAAGAACGGGATGATGTCCGGGATGAAGTCGAGCGGGCTCACGATGTACGCGACCGCGCTGACTACCAGCAGCCGGTCAAGCGCCGAAACTCGGCCATCGGTTAACAGTCCGGCGAGCAGTCGGAGGTATGAGGGCAGTTGGCGGATCGTTCCGAGCAACGTGCGCTTGGCGCCACTTCGCGGCCGGGATTCGCGCCGGCGCAGAATGCGCGGCCTGCTCACGACGCTGATCCGTCAGGCCGGGAGCCGGTCTGGCTGCCCGACGGCGGCGTTGGAGGCGTGGGTGGAGCCGGCGGCGGCGTAGCTGGCCCGGCGGGCGATGCCCCAGCAGCGGCGGCGGCGGAACCAGCCGGTGCACCCGGTGGTGTCACGATGCGGCTGGCCGCACTGGCCACATCGTTGGCCGCCGTCATGCCGGCGTTGGCAACGTCGGTGGCAACCGACATGCCGGCCGCGGCTACGCCGCCGAGCACGCCAACAGCCCGGTTGAGCAACCCCATCGTCTCCACGACCGTGCCGGCATTGATACCACCGGAGCGCAGGCGATCTTCGACGCCATCGGTAAAGCGCTGCAACAACGACACAGGTGACGGCGCTTTTTCCGCGTACTTGCTCTCGAGAAAATCCACGTAGTCCAACACCTGATAGCCGCGCTCATCACTGAGCGTGTCGAGTTTACGAAGCAAACGGTCACGCAGATTCGGATTCATCGCATCACCCGCGCCAGCGCTTGCGTTCGCCGCGCGCATCAATGTGAACGTACGGTGTGGGCCACCGGGGACTCGAATAGACCCCCATGCCGCCTGCGAGTTCCGGCGTAGTGCCTTCAATCCACTCTACGGCGCGCTCCACCTGATACGCATCAAAAATGGTGAACTTGCCGTCTCCGTCGGCATCAATCGCGACATCGGCAGCATCGCCGTACATGTGACGCGAATCGCGCGCTGATCCTTCAACACCGGCGTTGTGCAACGGTGTGCGGTAGCCGCTGTGCACGCGCACATCGAACACGATACCGTCGTCGCCGCGACGTCGGGCGAGTTCTTGCAACACGAGTTCAATCTTGTCGACCACACGCGGATCGATGGCCGTGTATCGTGGCCAGCGGGTTTGCGCGTCGTGCGTCAGAAAATGCTTGACTTTGAGATGCGTGGAAAGTTTGACCTCGGCATCTTCCTCCCGCACTTCAAGAAATCCGGGGGGACGTTCAAAGCGTTCACGGTCTGCCGACCACTCGGCCGGATACTGTCCAATGCGATAGCCGTTGAGCACGCCACCGAGTTTGCGCTCAAAGGGAACGAGCACCGCAACGCGCGGCGCTTCGATGCGGTGTACGGTTCCACCGCGTCGCAGTTCGAGTTCATAAATGCCCGCCGTGAGCGGCGCGAGCAGCTGCGTTTCGGTAAGTGCGCGCGCGACATCACCGCTTTCATTGGTGCCGCGACGGATCCACTGGTATGTGAAGCCTGTGGCGTCGCCGCTGATCTCGAGCGGGAAGGTGATCGCGTCGCCGGCGCGCACGAACTGCATTTGCATGTGTCCGCTGATACCAAACGCGGCCGGCGCACCGGTCACGCTGACATTTGCTTCCGTCACGGGAATCAGTTCGCGTCCCGATCGCATGGCGTCGGCGGGTTCATACCACCAGAGTCCGGTAAGCGCGGCAAAGCCTGTGAGCCCCAGAATCAGCCGACGGTTGGCCGCGCCCCTGCGTGCCAATCTCATGCGGTCAACGCGCAGTCATGCGCCGCAGGAGACACAGCAGCGCGCGCGACAAAACCACAGCTTCGCTGCGTCGCAGCGTAACGTGGATTGCGTACTGCAGTTTTTGGTGCGTGCGCTGAGCGCGGTGCAGCAACAGGAGACACAGAAACTATCACTTGAAAACGTAAGGCCATGTCACAAAACGGACGTCAGCCGCCGGTTCACCGACCGCTGCTCCGTATAAGACGATTCACGCACGCAAATGGTGCGCCTCTGAAAGCTACTCGATCCTGCCATCGGACGATGCCCTGACTACCCCGGCCTGCCGCGGAATGGTCCTGTCGGCGTCACATGGCGGGCGTCGGGGGTTATCCTGACGCAATCAGAATCGTGCAGGTGGTGGTGTTTGAACGCACGAGGGGCGCTTCAGGACCGGCGGTTCACCACCGCTTCACCACCGTTTCACCACCGGTTCACCGCCGGGCGATGTCGAGCAGCTCAAGAATCGGAACGCCGGATGGCAGGCTCCGGCCATTGCGAACGCGCGCTGTAATGGAGATCTCAGTCAGTGGTCGCAGTGCTTGGGCCTGACTTACCAGCGAATCGGGCACAGCCAGATAGAGCACCGCGCGCTCATCGCCCGGCCCTCTGGCCAGCAGATATCGCTCACCCGGCTCCAGGCCACGGCGCAGCTCGTCGGCAGTCTGGAAGGCCAGCGTTTCTACTGACCAGCGCACCAGGCGCCCGCGTGTGCCCTCGGGATCGGCGCGCAGGTCTGCGGCAGAAAGCGTACCAGCCGATCGTGTGCCTGCGGCTTCGGTGGCGGAATCCGGGATCCACCCCTCGAGCCGCACCCGCACCCAACCGCCTTCGCGGGCCAGTGTGGTAATCGGCACTCCGCCGGGCACCGTAGCCAGCACATCGCCTCCGGGACTGGTGCGCAGCGTGCTGGGGGCGCGCGTCTCGAGCGTAGGGCCGGCAGGGAGCGGCGGTAGCGCGACCGGTGCCTCAACCACGCTGTCCGCGACCGCCGGCTGATTGCTGGCTGGCGGCTCAGCGGCGCGTGCGGTCTGCCGCTGCGCCACGGCGCTCGCCGATGAGCGCGTTGTCACGCGGGATATGTCCACCCATAGTGACCGACGCGCTTCAAAAAACGCCTGGTCTCGACCACGCGGAAACGACGCCCCCGCGCGGGTCGGGAACACGTAGGTGCCGAGCCTGAGCTCGGCCACTGAGGGAGAAGAGGTTGAGGGCGACTGCAAGAGTGATGTGCCGCGCGCCTTCGAGACTTCGCCCCGCGTGCGGTCGGCCGTCAAGCGCACATCGGCAACGGCCACATGTCCTTCAACCGTCACGCGCACAAACGTGGTCTGTGTCATCTCCACCGTGCCGCTGATATCCCGACTGGAGACCCCGATCACCGCGCCACCCGGCGTACCACGCAGCGCTGTGCCCGATCGCACCGTCACCCGGTCTCCCCGACTTGGGGCTTGTGCGCTGAGCGTTGACCGCCACGAGAGCAGCACCAACGACAACGCGACGAGCGCCGGCAACACGGAGGGGAAAGCGCGACTGGATCGGGGCACGGAAAACGGAAGCAGCGTCGCCATTGGTTGGAGTGTCTGTGCGTGGTGGATACATTTCGCGGGCTGGCCGCACGACTTCTCACAGTCACACCGTCGCAAGACGGCGGCAACCAGCATTCCCCGCAAACGTACTTCATGACCTGTACCCAGCAAGGATGACCGCGTCTGTCGACCGTCCCGTTGCCCTCGTAATCCTCGATGGATGGGGCCACCGTGAATCGCGTGATGCAAATGCGATCGCGCTGGCCAACACGCCAACATGGGATGCGCTCTGGGCATCTCCCACGCGCACCCTGCTCACCGCCTCAGGCCCATCGGTTGGACTGCCACCGGGCCAGATGGGGAACAGCGAAGTCGGGCATCTGAATCTGGGTGCAGGACGCGTCGTGATGCAGGATCTGGTGCGCATCGGCACGGCCATCGAGACCGGTGATTTTTTTGAGAACAGTGCGCTCAAAGCGGCCTGCGCCAAAGCGCGCAACTCGGGTGGCGCGGTGCATCTGGTGGCCTTGCTCGGCAACGGCGGCGTGCACGCCCTCGACCAGCACCTGTTTGCGCTGATTGACCTCTGCGCGCGGGAGCTGGTGCCAAAAGTTGTAGTGCACGCCCTGCTCGACGGCCGCGATACGCCACCAACGTCGGGGCTTGAGTTTCTGCGCGAAACACTCGCCGTCTTTGACGGACGCGCAATGCTCGGCTCGATTTCCGGACGCTACTTCGGCATGGACCGCGACAATCGGTGGGAACGCACCGGTGCGTGGTTTCGGGCAGCGGTGTCCGGCGAGGGGGAAACCACCCGTGATCCCATGGCGCTTCTGGAAACGGCGTACGCGTCGGGCACGAGTGATGAGTTCCTGCCACCGCACGTCGTGCTGAATGACGACGGAGTTGCGGCCGGCCCGATGCGTGATGGCGACGTGGTGATTTGTGCCAACTTCCGCTCGGATCGCATGCGCCAATGGCTGCATGCGCTGACCGACGCATCATTTGACAAGTTCGACACCGGCCGCCGGCCCGACGTGCACGTTGTCACGATGACGCAGTACGACGATGCGTTTCCGTTTCCTGTGGCCTTCGCGCCGCAATCGATGGCCAATCTGGTGGGCGAAGTGATTGCCAATGCCGGGCTCACCCAGTTGCGCACGGCGGAAACCGAAAAGTATCCGCACGTGACCTATTTCTTTAACGGCGGCGGCGATACTCCATTTGCCGGTGAAGAACGCGCCATGGTGCCGAGTCCAAAGGTCGCAACGTATGACTTGCAGCCGGAAATGAGTGCGCGCGAAGTATGTGATATTCTCTGCAACGCCCTGGCTAACCGCACGCATGATTTTGTGTTGTGCAACTTTGCCAATGGCGACATGGTAGGACACACGGGTTCCCTTCCCGCTGCCATTCGTGCCGTGGAAACGGTGGACTACTGTCTGTCCCGTGTGCTCGAGGCCGCAGCGGCGGGCGGTGCCCGATTGCTGGTCACGGCCGACCACGGTAACTGCGACATCATGATCGATCCACAAACAGGATCGCCTCACACGGCACACACCACCAATCCTGTGCCGCTGGTAATCCGTGATCCCGATGGTGAGTGGTTGCTGCGTGATGACGGTGCACTGTGCGATGTGGGTCCAACGGCGCTGCGCATGCTGGGACTCACACTTCCCTCTGAAATGACCGGACGCGATTTGCGCGTCGCTCCTCTCGCTCTGTGATGGTCTGATGTTGAATGGATATAGTCGTGCCACAGTCGCTCCGTCCCGCATGCTGCGACGGGTGGCGACAGCGGTCACGGTCGGAGCTGTATTAAGCGCGCTTGGTGCGACGCCCTCGCAGGCGCAGCTTGTGGGCAGCGAACCATCGGCCAGCCCCTTTCGCGACGCCGATCTTTCGCAGCGGCTGACACTCTCCCTGGGGTGGCTCGATGCCAAGAGCGATGCGGCGGCAGTGGGTCCGCAGGCCGGTCCGGTATTCGGGCTACGCCACGACATTCACCTTGGTGGCATTGCGTGGCTGACATCGCGCTATTCACAGCTGCGCTCGGAGCGAAACGTGGTAGATCCGGGATTACCCGCATCGGAACGTGATCAGGGTACGGTGGGCGTCGCTCATCATTATGCCGATGTCGGATTTTCGCTGTCACTCACCGGCAAGAAAACGTGGCGCGGCGTGCTGCCTACCCTCTTCACCAACGTGGGCGTGGTTGCCGATCTGGCTGACACCGACATCGGTGGTTACCGGTTCGGCACCAAGTTTTCGTTTGGATTCGGACCGGGCGTCCGCATCACACTGCCGCGCGGCTACAACCTGCGGTTGGACGTCACCAATACGGTGCATCAGTTCCAGTATCCCGAGACATATTTCATTGCGGCGAGCGACGGCACGTCAGTGCTTACCAATACGGAGCTTCGTTCCGGCTGGCAAAGCAACTGGGGTTTTACCGCCGGTTTGTCCGTTCCGGTTTTCCGCTGACGCGCGTCCCTGCTCCGCAATCCGCCCTTCGCTTCACTCATCATGGCCCGCTTGACTCTGACGCGTCGGATTTTCTTTTCGGCCGCGCATCGCTACCGGCGCCCCGAGTGGGACGACGCCAAAAACCTCGCCACCTTTGGCAAGTGCGCGCGTGAGAACTTTCATGGTCACACCTACGTGTGTGATGTGACCGTGTCCGGCCCGCTCGAACACAGCACGGGCTTTGTGGTGGATCTGGGACTGCTGGATCGCGTGCTGCGCGATCAGGTTACTGAACCGCTCGACCACGCCAATCTCAACCTCGATATTCCGGAGTTCGCCGAAGGCAAGGCGATTCCATCAAGCGAAGAGTTGGCACGTTGGATCGCCACTCGCGTGAACGCAGAGCTTGCACACACATCGGCGCGCGTTGTGCGCGTGGTGGTTGCGGAAGAGCCGCATTTATGGGCCACGTGGGATGCCGAGGACGAATCGTGATCCGGGCAGCGGACGACGTGCCATTCCGGCACGAACGTGATCCGGGCAGTGGGCATCGTGTCGTTGCTGGCTTGCAGCGCACTTGCCGCGTGCGCAACGCGCACGCCGTCGGCCACCAATGACATTCCCGTGCGCATTGATCCGGTGCAGCTGCCGGTGGCCACACTGCCGATGTATGACGTGGCCCTCCCCGCCGCGCGACAGGGACTGATCGATCTGGTTGACTCGCTCACAGGTGATTCCACCTTTCGCATGGCCCACTGGGGCGTGCTGATCATGGATCCCGAAGTAGCCGACACCATCGTGTCGATGAACGCCGGCAAACTGTTCATGCCGGCGTCCAATCAGAAGCTGATCACGGGCGCCACAGCACTGGAGCTGCTGGGCCCCGATTTCACCTGGCAAACACCCGTGTTGCTGCGTGGCAGAACGCAAAGCGGCACCTTCCGCGGTGACATTGTGCTCGTGGGCAGCGGCGATCCGTCGTGGAGCGATGCCATGCAAAACGACAGCGCCCTTTCGGTGTTTGCGCCCATTGCCGACGCGTTGTCGGCGCGCGGCATCCGACGCGTGGTGGGACGCATCGTTGCCGAAGGCGACGCGTTTCCCGATTCACCCATCGGCTTTGGTTGGGCCTGGGACGATCTCGACTTCGGCTACTCGGCCGGTGCCGACGAGCTCATGCTCAACGAAAACTTTTTCCGGGTGGTGCTTGCTGCTGGTGAAAGCGTGGGAGCACCGGTTTCGGCGCGACTGGAGCCTGACATCGGTTTTCCTGAACTGCTGGTGACCGCACGCTCCCGTGCCAACGGCGACAGCATCACAGCCGATACATCGCCACTCACCATCGCCTTCGACTCCACGGCCAGCCGCCTGATCGTGGCCGGCAGCATGCCGGTGGGAGGCAGCACGAGCATCACCCGTGCTTATCGTCACCCCAACGACGCTGTGCGCGCGGCGTTGCAAACCGTTCTTGTATCCCGAGGCATTCGCTTTACCAGTGGCGCTGCAGCACCGATGCGTGCCCGCACTGACACGCTGCTGGTGCTCACGTCGCCGCCGTTGCGTGAAGTGCATCTGCGCATGCAGAAACCGTCGCAGAATCAGATCGCCGAGACGCTCTTCAAGACTATTGCCCGCGAAGTTACCGGTGTTGGTACGGCAGACAGTGCACGCGCGGTGATTGAACGACAGCTTGCAACGTGGGGGATTTCCGACAGCGAAGTGGCGGTGCGTGACGGCAGCGGATTGTCACGACATGACTATGTGTCGCCGCGGGCGATTGTCCGCTTGCTCACCGTCATGCAGTCGCACCCATCGTTCGATGCGTTCTACTCGGCGTTACCGGTGGCTGGCGTTGATGGCACCATTGAATCACGCATGCGCGGAACAGCGGCCGAAGGAAATCTGCGTGCAAAAACAGGATTCGTGGACAAGGCCCGATCGTTGTCGGGCTACGTGAACACCGCCGACGGCCATCAGCTTGTGTTTTCGATTCTTTGTAACAACTGGGTTGGCTCGGTGCGTGACGTAGAACGTGTGCAGGATGCGATCGGCGCCTACCTCGCCTCGGTGCGCATGCAGGACATGCGTGTGGCCATGCCGCGGTGAGTGCTCCACAAGCGCTGTCCGTAGCAGAAGCACGGGCGGCGATTCTCTCACGGGTTCGCGCCTCGGCACCCGTGCGCATGCCACTGCGCTACGCGATCGGACATGCGTTGGCGGAAGACATGCACGCCGATATCTCGTTACCGCTGTGGCCCAACGCGGGCATGGATGGTTACGCAGTGCGTCGCGCCGATGTGCTGGGTGCCAGCAGCGCACAGCCACGATCGTTGCGCGTGATCGACACAATCGCGGCGGGCAGTGCCTCGCGTCCACAGATCACGGAGGGCACGTGTGCCCGCATCATGACCGGGGCACCCGTGCCGCCCGGTGCCGATGCCGTGGTGCGCGTGGAGGACACGGATCGCGGACTCGACGTGGTGCGGATTCATGATGAACGCGACGTGGTGAGTGCCGCAGGCAACGTCCGTCCCGCCGGTGAAGATGTGCGCGACGGTGATCGTGTCGCGGAACGTGGTGATGTGATTACCCCCGCGTTGCTTGGCGTGCTGGCAAGCATTGGTGCCGCCGAAGTATTTGTTCATGCCAAACCGCGTGTGATCGTTGCCGCGAGTGGCAATGAGCTGGTAGAGGTGGAGTCGTTTGATGAGGTGCGCGCAGGCCGGGCGATTGTGTCGTCGAGCAGTTACGCCTTGCCGGCGCTGCTGCGAAACAGCGGCGCCGATGTGCGTGTGTGGCCCCTCATTCCCGATGACGCGGAGCTCATGCGTGATGCGTTGGCGCGTGCACTCGAGTCGGATTGTGATCTGCTGGTCACGACCGGTGGTGTATCGGCCGGTGCATTCGATCATGTGCGCAATGTGATCACATCACTTGGTGGGCGTATTGATGTACCGCGTGTTCGTGTCCGGCCCGGCGGTCCGCTTGGCGCGGGACACGTGCTGGGTACACCCTGGATCGGACTGCCGGGTAATCCGGTGAGCACAATGGTGACGGCCGAGCTGTTTGTGCGACCGGCAGTACGCGAGATGGCCGGTGTGCGTCGCATCATGCCGCTCAGG
>JAABRT010000018.1 GCA_011390805.1 Gemmatimonas sp. | reverse complement strand
GGCAGCGAGGGGCTGCATCAGATCGTGGAAGTATCAGCGGGTGCAATGAGCTTCCGGAATCTCTCTGTCAAAGCCAACGGCGAATCGCTTGGCATTGAAAATACGATCGACGTGGGAGGCTCAATCGGCTACGGCTTTGGCTATGCACTGTCGCGCGACTTTCACGTGGCGTTTGTGCAGGACTTTGGTATCTCCTGGCACCGGGGTGACATGCTGCCCGAGGGCACAGGTCGCACCTATCGCACGCGTAACTCACGCATCACCCTTCGCTACGGACTGTAATGCTGAGTAAGTGGCCCCTCACATTCGCCTGCCTCGTGATGTGCGGATGTTCGTATTCCAGCAGCACATCGGGCACCGGCATTGCCACCGGTACAGCGGTACAAACCACACCCGGTGCAATGCCGGCGGGCGCAGGTCGAGGCGCGGCACGGGGAGCTGCCGACCCGCGGATCGCGCCCCGTGTACCGGCGTCGTTTCCTGAGAGCTGGCGCTTTGCGGCGGGTGAATCGGCTACGTTCGCGCCCAACGCCATGGCCGTGAGCAACAGTGAGCTCGCCAGCCGGGCGGCCAATCAGATTCTCGAGCGCGGCGGCAATGCGGTAGACGCCGCCGTCGCGCTCGGATTTGCGCTCGCCGTGACGTGGCCCGAGGCGGGCAACATCGGCGGTGGTGGTTACATGATCATTCGTCTGGCCGATGGACGCACGGCCGCACTCGACTATCGCGAGGTCGCGCCGAGTGCTGCGTCGCGGGACATGTATCTCGACAGCGCAGGCAATCTCACTGACAGGAGTGTGACCGGTCATCTGGCATCGGGCGTGCCGGGTGCAGTGGCCGGTATGGCGCGCGCGCTTGAGCGCTACGGCACCATGACATTGCGCGAGGTCATGCAGCCCGCCATCGCCTTGGCGCGTGATGGCTTCGTGATTGATACCGCGCTGGCGTCTTCCATTCGCAACAGCGAACGGACGCGGTTGTTTGCCGGTGCGTCGCTCTTCTTCCCCGGTGGTGTGCCGTTGGCGTCGGGCACGCGGCTGGTGCAACCTGAGCTGGCGCGAACGCTTGAGGCGATCGCGGCCAACGGACCGGCTGGTTTCTACCGCGGCTGGGTGGCCGACTCACTGGTGGCAGAGATGCAGCGTGGGGGGGGGATTATTTCGCTCAACGATTTGCGCTCGTATGCACCACGTGAGCGTCGCCCCATTCAGTCTACCTATCGCGGTTTCACACTGCTGGCCATGCCGCCGTCATCGTCGGGCGGTGTCACCATGACCGAAGCGCACAACATCCTTGAAACGTGGCCGGCAAGCGCGAAGTACGGCAGTGCGCAGTGGTATCACACGGTGGCCAGCGCGTATCAGCGTGCCTTCATTGATCGCAACAGCAAACTGGGTGATCCGGATTTCATCTCTGTTCCGCTGGAACGTCTCACCAGTAAATCCTACGCGGCGCAACTGCGCGCGGGCATCAACCCGTTGCGTGCCACACCCACGCGCGTGGTAGACAGCACAATGCAGGCGTTGCCACGTGAGCCGATGAACACCACGCACTACTCGGTGACCGACAGCTTCGGCAACGCCGTGGCCACCACGACCACGCTCAATGGCAGCTGGGGTTCCGGCGTGTGGGTACGCGGTGCGGGATTCTTTCTCAACAATGAGATGGACGATTTTGCGGCGCAGCCCGGCATGCCCAATATGTTCGGACTCGTGCAAGGGGAGCAGAACGCGATTGCGCCCGGCAAGCGCATGCTCAGTGCGATGTCACCAACGATTGTGCTTGATTCGGCCAATCAGGTGTTGTTGGTGGCGGGTGCAGCGGGTGGTCCAACCATCATCACCGGTACAAGCCAGGTGATTCTCAATGTGCTGGACCATCGCATGACGTTAGCTGATGCGATGCGCGCGCCGCGGCTGCATCATCAGGCGTTGCCGGACTCGCTCACGATTGAGCAAGGCGGTGTAGCGCCGGCGGTCCAGGATTCCCTGCGGGCGATGGGCTGGTCGCTGCGTCCGTTGCGCGCGCTGGTAAACGTAAACGCCATTATGCGCGTGCGCGGAGGCTGGGAGGGAGTGAGCGAACCGCGCCGGAGTGGTGGCGCGGTCGGTCACTGAACTCGTTTCAAGCTTTGTTCAATCCCTGTTGCAGCGGCCGGCTGTACTGCTCCGGCCGCCGCATCAGATCAGAGCTTCACCACAACCGGTGATGACAACGCCACCGTAATCGTGGCGCCTTCGTTCAGGCAGGTATCAAAGTCGGCCGTACCCACCGCCGCAGCCGTACCGGCAGCCGCACCTGCAGCCGCGCCCACCACTGTGCTCTTGGTGTTCTTGCCGAGAATCTGTCCGGCAATCGCACCGAGGATTGCGCCACCGGCAACTTTCTTGGCGTCGGTGCCCGTGCTGGCCGCACGAACGCGCGTTGTGCCTGCTTCTTCAGTGGTTGCCTGCACCGGATAGACATTGCCGTCTACCGTGACCGACACCAACCGCACAGTCAGATACGTGTCGTCGTTCTGATTCTGTGCGCGCTTGGCGGTCACAACTTCAAACATGCCTGTCGCTCCAGCCGGCAGCTCGGCGCCGTTTGAACCCGTGACGCCACCACTCAGGCGCGCGGTGAACTTGTCGCCGATGTTCTGCGCGCCGGTACACACTTTCGTGTTGGTGGCAAAGCGCAGCGTGCTGCCCGATGAAATGGTGCCCTCAGTCGGCGCCGCTGCCGGAGCCGCTACGGGCGCCGGTGCGGGCGTCGGTACTGCGGGCGTGGGACGCGGTGTCGGGCGTGGCGCAGGGCGCTGCGCCGGCGGCGGTGTTGGAGCCTGAGACACAGGCGCCACGGCCGGCGGTTCGTTCTCCGGCACGTCCTGCAGCGCCGGCATGGTGGAGTCCTGCCCTGCCAGCGCGAGATCGCGTCCGAGCGCATCGTCTTCGCCGAGTGCCGAATCGTTGTCACCGCCGCCACATGCGGCCAGAGCCGCCAGCGTCATTGCGGCCATTACCGTCCGGGCACTACGCTGCACACGCATATATTCACGCATAGGGAATCCTCTGTCGAAGTGAAATGGGGTGACACGACCGCCGAATGCCGGCAGGTTCGTCTGACCCGACTCTCGCCACTATACTACACGCCACGCGTGACATCAGTACCAACGCGCGTCGCCCTGCGGCGCCTGCTTCCGTACCTGCGACCATATCGTCGCGGTCTGGCACTCGGTCTGGCCTTTGTTGTCACAGCCTCGGCTGCAGCAAACGCCATCCCGACTCTGTTGCGACGCGCCATCGATCGCATGGGAGATGTAGCGAACGCTAGTGACCTGTGGCCCTTGGCCGCCGTGATGCTCGTCACCGCCGCGGTGGCCGGTGCGTTCCGCTTTGGCATGCGCGAGTTGCTCAACAGCATCAGCCGGCGTGTGGAAACCGACCTGCGACGCGATGTATTCGCGCAGCTGCTTGTGCTCGATGCGGCCTGGTACTCACGCATGCGCACCGGCGACATCATGGCGCGACTCACCAACGATGTGCAGGCCGTTCGCATGGCCACCGGGCCGGCGATCATGTATTTCGTGAACACCATCTTCGGTGCGCTGTTCGCGCTCATCATGATGGCGCGCATCAGCATTCCGCTTACGCTGGCGGCGCTGTTGCCGATGCTTGGCCTCCCCTTTCTCATGATCAAGCTCGGGCGCGCCGTACACGAACGGTTTGAATCGGTGCAAGAGCAGTTCAGCACGCTCACCACGCGGGCACAGGAAAACCTGAGTGGCGTGCGCATTGTGCGGGCGTATCAACAGGAAGCCGCCGAAGTCGCTCGCTTTGCCGACGCCGGTGAAGAGTATCTGCAGCGCAACATGCGCCTGGCACGATTGAATGGCATCATGAATCCGGGCTTTGGTTTACTGGCCGGATTGGGTGCGGCCATCACGCTTGGTCTGGGTGGACGACTGCTCATTGACGGCGCACTTACGGTAGGTGGCTTCGTGGCGTTCGGCATCTATCTCGCGATGCTGACCTGGCCGCTGATCGCACTCGGCTGGACGATCAATCTGTTTCAGCGCGGCGCGGCGTCGATGGGACGGGTGATGCAGATACTTGATGCGACGCCCGATCGTGTGAGGGACACGGGAACCACCGTGCTGCCGAGCGCGACGGCTGGCCGCTCGCTGGAGTTTCGTGGTGTGTGGTTTGCGTATCCGTCGCACGCTCCCGATGCGGATGATACACGCTGGGCGCTGCGGGATATCTCGTTCACGGTACCGTTGGGCAGCACCGTGGCCATTGTGGGCGCCACAGGAAGCGGCAAGAGCGCGCTGCTCGACCTTATTCCACGCCTGTACGAGCCACAGCGCGGCGAGATTCTGCTTGATGGTGTGCCGATCACGCAGTTGTCACTCGATTCGCTTCGTCAGGATATCGGCTACGTGCCGCAGGAGACGCTGCTCTTCTCCGAGACGATTGGCACCAATGTGGCGTACGGTATCGGCAATGTGGCGTACGGCATCGGCGATGATGCGGCACGGGACGCATTGCAGCGCGATGCCACGGGGATGGTTGCACAGGCAGTTGATGTTGAGGTCACGCCGCCGCACACCGCGGAGCACGCAGTGCCTCGTGGAGAAGACGTTGTGCCCGAAGTGGTCGAGGCAACGCAGGTGGCGCAGCTGTCGGATACCGTATCGGCATTGCCGCTGGGCTTTGGCACCCCGCTGGGTGAACGCGGAATCAATCTGAGCGGTGGACAGAAGCAGCGCACGGCACTGGCGAGAGCATTGGCGCGCAGTCCGCGTCTGGTGCTGCTCGATGACGCACTGTCGGCGGTTGATACGCAAACGGAGGCAGCGATTCTGCGCGGTTTGCGTGGTGCGCTGGTTGACCGTACGGCGATTATTGCATCGCACCGGGTGAGCGCGGTGCGCGACGCCGATTTGATTGTGGTGTTGGACGATGGCGCGGTCGTTGAGCAGGGTCAGCATGATGAGCTGATGGCCCGCGACGGACGCTACGCGCAACTATTAAGGCGGCAGCAGCTGCTCGAGCAGGTAGAGGCGGCGTAGAAAAACGAATCGACCAAAACAGATCCGACTTCTGAACGGCGGTCGTACAGGGTGCATGCAGCACATCAAGCATGTGCATGTACTTACAACGACCGGAGGAGTTCATGTCAGATCGGCCCACCATGGTACTTGGCGACGGTGCGGTTCTCACCTCGCCGCGCACACGACGCGAAATGCTCAAGCTGATGGCGATGGGCGGCGTGGCAGTGCTGCTACCGTCCATGCTAACCGGCTGCAGCGATGACAATGGTGTTGGACCTGCACCAGAGCAGCCTGGCCCGCTCACCATCGACTTTGCGCGCGGTGACATTGCCATTCTGCAGTTTGCGTACGCACTCGAACAGCTCGAAGCCGACTTCTACATTCGCGTAGTCAACGCTGCAGCAGGCTCCGGCTTGAGCCAGAGCGAACAGGCACTCATGGTTGACCTGCGCAATCACGAAGTGCTGCACCGCGAGCTGTTCAAGGCCGCGCTTGGCCCGTCCAACGATTTCACGATCACCGCGGTCTACCCCGGCGTGAACTTCAGCAACCGCACCTCGATTCTCGAAGCGGCGCGCACATTTGAAGACCTCGGCGTAGCCGCCTACAACGGCGCCGCGCAGTACATCAGCAACGCCGATACGCTCACGCTCGCCGGCAAGATTGTATCGGTGGAGGCCCGTCATGCCTCAGCGATCCGCGACCTGCTGCAGCCCAACAGCACCGCGTTTGCACCTGACGCCTTTGATGACGTATTCCGCCCGGCGCTCGTGGGCGCCGCTGCCCAGACCTTCGTCTCTGAGGAACTCACACTGGCCAATGCGCCGGCGTCGTTCGTGCAGGGTCCCAACAACAACGGCTGAGGAATAATCCATGCAACAGAACGTCACGCTCGAAGTACTGCAGTTCGCACTGCTGCTCGAATACCTCGAGGCCGACTTTTACGAACGCGGCATGAACGCAATCGGATTGATTCCAGCGTCGGATCGTACCGTGTTCGGGGTTATCGCCGAGCATGAAGCGATTCATGTAAACGTGCTGCGCTCACTCATCTCCGGGGCGGGTGCCACTCCGATTGCCAAACCCGACTTCGATTACACCGCAGGCGGCGCACTGGCCGGCTTCAACTTCCTGCCCACCCAGTACGGTACTTTCCAGGCGCTGGCGATGGCGTTTGAGGACACGGGTGTGCGTGCGTACAAGGGCCAGGCTGCACGCCTGATCAACGACAAGGCGGCGCTCACCGCGGCGCTTTCAATCCATTCGGTAGAAGCCCGTCACGCGGCGCAGGTGCGTCGCATGCGTGGACAGAAGGGTTGGGTTGAGGGGAACAGCCGCGCCGACCTGCCGGCGTTCACGCAGGGCATCTACGACGGCGAGGACAATCTCGTGCAGGGCGGTGTGAACATCACCACGCTGCCCATGGCCGCGATGTTCGGCGGCAGTGCGGCGGCGACTGAAGCGTTTGATGAGCCGTTGACGCTTGAGCAGGTGACGGCGATAGTGACTCCCTTCCTCGGCTAGTTCACCGCGGAGACGCAGCTGACTGCGTTTACCGCAGAGCCGCGGAGACACGGAGGAACCGCAACAGATTTTTTGAGTGGGGCTGTTGCAGTGCCACCTTCAAATCGTGTCCGCGGTGCACTAGTGCGGCGCAATGAGCGTGTAGTGCTCTGCGTCTCTGCGGCTCTGTGGTAAATGCAGTAGCAACGGCGTTTACCGCAGAGCCGCGGAGACACGGAGGAACCGCAACTGATTTGTTGGTGGGGCTGTTGCAGTTCCTCCTTCAAATCGTTTCCGCGGTGCACTGGTGCGGCGTAATGAGCGTGTAGTGCTCTGCGTCTCTGTGGCTCTGTGGTAAATGCAGTAGCAACGGCGTTTACCGCAGAGCCGCGGAGACGCGGAGGAACAGCAACAGATTTTTTGAGTGGGGCTGTTGCAGTGCCACCTTCAGATCGTTTCCGCGGTGCACTGGTGCGGTGTATTGAGTGTGTAGTGCTCTGCGTCTCTGCGGCTCTGTGGTAAATGCAGTTCCCGGCGGTCTACTACAAACGGTCGCGCAGGAAGTCGGGAGTGAATCCGTCCAGGTATCCGGCGAGGATCGTGAACCAGTTCGTGAGCATCAGTACACCCACGATGATGAGCAGCACGCCGGAGATTTTGTTGACTAGCCCCATGTGCTTGCGGAAGCGCTGAAACGCTGCGAGGAAGCGCTCCATGGCGATGGCACTGAGCAGGAATGGTATGGCCAGCCCCAATGAATAGGTCGCGAGCAGGGTAACGCCGCGCGTCAGTTCCCCTGTGGTGCCCGCGTATGTGAGGATGGCCCCGAGGATGGGTCCGAGGCATGGCGTCCACCCGGCCCCGAAGGCAATGCCCACAATCACCGTGCCAAGGTAGCCTAGCGGCTTGTCGGACAGATGCACGCGCGTGTCTTTGGCCATGGCACCGATGTTGAGCACCCCCAGCATGTACAAGCCGAAGATGATCACCAGTGCGCCACCAATGCGTGTGATCCAGTCGCGGTAACCGAGCAGCAGATTGCCGAGCGCGGTGGCGCTGGCGCCCAGGGCCACGAAGATGAGCGTGAACCCGAAGATGAACAGCAACGCGTGCACAAGTGTTGTGCTGCGCGAACGCGTGACGTCTTCGAAGCCCATGCCCGTGATGAATGTGATGTAGCTCGGGATGAGCGGCAGCACGCACGGTGAAAGAAAACTCAGCAGCCCCGCGGTGAACGCGATGGCCAGACCAACAGTGGGTTCCATGATTTGTGTGTCTTAACGCGAGCTGTCGCGATTGGGCTGCGGCTGCGAAGTGGAAGACGAAGGGCGTGGACTGCGTTCGCCACGACGACAGGCAGCACATACACCCTGAATCACCAAACGGTGTTGCTGCCGGGCGAAGTCGTGCGACTCGGCGATGATTGTGGTCATGCGCTCCAGCCGTTCGTCACGAAACTCCTGCACTGCACCGCACATCGTGCACAGCAGATGTTCGTGATGCGGCACATCGCGCGCCGCTTCGAAACGTCTGAAGCCTTCACCAAAATCGCGTTCCACCACCAGTCCGCTGCGTACCAGCAGATCGAGTGTACGGTAGACCGTCGCGGTGCCCGCCTTCTCACCCCGTTCGGCCAGTACCTGTGTGACTTCTTCGGCAGACAGATGTTCAGCCGATCCAATGATCACTTCCGCGATGACCAGGCGCTGCGCAGTGACGGGCAGATTGTGCTCGCGCAGGTACGCGCGAAATGCATCGCGTCCCTGCTGCGCCGTGTGCGCCGTTCCCACCGCGGGCGCTGCACTCATTGCAGCACGTCGGGATTGTGCGACTCACTGTCATCGTCACCTGGCAGCGCGTCGGGATTCTGCGACTCACTGTCATCGTCGCCTGGCAGCGCATCACCTGGCAGGGCATCGTGTGCCGCTTCAGCGCTCTCCGGTGCCTCATCGGGCAATGCATCAGACACCAGCGCTTCCGGCAGCTCCAGCCGCAGCACGTGGGCCAGCGACGCAGTGTCGTAGCGCACCGGGTCATCCAGATCACCGCTGCGACGCTGCACGCCCCGCACCACTGTCTCAACCGTGATCAGCGGTGCATCGGCTTCGGCCACACATTCAAACTCCCAGCGGCCCCGATCCGGCCCTTTCACCACGAGCCGATAGCGCGCGGTGTACACCGTGTGGCGCGTCGATTCGCTGCGCTCACCCGTCTCGGGAGATACCGCGATCACCGCCACACCCGTCTCGTACACGCCCTGCCGGAGTGCCGTGAACAAATGCAGCTCGTCGAGACGTTCTAGAGTGACGTTGGAAACGATGTCGCGCAGAAAGCGTTCAGAAGATTCAGTGACCGGGCGGCGGTTCTGCGAAGTCACGGTTGGGGCCGTCACTGCGTTCCTGCCGCGGAAACGTTGAGCAGTCCGGCACCAGGCCCGCGCACGTTTGCCGGCGCAGCGTTGAAGAGCAGAGTCATGGTTGCAAGATCGCCACGCCGCCCCCGCGCGAACAAGGCAACCCCGAAGGGTTGTTTTATTTCAGTACTAAGATATATTTACGAGATAGCAGTTTGTCATTCTGGAGTTTTCAAAACCAACAGCTGATTTCACCCGGAGGAAAACCATATGTCGTTGCTTCGTCTCGGAACCGTTCTCGCGCTGCCCGCTGTGCTCATGGCCGCCTCACCATTTCATGCCGCGTCCGACAGCGCCTCGCTCAATCCGCGCCCGCACACGGTGGACAAGGCGCACAGCCAGATCAACTTCATTGCCGAGTCGCGCCTGATCGACGCGCGCGGGCATTTTGGCACGTGGGACGCCAACATCAACCTCGATCCGGCCAACCTCGCGGCGTCGTCGGTCACGATCACGATTGATGCGTCCAGCATTGATACGCGCGTTGAGCGTCGCGATTCGCACCTCAAGAGCGCCGACTTTTTTGACGTAGAAAAGCACCCCACAATCACGTTCGTGAGCACCGCGGTGCGCCCCAAGGCCGAAGGCCAGTTGGAAATCGAAGGTGACTTGACGGTGCGTGGCACAACCAAGCGTGTGGTGCTGCCCGCCTCGATGGTGTTCTACGAAGAGGGAACCGGCCGTTTCCGCGGTGAGTTTGTGCTCAATCGCAAGGAGTACGGCATTGCCTACGATTCTCGCGTGAATCCGATCAAGGATGCAGTCACGGTGCAGTGGGACTTCGCCGTGAACGATCCGGCCGCGGCCAAGTAACTACTCAATACGCTGGAAAAGAAGTACGCATGACACCCGTGTGAGCGCGACGCAGCAAAGGCGCGCTGCACGATCACAACTTATGCCGACCATCGGTTGGCGTGCGACAGTACAGGCTCTTGTGACGCTGTTTACAGCGAAGCGAGGGCCTGTGCTGCGTTTGCCAGTACCGACGCTGGCTGCACAAGCGAAATACGGAAGTGGCCGGTACCCGCTTTACCAAACGCCAGCCCCGGTGTCACCACGACATTGTGCGTCTCCATGCAGTGCTCCACCCATCCCCAATCGTCGAACCCTTCGGGCAGATCGAGCCACAGATACATGGCAGCTTTGGGAGTGGCAACATTCCATCCCGATATGCGGAACGCGTCCACCAGCGCATCGCGTCGCGACTTGTACTCAGCGACAATCGGCGGGATAATCGTGCGGTAGTTGTTGAACGCAGCCGCCGCAGCGTGTTGCGGCAGCGTCGCAGCGCCATAACCCACGTTGCTGCGATAGGCATCGAGCGCGTTGATGACCTGCGTATTGCCCACCACAAAGCCTACACGGAATCCGGCCATGTTGAATGTCTTGGTCGCCGAGTGCAGCTCCACGGCTACATCTGTCGCACCGTCCACCTGCAGCACGCTCGGCGGGCGATAGCCGTCGTACGCCAGTTCGGCGTAGGCCAGATCACTCACCAGCACGATACTGTTTGCACGTGCGAACTCCACCAGCCGCGCCATCTCAGCGAGATCAACGGTGGTTGTGGTGGGATTGCACGGATAGTTCACAATGAGCATTCGTGCACGGGCGATCAGCGCGGGGTCAATTGCAGCAAAGTCCAGAGTGCCTTGCTCGGTAAACGGCACCATGACCGGTTCGCCCAATGCCAGCTGTGTCGCTCGCACGTACACCGGATAATAGATCTCCGGCACCAGCACGACATCGCCCGGCTCACAGATGGCCAGCACCAGTTCAGCCAGCCCTTCCTTGCTGCCCGCCACGGCCATGAAGTCACGATCAGGGTCGCTCTGCACGCCAAACCGGTCGCTCAGATAGCCTGCCGCGGCTCGCAAAAACTCGGGGTGTCCACGGAACGGCGGGTAGCCGTTGAGATCACCACGTGACGTGGCCGCACGAACCGCTTCCAGCACACATTCGGGGACCGGTTGATCGGGACTACCGATCCCCAAATCGAGCAGTGTACGACCGGCCGCGCGATGCGCCCGTTTGCGTTCGTCAAGCTCCCAGAAAACGTACTTCGGAATACTGCGGATTACGCGCGTGGGCTGCACGCGAAGGCTTGGGGCGGCATTTTGCATCGCTAAAGCTAGTGCCCCCGCACCGTTCCTTCACAAGTCCCTCAGGATGGTGTCGAGAAGCGGAGCAGCGCACCAATGCCACCACCTTCGGCGTCGAGCGTTCGCGCCGCGTCGCCATCAACGTGTTCAACAAGACCGCCCTGCATGAGCGTGCCCGACACCACCTGCTCCACTTCACCCGGGTGTGTAGACCACGCGGTGCGTGTGAGCAGCAACTCCTCAACCGCGCCGAGCTCAATTGCCGATTGCGTCCGCGCCAGGCCCACAGTGGCGCGGCCGTTCTTTTTTGCGTGGGCGCGTTCCACCAGCTCCGATACCAGTCGCTGCTCGCGTGCATGTCGCAGTCGGGTGGCCCCTTCAATAACGCCGGCATGAATATCAGCAATGGTGGCTTTGCTGCTCATTCCCGGGTGCACGAGGGTGCGTTCGGCGGCCGAGCGCGGTAGTCCCTCCAGCAGCCGCGGTACGACATCCCTGGCCCCGCCAAGCACAATCCATCCGCTATTGCCGGCGTGCTGCACCACACGCTCCACGGTATCAGCGATGAGGCGCTGCAGCTGCGCGTCGTGCACTCGCTGCAGGTCGTCAGAGGCCGATGAGCCGCGACCGTTGTGATGTCCGGCGGCGTCGCCATTGCTGCGACTGCGGCTGGGTGTTTCCTCCTCCCCCTGTTCACCCACCACCACTGCCTCCAGGCGGCTCAGTGTGCCGGTGTGCCACTTGTACAAGCGGGCTTCGCGGCTGCCGCTGATGACCGCAATCACGGGCCGTTCGTGCTCAAGGGCGCGCACGTACGGCGCCACACGGGCTCCGCGCGACCAGAAGGCGATTGTAGGCATGGGGGTGGCCACCGATTCTGCAAAGCGCACTTTGTCGGGCGTAATGAACGCCACGAAGCCCGGCGATCCGATAGCGCCATCAAACCCGGAGAGCGCTTTTTCGAGGCGTGTGGCGCACACAAGAAACGCTTCGCGCTCCAGCGGGGGCACCCCTGTACGTGTGACATCAAGTGCGTTTTGAAGCTCGGTGCGCCATCTGGTGCGCATGGCCGGATCGGTGACGCGGCCGTCGATGTACACGGAGAGGGTGAGCATGTCGTGCGACTCACGCACGAGATTCACGAGGGCATCTGTTCCAAGCATGCAGGCTCCTGTATTTGGAAGGAACCCCGTTGTACCCCGCTGTCGACCGGAGGTGCCGCCATGCTGTCACGAAACTTCAGACTGCCCGGGTTGCCGGACCAGAGCGGGTTGCCGGACCAACTCAGGTACGCAGATCAGAGCAGTGCGACGGGATCACGGTCCACAATCAGCCGCACCGTCTGATCCCTGGCCGCTGGCGCGCGCTCAGCCACAAATCGCGCCAGCCGCGTGAGCAGCTCGCTGCGCGGGGTGCGAAGGAAATAGTGCCAACGCCACCGCTCCTTGATGCGGTGAATGGGACACGGCGCAGGACCCACCACTTCCACGTTGGTGATCCCCTTTTTTCTGAGCAGCGCCCGCGTCCAATCGGCCGTGGCCACGGCGCTATCGGCGGTATGCTGCTCGTCGCGCCCGCTGATAATGATATTGGCCAGCCGTACAAACGGCGGATAGGCGGGAGAACGACGCGCAGCCAGCTCCTGTTCAACAAATGTGCGCACATCGTGCGTGACGGCACACTGCACGGCGTGGTGCATGGGCCGACGCGTTTGCACCAGCACTTCGCCAGGCTTTTGCGCCCGTCCGGCGCGACCGGCCACCTGACTCAGCAACTGGAACGTGCGTTCGGCGGCGCGGAAGTCGGGGAGGTGCAAGCCGACATCGGCGTCGATCACTCCCACCAGTGTGACTTCGGGAAAGTCGAGCCCCTTGGCGATCATCTGTGTGCCGAGCAGGATGTCAACTTCACCACGACCCACGCGGTCAAGAATGCCCGCGTGCGCCCACTTTCCCGACGTGGTGTCCACATCCATGCGCGCCAGTCTCGCGTCGGGAAACTGCTCGGCCACCACCCGCTCTACCTGCTGCGTGCCCAGCCCGCGTCGCGACATCGCCCGTCCACCACACGCACCACACTGCGTGTGCACGGGCGCGCGGTGCTGGCAGTAGTGACACACCAGCGACTCCGGCACCCTGTGATACGTGAGCGCAATGGAGCAGTTGGGACAGGTGGTGACATCACCGCAATCGCGACATTCCAGAAACGATGAGAAGCCGCGCCTGTTGAGCAGCAGCACCGACTGTTCACCGCGCTGCAAACGCTCACTGATCGCAGCCACCAACGGCGGCGACAGCACACCGAGTGTTTCGTCGAACGGCGCGTTGGGCGCGCGATTGGCCACACCTTCGCGCATGACCTCGCGCAAATCCACCACGCTCACGGTTGGCAACGAGGCGCCGGTTGCACGCAGTGGCAAACTCAGACGCGTGACTTGTCCGCGTGCGGCGCGTTCCCAGGTTTCAAGCGACGGCGTAGCACTACCAAGCACCACAACGGCTCCCTCGGCGCGCCCGCGTACAATCGCCGCCTCCCGTGCGTGATAGCGTGGTGTTTCGGCCTGTTTGTAGCTGGCGTCGTGTTCTTCGTCGACAATGATCACGCCCACATTGGTGAGTGGCGCAAAGAGCGCTGAGCGCGCACCAACGGCAATGCGCCGTGTGCCATCGCGCAACGCCCGCCAGGCATCGGTGCGTTCACCGTCACTGAGCGCAGAGTGCAGCACGGCGACGTTGTCACCGAATGCACCGCGGAATCGATCGACCGCTTGCGGTGTGAGTGCGATTTCAGGCACCAGTACGATTGCCGCGCGTCCCTGCTCCAGTACAACACGCCGCAGTACTTCGATGTACACCAGCGTCTTTCCGCTGCCGGTAATGCCGTGCAGCAAAAAGGTGGATCCGGCATCCGCATGCAGAATGGCCTGTACAGCGGCGTTCTGTGCGTCGGTGGGTGTGGCCGGCGGCTCCACGTGCGCGCGGCTGGCGAATGGATCGCGCATGAGCGCCGCGCGCTCAACTTGTACAAACCCTTTCTTGACCAGCCCCTGCAATACGGCGTTGGTGCAATCGGCCTGACTCAACAGCGAAGCAACGTCGGCTTCTCCGCCGCGTGATTCGAGCAGTTCAAACAATGCACGCTGTTTTGGCGCCCGTGCGAATGTGGATTCGCGCACGAGCAGTGAATCGAGTGCGGCGGCGTTCACAATGCGTGCGTGCTGCACCGTGCGTGGTGCAGGAGAGGGGGCCCCGGCGCTGGTGAGTGATGTGGGCAACATCGCCCGCAGCGTGAGGCCAATGGGGGCCGCGTAGTACTCGGCAATCCATTCGGCGGTGTGCATGAGTGGCGCCGGCACTGCGGGCAACTGATCAGGAACACCCAACAGGTCCTTCAACCTGACGCCGTCGGGCGGCGGTACATGGGCACGAACTACTCCAATCGTGCGTCCGGTGCGAAACGGTACGACTACACGCTGCCCGACAGCCGGAAGCGCCATGCCCTCGGGCACACGATAGGTGAAGGTGCGGAAGAGTGGCACCGGCAGTGCAACATCAACGCACAGCACAGGAGCGGTAATGCGAGGCTCAGCTGCGCCGTGTAACACCGAGTCCCGGAGCATCGTTCATCACGATGGTACCGGCTTTCCCTGGCGAGTCGATGGCCGGACCGGAAAACGGATCATCGGCCAGCAGTGCCGCGCCATCAAGATCCACGTAATCAAGCAGCGGTGCAAAGTGTGCGGCGGAGGCAATGCCGAGGGTTGTTTCAATCATGCAACCACACATGACCTGCATGTCATGCGCACGGGCGGTGGCAATCATGCGATGTGCTTCGCGCAGCGAGCCGCACTTCATGAGCTTGAGGTTGATGCCGTCGACTGCGCCGGCCAGCTTCGGGATATCGGTGGCAACGATGCAACTTTCATCGGCAAAAAGCGGCATCGGCGACCGCTCGCGGATAAAGCGCAGTCCGTGTACATCGTGCGGCGGCAGCGGCTGCTCGAGCATTTCCACACCGTGCTGTACCAGCGTATCGAGCATGGCCAGCGTCCCCTTCACGGTCCAGGCAGCGTTGGCATCAACACGCAGCGTGGCGTGCGGTGCTTCTTCGCGCACGATGCGCAAGATCTCACGATCGCGCGCCGAACCCAGCTTCACCTTGAGTACCGGATAGTGCGCGGCGTCGCGCACGCGCGAGCGCAACGTTTCGTCGTCGGGAGCGATGGCAATGGTAAACGACGACGTGGGAGCGCTGGCCGGCGACAGTCCCCACAACTTCCAGAGCGGCACACCAAGACGCTTGCCCAGCAGATCGTGCAGCGCAGCACTGACGGCTGTCTTGGCTGCGGCGTTCCAGCGCAATGCGCCATCGAGTTCACGTTCAATGGCTTCGATTGACCACCCGTCGGCGCGTGCAAGAATGGGCTGAAACCGTTCCAGCGCGGCCACCACGCTGGCGCTGTTTTCACCGTAAAAACGGCTTGGCGCCGCTTCGCCCCATCCTTCAAGTCCGCTGTCGTCGCGCAATCGCACCCACACCACCGACCATGTGGCAGTACCACCGCGTGCAATGATGAACGGGTACCTGGTGTGAACCTGCAACACTTCGTATTCGAGTTGCATGACGGGCGGAGTCTCAGAAGGGAGTGATGCCACCGGCGCGCGCCGTACGTGCAGCGCGCGCGTCGGCGGGGGTACCGTGCGTGGCCAGAAACTGATTCAGTGCATCCGCGAGTTCAAATCCACGATCAAAGCGCTCGGCGGGCGCCTTGAGCAGACAGCGCATCACGATGCCCGATAACTGCGGCGGAACATCGGGATGCGATTGTTCGGGCGCGACGGGCTGTTCGTGCACATGCTTGTAGCCCACCGCGTATGAATCCGATCCATCAAACGGCGGATGTCCGGTGAGCATTTCGTACAGCAACAGGCCAACGGCGTACAAGTCACTGCGTCCGTCAACGAGCTTGCCCATCGCCTGCTCGGGTGACATGTAGTGCGGCGTTCCCATGGCACGACCCGTGGCGGTGAGGCGCCCGTGGAATCGTGCGGTCGCAATACCAAAATCGGTGAGCACCGCGTTGGTGTCTTCGTCAAAGAGCACGTTGTCAGGTTTGACGTCGCGATGGACAACCCCCCGCCGATGCGCGTAGTCCAGCGCACAGGCCACCTGCGTACCGATGCCCGCCGCGGTCACTGCGGGCAAGCGGCGCGTGCGGGCCAACAGGTCGGCCAATGAGCCACCGGCGTAGTAGGGCATGACCAGATACACCAGGTCACCGGCCGCTCCCTGATCAAGAATGGAGCAGACGAATGGATGCACCAGTCGTGCAGCGGCTTCGGCTTCACGACGGAAGCGCTCGCGCATTTCCGATTCACGCGCCAGTGTCCGGTGCAACACCTTGATGACGACCGGCCGCGCCAGAGCCACGTGTCGTGCGAGATACACATGGGCCATACCGCCGCTGCCAATGCGTTTGATCACCGTGTAGCGGTTGCCCGTTACGCGACGCAGGTCGGAGAGCTCCTCGTCGGGCGCCTCAAGCGGCGGTGCCGCCACCTCGGGCAACGGCACGCCGCAGCGTGTGCAGCGCGCTGCAGCGGCGCGGTTCCAGGTGCCGCATTCAGGGCAGAACATGGACGGATATTGGAGCGTGGGAGTGCATGGACATGTAACATACGACGAGGGTGCACAAAGAGCAGCAACAGCGCTACGGTGACATCGGATGCGGCCACTTCACTCCACGCACCACATGAAAGCCAATCGCGCGTTCCTGCGACAAATGGCGCAGCAGTGCTGTTTCCTTTTCCACGGCTGCGCGTGCGGCCCGCCATCCCCAGCGTCGCCACGCCCGACTTACAATCTGCAGGCGCTGACCCAGCGTGAACGACGGCACGGCGTCAACACGTCCCCGTGTACCGCGATCGGTCCAATCCTGCACCTCGATATCCACCAGACCGGCTTCACGCATCATCTGTTTCCATTCCACCAGATGGCGGAGACCAAGACCAAGACGTTCAACAACAGCGGCCCGGTCTTCTTCGTCGAAATCAGAGTTCCACGTAAGCAGACAGAGTACCACCGGCGCGTATGGCTTGACCACACGCGCGAGTTCGGCCACGGCGCGCGCGGGATCGTGTACTGCCGCCAGCACAGGCTCCCCAACGGCCCCGTCAAACACCGCGTCGTCAAACGGCAGGTCGTCAAGCGGCGTCACCTGAAAGCTTACCGACACCGGCACCTCAGCCTTGAGCATGCGTTCAGTGGCGTCTTGCAGGCGTCGGCCATCGGGATCCACCCCTGTGACCGATGCACCGGTGCGCGCGGCCAACCACTCGGCATTTTTTCCGTCACCACAACCGCTGACCAGCACATCCCGTCCCGGCGCAGCTTCGAGCAAGTCGGCCAGTTCGCGGTATAGCGTTTCCACCGAAGCGCGCCAGCGGCCGAGCACCGCGGTTTGTACGAGCCGCAGCACTGCGGGGATTGGTTGAATGCGTGACGCCGACGACATAGCCCGGGCTTATGCGCGCGGTGAACGCGGTGGAACAACAGTCGCCATCATGCGACACAACCACAAACGCACGTTCACGGTGTGCGCTGGAGCACGGGTGGAAGCGACATGGTCGCAACTACCGGTGGCGCATCATCGCGCTCCGATTCCACCACGATGATGTCCCGTTCACGGATGGAGGCAATGCGCCACTGTCGTGCAAAGCCGATTCGTGAAAGCGGCATGCCGTCGCGGTCAAACACCCACCACACCCAATCGTCGGTGGCACTGCGCACAGGCAGACGAACCCAGATGCGATCCCACGCGTCGGTGAGCAGCCCCGAAGCTGTTGGTTTGGCCGGCGCGAACGATGCTTCACTGGCGATGCGGCTGCGCATTGCCGAATCCGACCGGGACCGAGCGGTGCGCATGACTTCACCAAGGAAGGCGGCCTTGTCCTGCTCGGTGACCGCTTCAATAACGCAGTGAAAGTCAACACGCAGTTGCAGCGTGCGGGTGCTGTCGTAGCGATTGACGTGGCAGTTTTCGGTATCAAGTACGAGCACATTGTCGCTGCCCACCGCCCACAGCGAGGTGCGACCAAAGGGCACGTTGCCAACACGAACGGGCACATCCTTGTCGGCGGTGGGTTGCCCCATGAGTATTGATCGCTCGGGACCGCGCAACGGGACCAGCGTGTCGCGAAAGCTTCCATCAGCGCCGAAACGCAGCAACGCCATTGGTGCGCGCGACACACCAGGGCGTTGCTCACCGGGTGCTGCGACGGTCACACCGATAGCGGTGCCGTCGCGCCACGCACCGGACACAGTCGCCACCCGTGACGATGCGTAGTTCAGGATCACCGCGTCACCGATACCCGAGGCGGAGATCCGCGACAGACGCGAAGGTTCGGCGTCCCACAACAGCAACGTGTCGGACAGGTAGGGAAGCACCGTGGCTTTGGCGCTGTATGCGCCGGGTGCCGTGCCCGCATATCCAAACGTATCAGGCGCGCGAGAACCAAACGGCGCGGTAAAACGCAGCAACGACGGCCCGCTTTCGCTGAAGAGTACCAACGAAGAATCAGCCAGTGGCTGCAGCGCGATCAATCCCACCACTGCCTCGCCCGCTTGCGATGCACCATTGAGCAGCGTGTCGCGAACCGTGAGGCGTTCATCGGCGCGCAGCGAATCGCGCGAGAAGCCCGCGCTTACGATGCGCACCCCGCTGCTGTCACGCACCTGCGGAGCCGGAACGTTGGCCGACTCGGCCGGCGCCGGCTTTTCACAGCCACTGAGCAACAGTGCTGCGATGGCCGCCAACGCGGAACCGAGTCGCAAGGTGTGCGCGACGCGATCAGTCATGTGCCACCGACGCAATGTCGAAGCTGTGCGTGTGACGCGCGAGCACATGCAGATGCGCCATGACGGCGGCGGCCGTTTGCTCCGGTGCGTAACCACCTTCCAGCGCGCTCACCAACCGACCATTGCACCAGGCGTTCGTGCGAGTCATCAGCGCCTCAGTGAGCGAGGTAATGTCATTGAGTGTCCACGTGAAACCACCCAACGGATCTCCCGCGAGGCAATCGAAACCAGCACTCAGCAATACAAGGTCGGGGGTCCAATCGCGGGTTGCGTCGTCAACCGCGTGCCACAGCGCTTGCGTGTACACATCAGGTGCCAGCCCCGGTCCCATTGGCACATTCCAGATCGTGCCGTGCGGCCCTCGCTCCTCGCGCGCGCCTGTACCGGGATACCACGGCCACTGATGCATGGACACAAAACGGATACGCGACTCATCTTCGACGAGTGCCTGCGTGCCGTTGCCGTGGTGCACATCCCAATCAATGATGAGCACACGCTGCACATCATGCTTCGCCAACGCGTAGTGCGCCGCAATGCCGACGTTGCCAAACAGGCAAAACCCCATGCCTCGGTCGCGCACCGCGTGGTGACCGGGTGGACGCACAGCACAGAATGCACTCGACGCCTCGCCCCGCATGACCAGATCAACACCATCCAGCACGCAGCCGCAACCTGCGGACGCCGCCAGATAGGAGCCACTGCTCACAATCGTATCGGGATCGAGTCGGCCACCACCAGCGTCAGCAAGTTCGCGCACGCGTGCGACGTACCCGCTGTCGTGTCCCAGTGCGAGTTCCTCTGGTGTCGCGTGACGTCCCTCAAGATGCTGCAGCGCGCCAAAGAGCTCAGGGTGGTACTTGAGCGCACTGGGGATGGCACGGATGCGGCCGGTGTGCTCCGGATGCTCCCAGCCTGTGTCGTGCAAACCACAGTCGGAGTGCGAAAGAAAGGCAACGGACATACTTGATGTTACGGGGAGAGCGGGTGAGAACGCTACGGGTGGGCGCTGGCAACAGACGCCATGGCCGCCGGATTGAGTGCGCTTTCACGCACTACACGGCTCCCCGCAGGCGACGTGACCACCATTCGACGAGCAGCGCGGCGGCCGCCACCACAAACAGCCAGCGCGGTGGCACAGACGGGGATGGCACCCCGTCGTGAGCGGTGAACTCGCTTGTGGGGCCGCCAATGCGTGCGATGAGGTCCGCCAAGGGAGCCGCGTCGCCCGGAAGCGGCTGCCAGCGTTCGGGCACCGGCGCCGGCGAGGAAAAGGCCACTCGTTGCACCATGTTGTTCCACCACTCGCGATGCGCGTGTACCGACTGCTCTGCCCCGAGCATGCGCCATTCCCACGTTTGCTCAAAGCCTGCTTGCACCACCCGACCGGCACCAAACCGACGCGCCGCGATGGTAACCGGCGCGCCCTCACGTTCGCTCCGCGCCATGACCACTGCGTCGCTGGCCAGACCGGTGACCGGGGAGAGCGGCAATCCTTCGGTTGGGGTGTCCGTTTGCAGCGCGCCCGGTATACCGGCCAACGCAGTGCCCACGCCACCGGCACGCACTGACGCAAACGCATTGCCGCGTGCGCTTCCCGGAAAGAGCAACAGCCCACCGCCACTGCGCACAAAACGTGTAATCGACGCTGACTGACTCCAGGCCGAGCTGTCGAGCGCAATCACCGCCGCGTATCGCGATGTATCAAGGGCGGCTGGTATTCCCGCGGTCACGTTCACGCGCGGGGCAATGGCGAAGTTTGCGTCCACCTGCCAACCGGCGGATTCGAGCGCATCGAGAATGAACCGTGATTCCCATCCGGTGGATGCAAAAAGCCGAATGCGTTTAAGCGTATCGGCCCTCACGTCGGCGACCGACGCTGCGGCTGTTGGTGAGCGGACAGAGAAAGCGCGGGCATTGCCGGGAATCTCCCAGTACGTGCCACGATTGCTTACACGAACACTGTCGATCCAGCCCAGCGAGTCGCTGAGCGTAAGCTCCACATCGTTGGCCGCGGCCACGTGAATGATCGTGCCGCCCGACGGATGCACGCGCGGGATCGCAGCAACAGCGATTGCATTGGCTTCGAGAAAACGGCTGTTGGCTTGCGCCGCGACCCGCGCTGCCACCGCAGCCGGTGTGGCGGCAGGCGTGACTGCATCCTTCACATTCCATTCAACGGGCCAGCCCGCATCACGTGCCGCGTGCAGCAACACACGGGACTCACGCTCCGGTACCGCCTGCAACGACAGCTGCACAGCGCTGAGACCGGACGAGCGCAGCAGTGCGGCCACAGTTGCCACGCTCGCGTTGCTCCCTGTGCGGTCACTGTCGGCAATCGCATCGGTCAAACGCGCGGCGCTCTGCGGAAACTGCCACATCCACCAGGCCGCACCGAGTGCGAGAAGTGCCACGACGCGCGCCAGCCACTCAACGCGTGAGCGCATACACCACGATGTTCACGGCAAAGCGCGTTGGGTCAACACCCATGAATCGCTTGTTGTCAGGATGGAAGTTCCACTCGGAGCTGTAGTCCTTGTTGCTGTACAACACACCAATGCGATCGTTGCGCGTGACGGCCAGCAGCTGCTCATGCACGAGGTTATCGCCCCAGCCGTTGAGCTCGTGGCTGGTGGTGGGCGGACCGTCTTCGAACTTGAAAAACGATGAATACAGTGCGTGCGTGTTGGGCAATGGTTGCAGCGGACCAATCAGACGCGAGATCTCTTCGGTGGCGGTTTTGTGAAACGCTCCGTCAATGTCGTGGTTATGGTCGTCAATAAACAGCAACCCGCCGCGCTCAACGTAGCGCTTGAGAACACGTCCTTCCTGCGCGGTAAAACGAACGGGCAGATGGCCGGTGAGAAACAGCAGCGGATACCGCAGTGCATCGTTACTGGAGAGCGATACCATGGCTCCCTGCGGTGCGACCTCGAGACTGGTGTAGCGGGCAATTGTGTCAATGACATTGCCCGCCAGCGAAGGTGCAGAATCCCAGTCGCCCGATTCGTATTGCGCCGTGGCAAAGACAAATGCACTCATGGTACGCTCCACGACGGAACGCCCTGCCCTGCCACAGGCCGCAACAGCGAGCGACGTGCGCGCACCAGCGGTGCCGTGACATCATTGCCGGCCTGCAACGCAGTGAGCACCACCTCAAGCGCCGCCGACAGCTCGGCGTCATCGGCCAGCGCATCAATGCGCAGCGCAACCAGTGAATCGCGCGCTGCCACCGGATCAATCAGCAGCTGTTCCGACGCGCGCAGCAAACGGTTGCCGTACATGTCACGCGCTGACGTCAGTGGCTCGCCGGCGCTGCGCCGAGAGTCCTGACCTGTATCCTTGCCCGCAAGTCGCACGCGCGCGAGATCAACAACAATGGGTCGCACACGACCGCGCAGATAAATGCGTTCTGCAGCACGGGCACGCTGAATGGCGTCGAGTGCCAGTCGCATGTGCGGAATCGCTTCGCGCGTGTCGGCCAGCTCAAGCGCGCGACCGGCATCCCACATTGCGTTGTACGCTTCAAGCAGCGGCCGATTTATGGCCACGATCGCTGATTCATCTGTCGCGTTGTTGTTGGGCTGTCCCGAGGCGCCGGTTACCTGGGCGCCTGGCATTGCCACAACGCCACTGCCGCCAAAGCCCGGCACCAGCTTGCCCGCCTGCGCGGTGAGACCATGATCATGGCCATCGCCCTCGTAGTGCACATGCTCCGACTCCCCCTCGCCGGTGAGTCGCTGAAAAACCATCGCGCTTACCGCGCGTCGAATGCGTGCTTGCTCTGTCGCCAGCTTTCGCGATTCACTCACCAGCACTTCACGTGCAATGCGCGGACGGCGTACTTCGAGTTTCTCCGTGAGATCGAGCAGCATGCGTTGCGACAGCAGCGACGAATCAACCACCGGCGGTGGTGCGGCCTCAACCGCCACGGAGTCGTACTCGTCGGCGCGGGCAAAGCGGATGGAGCGGGTTTCGCTTACCCCCGGCTCGCGCGAGGCAAAGGGATGCAGGTCACGCGCGATCGCACGCACGTGCATGACATCGCCCGGCGCCACATTCAACCCGGCAAAGCTGAGTGCATACCGGGTACCGCCGTTGCGCGACCCGTTTAGCGCTGCTTCACCAACGGTGAATGTACGTGCCGTATACTGCTCCCCCGAGGCACGGGTGAGAATGACCTCGAAAGCCAACGACTGCAGACCGATGTCGTCGGAGGCTTGAGCGCTGAGTGTGGCCGTGCCCACGGTATCCCGATACACCGAGTCGCGCAGCGGTGCGAGCAGTTGCACCTGCGGCAATGAATCAGGGTACGGCACCAGTGTGAGCACACGTGACTGCGCACCGTCGGCCACCCGCACAGCCGACGGGACATTGGGCATGATCACACTCACCTGCCAACCGTTGTTGCCGGACACGCTGAGGGTTTGCTCACCCAGTGTTGCAGACAGACCGTTGGCGTTGCCGTTTCCCGAAACGAGCACACGGCTTCCTGTGAGTGCGCGTACAGTTCCTACATCGGAGAGCGACTGCGCAGGCAGCCCCGCGTATGATGGAGGTGTCACGCGCACCTGCCAATCGCTGAGCCGGTTAACAGCACCGGTACGACTTGCATTGCCGGTCGCGCTCAACGCTGCCTCACCCACGCCGCTCGGCAACGCCCGCGATTGAATGGCCGTGACAACGGGCCAACACATGCTCGCCACCAACAACAGCGCTCCCGGCACACGCCACGCCTTCCAGCGTGCCTCACGCAGCTGCGCGCGAGCCGGCAGGGTGTCGTGCGATGCAATCGCCGCCTGCCGGGCCAACTGCGATGCGATCTGCTCCGACAACGCACCACCGGGTTGCTCAATCAGGGTGACCACAGCGTGCGCACACGGTTTGCGCTCCTCGTACCAGAGCGCCGCTCGCACAGGAGTCACGCGTTCCTGCTGCAGAAAGCGCCAAAGAAGCACACCGGTTGCGAGCGCGACCGGCAGCACCCAACTCAGCAGTGTGCGCAGCGTGTGCGATGGTGCGAACGGCGCGATCGGCAGCAGCAGTGCGAGCCGCACGACGAGCGCCGCAATCACCCCTGTTGCCGCAGCCATGAGCAGCGAACGGCCAACGAGTGTATTGCGCAAGTACACACGCACCCGCGACATCGCATCGCGAACCTGTGTAGCACCGGCCAACGTCATAGCCGTGGCGGTCATTGCGTGAGCACCGGTGATTTCCGGCGAACCAACATTTCAGCCAACAAACACACCGCCGCAGCCAGCACCAACCAGCGTGCCCAGGGGTTGGCAACGCCTGCACCCCGAAACGCGTCCGCCGACGCAAGCGGCCCATCGCCACGCAACATGCTGATTTGTGCTTCCGTAAGCGCTGGTCGCGTGCCCAAGCCGGCGGCTACTCCGCATGGCGCCGCGAGCGCTGCGAGCACCCCGCGTGCCGATACATTCAGCAACGCATCACCATTGGGCGCACTGAACAACACTTCGCGTACGCAGCCCTTGCCCACCTTCCGTTCTGTCGCGGCACTGCTGCCGTCGGGCCACCAGGCAACAGTGCGCACATTGCTGACCGTTGCAGCGGGCGCGGCTTCATTGATAGCAAATGCGTCGGTCTGTGCAATCGGAGTCAGGCCTCGCGCTACCAGCGCCCGACCGTTGGCAACCACCGCCGGCAATGGTACTGCGCCTGCCAATGAATCAGCCAATGAATCAGCCAATGGCCCTGCAGTTGCAGAATCAACGGGTGAAGCAGCTGCGGACAACGCATCGGGCCACAGTACCAGCACGCCGCCGTTGCGCGCGAAACTCATGTCATCCGGCGTCACACGGTCGCGTACAACGCGCGCGTCTGCTGTAACCAACATTTGCCAACGCGCGAACGCCGCTCTCACCGCATCGTTGTCACCCGTCGCACGCACCACAAGCCGCCTGTCGCGCGCACTGTCTGCAGCCTGAGTAAACGACACCGGAATCACCGCAATGCGTCCCGGCCACATGGCACGCGCCGTATCCAGCGCATCAGTATTCGCATCTGCGCGCAGCGGTGACACCAACTGCAGCGCGATGGAATCCCCCCGCAATGGGATGCGCTGTGCAGCACGACGTGCAGCCAGAAGCGCCGACGCGAGTGAACCCGTGCGCGATGGCATCACGACGATGCTGTCGCCCGCCTGTGTCAGACTGTCTCCGTTAAGTACCTGCCCATTGGAGAGCACAACTGCGGCTGCCGGCGACTCCTGCAAAACGCGCTCAACCGACGCACGCCACACCAGCGAATCATCAGCCTCGGCCGCGGCGTCAATCACCACCAGATTCACGATCGGCTCACGAGTGGCGGCCCACTGCACTCCCGCGAACGCCAGGCCGGCGAAGAGCACCGCCAGCAATCGCAGCATCAACAGCAACAGATCACTTGGGCGCGTGCTCATGGACACAGCACGCACCGAACCTGTGGGCAGGAAGCGCGTGGTTGGCAACATGAACAGCGGCGGACGGCGCACCGACAGCAGATGCGAAAGCAACACGCCCACGGCAGCGGCCAACGCCACCCCCAGCACCCACGGGGAGGCCACTGTCATACCGGTACCGCCGCAATCCGGCGCACGGCGCGTGCCGGCTCTTCGTCACAGGAGAGTTCGACATATCGCGCTCCGGCTGACAGACACCGTCTGGCGACATCACTCCGCCACGCTGAAAACTCCTGTGTGTAACGCGCGTACGAGGCTTCGCTCAGTGCGCGTCGGTCGCTCGCGGCACGTGGATCGACGGCCTGCCACGCACCACGTGGCGGCGAGAGTTCAAGCGGGTGCAACACATGCGCCAGTGTGACCGCTGAGCCGGCGGCACCCATGCGTGCGATTGTGCTCAGCGTCTCGTTGGTATCGCCCAGCATGTCGGAGCACACCACGATGCGTGCACCGGCGGGTACCCGCGATATCACCGGCGCCAGGGCTGCATCACCGCCCGGGACGATGGACTCCAGCGTGCGTGCAATCGACTGCACGGTGCCTCGACGCGTGCGTGCGGGAAGCCGTTTGCCATCGGGACGAATGGCCACGTGCAATCCCACGGGATCACCGGTGGCCAAAGCAGCCGCCGACAATCCGATCGCGACGGCGCGAACCATGGTCCATTTGTCGAGGGCACTGCGAGTCCCGCGCTCGCGCGCAGCCGGTACACCGCTCTCAGGAAACGCCATGGATGCCGAAGCGTCGAGCACCAGCCAGGTGGTCCACCACGCGCGTTCATCTGTCACGCGCACAAACGCGCGATCGCTGCGTGCCAGCAGTCGCCAGTCAATGCGACGCGGATCATCGCCCTGCCGATAGGCGCGAAACTCGGTGAACTCACCCGTGGTGCCGCGCTGCAGTGCGCGGTGCGCTCCCGGCATGCCGGCGCGCACCCGTTCGCGTGTGGGCCAGGTGACGCCGCGCAGTGCGTCGAGCAGCGGACCGAGCGCAAGCGGCGACGGACTGTACGTCATGAAACGCGCCGCCCGGACAAACCGACGTTAGAGGCCGCTCGCCGGCGCCGCTACATGTGCCAGCAACGCGGCAATGATTGGCTCCGACGATACACCGTCCGCTTCGGCAGCGAAGTTGGGCAACACACGATGCCGCAACACCGGCAGCGCCACACGTTGCACATCGGCGGGCGACACGGCTGCGCGTCCATCGAGCAACGCGGCCGCCTTTGCGCCAAGGATGAGCGCCTGTCCGGCGCGTGGCCCGGCTCCCCAGCGCACATACTGCTGCACCATGGCCGGTACCCCCGCGGTATCGGGGCGCGTATTGCGCACCAGTGTGGCCGCGTAGTGCAACACGGTATCAGCTACAACGATGTCACGCACACCACGCTGCAGGCGCAACACTGTTTCAGCATCCATGACCGCGGTGGGTGGATCGGTGCGACGGCCTGTCGTAGCGCGCAGAATCTCCACCTCTTCGCTGGCCGACGGATAACCAACGCGGATATCGAACAGAAAGCGGTCCAGCTGCGCTTCGGGCAAAGGATAGGTGCCTTCCTGCTCAATGGGATTCTGCGTGGCCAGCACAAAAAACGGCTCGGGGAGCGGCATCGTCTCACCGGCCGCTGTCACGCTGTGTTCCTGCATGGCTTCGAGCAGCGCGGCCTGTGTCCGTGGGGGCGCGCGATTGATTTCGTCGGCCAGCACAATGTTTGCGAAAATCGGTCCCTTCACAAACCGGAAGGCGCGATGTCCGTGCGCGTCTTCTTCGAGCAGTTCAGTGCCCGTAATATCGCTGGGTACAAGATCCGGGGTGAACTGAATGCGGCGGAAGCCGAGCTGCATGGATTCCGAGAGCGTGCGGATCATGAGCGTTTTCGCGAGTCCCGGCACGCCAACCAGCAATGCGTGTCCACCCGCCGCCATGGCAATGAGAATCTGTTCTACGACCTCATCCTGCCCCACAACACGTCGCGCAATTTCGCGACGTACCGCGGCCACCACCGGCACAACGTCTGTGGCCAGATCCACCGGAGAGGCGGTCACGTGTGCGGTGCCGCGTTCAACGAATCGGACGACGACGACGCGAGTGCACGAACACCGTGGTGCCGGCGCGCACGCCCGCGTCACTCAGCGGCAGCGATTCATCGTGTACTTCGTGTCCGTGCACTTTGACCATGTACAATGCTTCATCAGCGCCGTCGCCCAGCAGCGATCGCAGGGCGGCCTGCTTCACATCGCTCACCCGGGTGCCGTGGGCAACGACCATGCGCACCGCGTCCCACGCTTCGTGCACCTGTCCACGAATCACAAACGACTGCTCGGCGCCGCCGCTCAGATCAAGCGTGGCACCGCGGTTGCGCAGCGTGGTCACGAATGGCGCGCGGCTGGAAACCGCCCGCGAGGTGGCGGCCGTCTCGGAGCGCAGGGAAACCGCGCCCGCTTCACCCTGACGCGAGGCCGAAACATCGCCGCTCGATACCCGGCTCATGATGCCTCCCCGGTCCCGGGGTCACCGGCCGCCAGCGGCAACACCGGCACTTCCGGCGGAGCTGGTGGCAGCAAGGACAGAAACCGTGCGACCTGCTGATCGAACATGTAGCTCGATCCGGTGACACGTGTGAATCCATCCGGTGCCACCTGTGCGCCTACCGCGATTTCCTCACCACCTTGTCCACGGTACGTGGCCCAGCCCGGACCCTCTTTCTCGAGGAACGCGGTGTACACAGCGTTGCGGCGGGCAAAAAACGTGGTGGCTGCAGTAATCACGTCCGCCGGTGGCAGCGTGGTACGGACGTCCTGCAGGGTGCGATTGCTCTGCTGATGCATCTATACAAGTTACTGGCGAGGACGCTTGGGAGACAGTGGACGCACTTCCACGCGCCCCTGCAGCGCGTGCGCAGGCGTGGCAATCATGTGAGCGACCACTTCGGCGACATCGCGCGGCTCCAGCATCCAGGAACGGTCGGTGCCTTCAGGGAAGAGATCTGTGTCCACCGATCCCGGCATGACCACCGACACCTTGATGCCAAAATCGCGCACTTCGAGCATGAGCGACTCCGAGAAGCCCATGACAAAGTGTTTGGTGCCCGAGTAACAGCTGCCACCCACGAAGGTATTGCGACCAGCCAGCGATCCGATGGTGATCACATGACCGCTGCCGCGCTTGGCCATGGCCGGCAGCACAGCGCGTGTCACGTGATAGAGCGCGTTGATGTTTACATCGACCTGTGAGTGCCAGTCGTCGGGCGTGAGCTCGAGGAACGGCTTCATGACCGCGAGGCCGGCGTTGTTGATCAGCACATCGGGTACAAAATGGCCGAGTGCTTTGGCAATCGCTTCAGGGTCGCGCAGGTTGAGCGGCACAGTCTCGCAGCGGGCATCGAGCGCGGTGCACGCGACTGCAACTTCGCCCAGCGCATTCACATCACGTGCGGTGAGCACCAGATCATGCGTGGGGGCGAGCGCGAGTGCGATGGCGCGTCCGATGCCGCGTGAGGCACCGGTGATAAGTGCGGTTGGTCGGGCGTTTTGTATCATTGTCGGGTTACTGGTGTCAGGGAAGCGTTCCAGCTGGATCGTAACGACTTGAATACCCCACGTGTGCGCACGGGGGCATTTCGTGTTGTACCGGCCTGCTGAGTGGCAAGGGCCGCCCGGATGGAGGCTCTACGTAACGCGACCGTCGCCCGCCGTGACACGGCTGTGACGTTGCGTGTGCCTTGCAGTGACAAAGCGCACCGAAGTTATGGCGGTTACAGAGACCAGCCATACGCCGACCTGTACGGTTACGATCCCTCCACTCATCTGCCTCATGAATCGACTGAAGTCCTATCGCCTGCTGCCAGCCCTTGTGGCCAGCATGCTGCTTGCATTTGCCACCCCGGCCGCCGCGCAGGGCGTTGTATCCGGCCTGGTGATCGATGACGCCACCAACATCGCCGTCACCGGTGCATCGGTTCGCATTGCCGCGCTCAATCGTGAGGTATTCACCGATCGCGCTGGTCGCTTTGTACTCACCAACGTGCCGGCCGGTGCGCAGGTGGTGACCACCCGCTACATCGGCTTTGCTCCGCTTACCGAGACGGTCACGGTGACCAATGGTGGTACAGCCACTGTGACGTTCCGCATCAAGCCGTCCGACAACGTGCTCGGCGCAGTGGCGATCGTGGCCACGCGTACCGGTCAGGCGGCCGCACTGAATCAGCAGAAGAACTCTCCCAACGTCACCAACGTGGTGGCCGCCGACCAGATCGGTCGTTTTCCCGACGCGAACCTGGGCGACGCGCTCAAGCGCGTTCCGGGCGTCACGATTGGCCTTGACCAGGGCGAAGCACGCTTTGGTTCAATCCGTGGTACAGAGCCGCGCTTCAACTCGGTGATGGTGAACGGTGAGCGTGTGCCGTCAGCCGAAGCCGAAGTGCGTGAAGTGCAGCTCGACCTCATTCCGGCCGACATGGTGCAGGCCATTGAAGTGAACAAGACGCTCACGCCCGACATGGACGCTGACGCCATTGGTGGCGCGGTGAACGTCGTGACGCGTGCGGCGCCGGCCGGCTTCCGTTTGTCAGCGACGACGGGCAGCGGCTACAACTTTATCCGCGAGAAGCCCGTCCTGGTGGGCGGCCTCGTGGCAGGTAATCGCTTTTTCGACAACAAGTTTGGTGTGATTGCCAGCGCCTCCTACTACGACCAGCAGTTCGGTTCGGACAACAAGGAAGGCACGTGGGATCGTACCGACGCGGGCACGGCGTACATGAACGAGTTCGATCTGCGACGCTACGACGTGCAACGCACGCGCCGCTCTCTGTCGGCCGGCCTTGATTACCGGTTCAACGAAAGCAACAGCATCATGCTGCGCTCGCTGTACAACCACCGCGACGACTGGGAAAACCGCTTTCGCGCACGCTATGTGCTCGACGAGCCCGATGCCCAGGGTGTGCAGGAAACGGAAATCCGTCGTCAGACCAAGGGCGGTGGTCCGGATCCGCGCATCAAGAATAGCCGCCTGGAAGACCAGCGTACGCAGAGCCACATGCTCAGCGGTGAACACCTGCTGGCCAACCGTGCCACGCTCACGTGGTCAGGCAGTGTTGCACGCGCATCAGAGACGCGCCCCGACGAGCGTTACATCGAGTGGCGTGCGCGTGGCGTGAACATTACGCCGAACTACATCGACCAGCAGAACCCGCTCTTCCCGGAAAACGTAGCGACGTCGGCATTTACCTTCCGTCGCATTGAGCAGCAGGAAAGCTTCACCAAGGACGCCGACCAGAACGGCCGCATTGACCTGCTGTTCCCGCTGCGCGAAGGCGATAACGAGACGCGCATCAAGATCGGCGGCCGTTACCGCGGCAAGGAAAAGGTCCGCGACAACTCGTTTAACCGTGCGGAGCCGACGTCATCGCTTGGTGCACTCACCAACACGGACGTCCAAAACTATTCTGTGGCCAACAACCTCGTTGGCAACTACAACTACGGCACGTTCACTACGCCAGCGTACCTGGCCGGCCTGAATCTGTTCAACCCGGCGCAGTTCACACTGGAAGATCGCCCCGACGAATATGCGGCAGGCAACTTCACCGCCGAAGAGCGCATCACTGCCGGTTACGGCATGGTGGAACAGCGCTTCGGTCCGACGGTGAGCCTGATTGCCGGTGTGCGCGTAGAAAACACCAACGTGGACTACAACGGTTTCGAGTTTGACGTCGACGAAGAGACGGTGCGTCCGACCACCGGCAGCCAGACGTACACGGATGTGATGCCGAGCATCAATGCACGCTGGGATGCGGCGCCGAACACCGTGCTGCGTGCTGCCTGGACCAACACGATCGCCCGTCCCAACTACTTCGATCTGGTGCCGTACCGCGAAGTCAGCCTCGAGGACAACGAGCTCGCCACGGGTAACCCGGAGCTCGATCCGACGCGCTCGATGAACTTCGACCTGATGGCCGAGCGTTACTTCGAGAACGTTGGTGTGATTTCCGTGGGTGTGTTCCACAAGCGCATCACCGACTTCATCTTCAACTTCACGCAGTTCCAGCAGGTTGATCCGGTCACGGGCCAGCTGTTCTCGCAGATCAGCCAGCCGCGCAACGGCGCCGAAGCGCAGCTCACAGGTGTTGAAACCGCCATCCAGCGTCAGCTCGACTTCCTGCCGGGCATGCTGCGGTACGTGGGTGTGTATCTCAACTACACGTTCAACGACTCCAACGTATCAGGGCTGGACATCGAAGGCCGCGATGTGGAATCGCTGCCACTGCTCGGCACGGCCAAGCACAGCGGCAACGTGTCGGTGTCCTTTGACAGCCCGCGCGTGTCGGCCCGCGTGGCAGTGAACTACCAGTCGGAATCACTCGACGCCGGCGAGGGCGGTTACAACGAAGACGCGTTCTTCGACCGCTGGGCCGATCGCCGCACCGACGTTGACGCCAACGCCAGCGTACAGATCACGCCGGTGATGCGCTTCTTTGTGGAAGCCAACAACCTGAACAACCGCCCGCTGCGCTTCTACCAGGGCACGCGCGGACGCCTGATGCAGGACGAGTTCTACGGGCGTCGCGTCCAGACCGGCTTCAAGTTCGACTTCTGATTTGAGAGGTCACAGAGGGGGGACGTAGCAGGGGGCGCAGGCGATATGATCGCCTGCGCCCCTTTTGTGTTTGGGAGGTCGCGGAGACTGCAACGGCAACCGCAACTGCCTTTACCACGGAGGCACGGAGACGCGGAGCACTGCAACCGATTTTTGGGTGGGGCTATTGCAGTTCCATACTTCAAATCATTTGCGGACTCGCTCGATGCTCGTGGCACGCGTGCTGTTCTCTGCGCCTCTGTGTCTCAGTGGTTCAGGCAGTTGCCAACAGTGACCGCTGAGGCGCGGAGGCGCAGAGGAACAGGACAACAGATGGGCGTGATTGGAACAGATATATTTTGGGTGGAACTGCAACAGCCCCTCCCAAAAATCTTTTGCGGTGCCTCTGTTCCTCTGTGACTCCGTGGTAACAGACGTCAGTCTGTTGTAGTTGCGGCTGTGACTCTGTGGTAACTGCAGTTGTATCTGCTGCGGTTACCTCTGCGCCTCTGTGGTTACCGCAACTAAACGAGCCGTGCCGCCAGATACGCCCGCAGTTGTGAGGTGCTCACGCGCTCCTGCGCCAGCGAGTCGCGCTCGCGCACGGTGACGGTATCATCACCGGCCGACTGCGGATCAATGGTCACGCAGAACGGCGTCCCCACCTCGTCCTGCCGGCGGTAACGCTTGCCGATGGAACCGGCTTCGTCGTAGTCCACCGTCATGGCGGTGCGCAGGTCGTCCACGATCCGGCGCGCCATTTCCGGCTGACCGTCTTTCTTGGTGAGTGGAAAAACGGCGGCCTTGATGGGTGCGAGCGACGGGGCAATGCCAAGGACCACGCGTCCCTCGTCTTCGCCTTCTACTGCTTCTTCGCGGTAGGCGTTCACGAGAATGGCGAGCGTGACGCGATCAGCACCCACTGACGTTTCCACGACATACGGCACGTAGCGCTTGTTGTTGGGCTGATCGAAGTACTCAAGCTTCTTGCCCGAGAACGTCTGATGCTGCGTGAGATCGAAGTCGGCGCGATTATGCACGCCCTCGATTTCCTGGAAACCCAGTGTTCCCCCAAAGTCGAACGTGACATCGAATGCTGCGCGCGCGTAGTGCGCGAGTTCACCGGCGGTGTGCTGGTGGAACTTGAGTCGCTCCGTAGACAAACCAAGATCGAGATGCCACTGCATGCGCGCGGCCTTCCACTTCTCAAACCACTCCATGTCGGTGCCGGGCTCAACGAAGAACTGCATCTCCATCTGTTCGAACTCACGCGTCCGGAAAATGAAGTTGCCGGGAGTGATTTCGTTGCGGAACGCCTTGCCGATCTGTGCAATACCAAAGGGCACTTTCTGACGCATGCTCTGCTGCACGTTCAGGAAGTTCACAAAAATTCCCTGTGCTGTTTCAGGCCGCAGGTACACGGTGCTCGCGCTCTCCTCGAGCGGACCCATGAATGTCTTGAACATCAGGTTGAACTGACGCGGCTCGGTAAGCTGACAGGCATCATGCTGCCCGGGCTGCTTGCTCGGCTTCTGCGGACAGCGTGCGTCTTCAAGCTTGTCGGCGCGGAAGCGGCCCTTGCACACGCGGCAGTCCACCAGCGGGTCAACGAATCCGCCCACGTGGCCACTGGCTTCCCAGACACGTGGATTCATGAGAATGGACGCGTCGAGCCCCACCACATCATCGCGGCGCACCATGGAGTTCCACCAGCGTTCCTTCACGTTACGCTTGAGCTCTACACCCAACGGACCGTAATCCCACACCGAGCCCGTGCCACCGTAGATCTCGGAAGACTGAAAAATGAATCCGCGTCGCTTGCACAGCGACACGAGTTTGTCCATGACGTCAGGATGCGCAGACATGAAGGCCGGTTAGGAAGAAGTGAGGTGCCGCACGATCAGGTCGCCATGATCGCGGCCGTTCTCGATAAAGATCTTGTTCGCGTCAAACCCCGACGCAATCACACCAGCAAGGTAGATGCCCGGTAACGGTGTCGCCATCGTCGCGGGATCGTGTTGCGGCACGCCGGTTTTTTCATCAATCGGCACGCCCAGGTCCGCCAGCAAGCCGGTTTCGGGCAGGTAGCCGGTGAGCAGATACACCTGCGTGGCTACGATTCGTGTTTCCCCCTCCGGCCCCTCAATGATCACTTCATCGGGCGTGATCTCCTTCACCCGCGCCCCGAAGTGCGCCACCACGCTGCCGTCGTGCATGCGATTGGCCATCACCGGCCGCACCCATGGCTTCACACCACGGTCCAAGTCATCACCGAAGTGCACCAGATGCACCTTCGCCTCAGCGCGCAACAGCTCGAGCGCCGCGTCCACCGCCGAGTTCCCCCCCCCAACGATGACGACCGGCTCACGCCACGCATAGTGCCCCTCGGTATAGCCATGCTGCACATGCGGTAACGTCTCGCCCGGCACGCCCAACATGTTCGGCCGCCCGAAGTATCCGGTGGCCACACACACCGCACGCGCCAGCGTAGCACGCGCACGTCCTGAGCGCGTCACCGACTTTACCATCCAGTGCGATCCATCACGCGAGACCGCGCTCACCGACTCATACTGCCGCACAGGCAAGTCATAGTGTGACGCCACCGCCCGGTAATACGCCAGTGCATCCCGACGTGACGGCTTCTCACCCGCCACCACGAACGGCACATCACCAATCGACAACCGCTCAGCGGTGGAAAAAAACGACATGTAGGTGGGATACTGCGCGATACCCGAGACGATCGGCCCGCGATCGAAGATCACCACCGACAGCCCCGCACGTCGCGCCGCAACACCAGCGGCCAGGCCACACGGCCCCGCACCCACAATCGCCAGATCAACCCGCGCCGGTTCCTCACGTGTCACCGTCGCGCCTGGCGCAACCACTGCGTCTCCGGTGTCTCGCGTGTCTCCCGCGTCTCCTGCACTGATCATGCGCCGACAGCCCGACCCTCGATGATCTGGTCGCGTCGCGTTCCCACACTCACATACGCAATCGGCACATCGATCAACGATTCCATGCGGTCGAGATACGCCCGCGCCGCAGCCGGCAAATCTTCAAGCGTGCGTGCCGTGGTCGTGTCTGTCTTCCAACCATCGTGCCACTCGAGTACCGGCACCGCGCGATCAAGCAGGGCCACGTCGGCCGGAAACTCCGTGTAACGCTCGCCATCCACTTCGTACGCCGTGCAAATGGCAATGCGATCGAGTGTGTCGAGCACATCAAGCTTGGTGACCGCCAGGCCGGTGAGTCCATTCACACGTGCCGCATAGCGCACCACAACATCGTCAAACCAGCCGCAGCGACGGGCGCGTCCGGTGGTGGCGCCGAATTCGTTGCCGAGTGTGCGCACCTGCGTTTGCAGCGGCTCGTCGAACTCGGTGGGCAGTGGTCCGTTGCCGACGCGTGTTGTATATGCCTTTACCACGCCAAGTGCCGCGTGCACGGCGCGCGGTCCAATGCCCACACCGATCGCTGCACCGCCCGCCGTGGTGTTGCTTGACGTGACAAACGGATACGTACCGTGATCTACATCTAGCAACGAGCCTTGTGCGCCTTCAAGCAGTACGGCGGCGCCTGATTTGATGGCCGTGTGCACACACAGTCCAACGTCGTCAGCAACGGCGAGCAAACGCGGTGCAAGCTTCTCGAGCAGTGCCATGGTGTCGTCAACGCTTGCGCGATGGTCGCTGCCCGACGCCTGCAACATGCCGTTGGCGTGCGCGACACCCTTCTCCACCTGTTCACGCAAACGCTCCGGCCAGCGCAAGTCGAGCACACGCACGCCGCGTCGTGCCACCTTGTCTTCGTACGCCGGACCAATACCGCGTCCCGTGGTGCCAATCGCTTTGGACGACGCGCTGGCCTGATCCATGACCTTGTGATACGGCAGCACCAGATGGGCGCGCTCGCTCACGTAAAGGCGACCTTCAACATCAACGCCTTTGGTGACCAGCCCGTCGATCTCATGAAACAGCGTTTCCGGATCGAGCACCACACCGTTGCCGATCGCGCAGCGTACGCCGCCGTGCAGGATGCCACTTGGCACCTGATGCAGCACGAAGGAGCGGTCGCCGATGTGCACCGTGTGACCGGCGTTGGCACCACCCTGATAACGCACTACCCAGTCGGCGCGCTCGGCGAGCACGTCTACCAGCTTGCCTTTGCCTTCGTCGCCCCACTGCGCACCCACCACGACCACGGTGCGGATTGTCGTATCGAACATGCGAATCCTGGAAACGTGCGCTCGCGCAGAGTGCGGGCAGCGGGCCCGTCGCTCCGGTGGCCGTCCATCGTGGACGGCGTATGCAGGCAGCACCTGAACGCAAAAAACGCCCCGTTGGCGGCGCGACCGGGCGCACGCTTGGGGCGTTGTTGGAATCTAGGGCGATGGACGGGTTAGGCAACTGCTGGTGCGTTTTCCAACGCACGTTGCGGCCTGGCACGCGGCAACGCGCGAGCAGGCCCGCGCGATGGCCGGCATTCTCCACAGGAAACGCTGGAGGCTCCTTCGTGGCCGAGTGGGGTATGGAAAAGATCTTCCGACGCGCTCGTATTCGAAGCCTCGCACTCGATGCAGTGAAGAGTGCGGAATACCCGGAGCGCGCCGGGCCGCCGACACGGCATCGCCCGCTGTCGAGAGTTCGAGCGGTGTTCCCCGCCGAACGTGCCGCCCAGTGAACCCTTACACTCGGGAGCTATTCATGAGAGCTAACCCTCGGGGGTGCCACCTGTCCGTGCATCACAAACCCGGCTCCACGCCTACGCGTTGTACCTCGCAATCCGAGCGCGCTTCGCTGCAGGTACGATATCCGTCTGCAGCGAGTCTTGCGTTAATGGCCTTCGCGTGTCTGACGGCAGCCTGCGGCGACAGTCAGTCGCGCAACGGTCCGACGATTGACGAGCCTGCTGCTGTCACATCATTGCGAGACTCGCTGGATGCTGAGGCAGCAGAAAGACCGTACGCTCCGCCCGGCACACCAATGCCCTACGACACCATCGGTTCCAAAGTGGCGAGCGCTGAGAACATCACGCCCGAGATGATTGAGCAGGGTCGCGCGCTTTTCCACGCGAGTGGGGGCGAGGGCGCCAGTTCCTGCAGCATGTGCCACGGCGACGCAGGTGAGGGCTCGGCAAGCGGGCCGGAGCTCCGGTCAGGCAACTATCGTAACGTGACCGGCACATACTCCAGCATCATCGACGTGGTAACGATCGGGATTGCAGAGCCGAAGCAGTTCACCGGGATCGCAATGCCTGCCATGGGCGGAGCGGATATGTCGGAGGAAGAGATTCGCGCCGTTGCCGCGTACACATACACGTTGGTACCCGAAGAGAGACGTCGGCCGGATTGAGTCCGCACCGGCCGCACGTCGTTACGCGCCAGAGACCAGCGCTTTCAGTTCAGGCTCCTCAAGGCGGTATGTATGCCACTCGGATAACTGCACCGCGCCTCTTCGTTCGTAGAAGCCGATCGCGTTCTCGTTCCAGTCTACAACAATCCATTCCATGCGAACGCAGCCGCGGTCTACGGCCTCTTCGGCCAGGAACTTGAACATTGTGCCGCCAAAACCTTTCCCGCGTGCCTTCTCGTACACAAAAATGTCTTCGAGGTAGAGCGTGGGCCGCCCCAAAAAGGAAGCGTATCCCTCGTACGTGATGGCATAGCCCACATCCTCACCGTCAAGCGAGGCGAGAAACGCCGAAAAGCGCCGATGGTCGCCGAAGCCGTGTCGCATGATGCCTTCACGCGCCGCTTCAGTGGGCCGTTCCATGTTCTCAAAGTCAGCGTGCGCGTCGATGAGTCGCAACAGCGATGCTTTGTCGGCGCGCGTCGCCAGGCGAATCTTGATTTCTGACATCTGCGTTACCTCGCGTGTCTGTGGGCGCCGCTTTCATGCGGGGGCGCGGCTCAGAATCGAAACGTTGCCGCCACACCCGTGTTTGAAGGCATTCGATCGGCAGGTACAATGATAACCTCGCCTTTCATGCGCAGCACTGATTCGGCCAGATCGTCGAGCAAATCGTCAACCGACCCTGCAAGACTGTCAGCGAACACAACGGCGCCCGTGTCGGCATCAATGCTGCCCGGGATCTGACGATCGGCCTCTACGAGCAACGTACCGATGCGGCCAGCCATCGCGGCCAACGCCACCGCCTCAAGATTGTCTGATGCAAGTTCGTTCGCACGCGCGGTACCGTACGCGTCAACAAGCTTTGCCAGCCGCGCAAGATACACCGGTTCCATATGCTGCCATGCCAGCGCCCGCAGTGCGTCCATGTCGAGTGCATCCACATTCAGCGAGATGCCATCTTCAACAAGCAAAGGATTGCGACTGACCGAGCGGAACATCGCCTGATGCTCACCGAGTGTAGCCAGTATCAGCGGCAGTCCGGTGGGACGGGAATACGCATCGTGCACCCGCTCATCGACGGTGCGAAAGAACCGCCTGGTATCGGCGTCGATCTGATCGCCTTCGCCGTAGAGATGTTCCAGCGTTTCCGGGCGCAGCTTGATTTCGTCAAGCGCATCCCGATTGCCGACAAACAGTCTGGCTTCATGGCGACTTACCCAAAGCACATGAAATCGATCTGCTGACTGAAGAATGCGAATGAGCGGTTTGGTATGAAAGCTGTCCGCGACAATAGCGAGCTGCTTTACCGGCCGCTGCACCGAGATCACCTCAAGGGTAGACGCCGATGCAAGCACGGCGAGCCCGTCGGTACGATGATTCCAGAAGTCACTATCGGTTTCGAGCGCCTCGAGCGGGGCGAGAAGCGCGGCGATATCCGCATCGGGATGGGTGGTGTGCAGCGAGCGGCTGACCTCACGCAGCAGGTTGCCAAAGCGGATCGGATCCTGTGCGTTTTCCGGATGATGGCGGTGTGTAGGCTGGTAGAGCGAGATGCACGGCGGTGTTTGCGGTGCAATGAGCGTATGCAGCGGATTTGTCGCGGGCTGGAGCACTGGCCGTTCCGTTTTTGCGAGGTGAAGTGATCCACCGAGTGTGCCGGCAGCGTGTAGCGATCCGATTCATCGAATACGCTTACGTGGAGCATCATTCGTACACCACAGCGCCTCACACGTGCGGCAACTGAACGGGTCCTCGGGGTTTTCCTTACCCGCTCATTGTAAGAAATACCAATGCAGTTGTGCCTGACCCGTGGGTAGGCTCCTCACTGGTCACGCGGCCCCGCCGCGAAGCTCACGAAAATCCCTCTGTCTTCTGGTGAACTACTGATGTTTTCGGGAACGGTTGTGAAGGTTCGTCGTATTGCAGCGCGCATCACCGCGACAGTGCCGGTGCTTGCGTTCGTAGCGCTTGGCGCTTGTGAATCTGAGGCGTCTCCCACCGGGCCAAACACGGGAACGCCGGAAGCGGAGATCAACGAGATCGTCACTGTGGGACCGATCAACGCGAGCAGCACCGATACGCTGGTGTATTTCAGTCTCGCTGCGGGTGGGTTGGTGTCGCGTTCCGGCGACTGGGACATCGCGTTCCGGCGCTTCGAGCTGCGGCTGAACTCCCCCGCCATTGGCGGCTCAGGAGCAAAAACGGTGTTGGGTGTCGGGCTGGACAACAACCGCGACGCTACCGACGCAGAAGTGCTGGCGTTTACACCGGCCAACACGCGTGATGCGTTTGACGCGGTGCGCGCCGCGCAGATTCCCGACGACACGTTGTTTGTCGCCGACCGTCTCTCGGAAAACCGGCAGGGCTTTTTCAACTTCGGTGGTATTCCCACGGTGAATGCGGCCAACTACTGGAAGCTGCGGTTGGCCGATGGCAGTTTCGCACTGTTGCGGGCCACGCGCATTCGTTTCACACAGCAGTTCCAGGTAGACACGCTCTATCTCGAGACGCGTCTGCAGACGGGCACGACGTTGGGTCCGGTACAGACGCTGGCCCTGACGCCAACGAGCCAGGTGCGCTCCATCAGCGTGCGCAACAACAGCGTTGTAACGCAGAACGGCTGCAACTGGGACTTCTCATTCAACCCTGCGGCCAATCAGCTCGCCATCGCGCTCAACACATCGTGCAACGTGGGCAGCTATCCCGGTCCCGCATCGCCGACCTTTGCCAACGCGACAGCGGCCAACGATGCACCGCAGTACGCAGCGTTCCTTTCGCAGCTCGTTGGTCCGATTCCCAACTCGGTGTTCGACAAGAGTGCACCGTTCCGCTACAACCTGGCCGGCAACGACCGACTGCACCCGTCGTTCAACACGTACCTCGTGAAGTCCGGTACACGTGTGTACAAGCTGCAGGTGATTGACTACTACAGCAACATCGGCGCCGCCGGCTTCCCGACCATCCGGTACGCCCGCATTCGATGATTGCCTTCAGGGCTGCGCGCGTGGCGTGGTGTTCTTTTGTGACGCCGTCGCATGCAATGCGAACAGTGCGGCGACCAAAGAAATGGCATTCGCTGCTCACCATCGTTGGCGCAGCGCTGATTGTGGGCGTTGTGCCGTCGTGGGCTGGCGCGCAGTTGCGTGGCGGTACCATTGCGGGCACGGTGATTGGTGACCGTGATGGGGCGCCCGTGCTCTCGGCAGAGCTGCGCCTGGGCGCTGATGGAGCACGAACGCGTACCAACGAACGCGGCGTGTTTGCACTGAACGCTCGCGGCACGGGCGCGTTGCAGGGCGACACGCTGATCATCCGCGCCCTCGGATTTCGCGAGCAGCGTCTGGTGCTGTCAGCGTACGCAGGACGTACCGATTCGCTCACCATACGTCTTGTCTCACTTCCCACACTCTTGCCCGCGCTGACAACAACCGTGGGTCAGCGTGTGATTCGCGCCAGTGATTCACCGCGCAGCGTGACGGTAGTGACCAAGGAGCAGCTCGATGCAGTGGCTGCTGTGTCTGCCAACCAACTGCTGCGCCAACTGCCCGGCATGCAGGAACTGCCGTCGCCGCCCTCAAAGACTTCCATCTCCATTCGCGGCTTTGACGACTCGCGCGTACTGGTGCTGGTAGACGGTGAGCCGATTGCCGGTGGACTGATTGAAAGTCGGGACATCGGACGACTCAGCACGGTTGCCGTTGAGCGCATCGAAGTAACCAAAGGTCCGTCGAGCGTGGAGTTCGGCAGCGATGCACTCGGTGGCGTGATCAACATCGTGCAGGCAGCGCCTACATCAACACTCACGGTGGATGGCACGGCCCGTCAGGGCGGCCTGGGGCGTCGCGAGTCTACCGTGGGCGTGAGCAATACCGTTGGCAAGCTGGGATTCCGCATGAACGGTGGATGGCGGCAGTCTGACCGCGTTACCGGATACAACGCTACTGGATCCACCTTCAATCGCATTTATGATTTGCGTGGCGACGCGCGCTACAGCTTGAGCGACAACTGGACGCTCAGACTCGACGTGCAAGGTTCGCAGGAACGTCAACGTTTTCCGGTTGATGCGTCGTTCAACGGCTTCATTGATAACCGCGGCATTCAAGGCTTTGCAGAAGCCACCGGTACTGCACTCGGCGGCAACGTGCGACTGCGCGCTTTCCAGCAGCGCTTTGAATATCAGTACCGTCAGTCGCGCGAGTTGCTGCCCATTCGCGGTTCCGCCGATTCGCTTGAACAGCAGGAACGCCAAGGTCGGTATCTCGCGTCGTACACGCGCGTGTTGGGACGACATACGATTGACGCCGGCGTGCAGCGCTCGCATCGCACGTTGGTGGCGCCGGAAAAAGTAGACGGCGACAGTGCGCGTGAAGAGATCACCGAAGTCTTTGTGCGCAACTCGTTTACTGTGGGCCCGGTGCTGCTGACCGCGGGTGCGCGGCACACCAACAGTACCTTGTGGGGTGCGACGACCAATCCGTCGCTGGGTGCGGCGTGGCAGGTGAACCCGCAGCTGCGTTTGCGCACCAACGTGGCGCGTGGATTCCGTGCGCCGGGCTTCAAGGAAATCCGTTTCACGTTTACCAACCCGGCCGGCGGCTACACGCTCGAAGGAAATCCAACGTTGCGCCCGGAGTCGTCGGTCAGCAGCAGCATTGGCGCTACGTGGGCACCGAACACGGTGCTGTCGTTTGATGTGGAAGGCCATACCAACACCGTCGACAACCTGATCGATTGGCGCTACCTCGGCGATAACATCGCGGGTTTTCAGATTTACCGGAATGTGAATGTGGCGCGCGCGCGCATGCAGGGTGTTGAAGCGGGGATGCGCATTGCACATGGCAACACGGACATCTCACTCGGCTACGATTTTCTGCGCGCGCGCAATCTCAACAACGGCTTGCCGCTCACACGCCGAGCGACGCATACGGCACGGTTGCAGGCTGCGCGCTCGTGGTCACTGTTGCAGGGACTGGCCACTGATATGTCAGTGCGGTACACGGGCAACGCACCGCTGGTTGGCATTCCTGCCGGAGCGCCCATTACTGGGCCGTTCTCCACGGAATCGGGGGTGATTGGCACGCAAGGCGCGCTGCTGTCGGTAGATGGACAGCTGCGGTTGGCCGTATCGGATTTTACCGAGCTGTCGGCTGGCGTGAACAATCTGCTGGGGCAACGACCGGCGCTGTGGACACCAGCGTTTGATCGTCAGTTCTACGCCGGACTGCGCGTGCGTTACGGGGTGAGGTAGCGGCGCGGTAGCGGCGCTGTAGCGCTGGATTGCCAATGCGGCTGGATTGCCAATGCGGCTGGCTTACCGGTGCTGCTGGCTTGCCAGCGCATTGCCCGGATGCCGCCGGATCAGCTCAGCGGCAACAACCCCGCCGCACGCAACACTCCTTCCACCTTTGCACGCTCGGCGGCGTCGAGCGAAAGCAGCGGCGAACGCGGTGCACCACCGTCGAGACCGACCATATCCATCGCTGCTTTGATTCCAGCCGGACCGAACGCGCCAGCGATGTCAGCGGCAAGCGGCACCAACGGCATCTGTAGCTGGGCTGCCTCTGCATCGCGGCCATCCAATGCCGCATCCATCATCGCGCGCACGAGCAAACCCGCATACAACGCAATCGCGAGAATCGCACCGCGAGCGCCGTGGTGAATGGCCGCTGCCGCCGTACTCCCGTTGCCGGTAAGCACAGTGAACGAATCCGACTGAGCGGTGAGATATTGCTCAAGCACGGGCAAGTTTCCCGCCGAGTCTTTCATGCCCATCACGTTGTCGTGCTGCGCCATGGTGTGCACGAGCTCCGGCGACAACACGAGATGCGCGTAGGCTGGCATGTTGTACAACAGCACTGGCAACGGACTCGCATCGGCGACGGCGCGATAGTGCGCCAGCAACGCCGCTTCGCTCATGCGCTTGAGGAAATAGTGCGGTGCAACAACTAGCACGGCGTCGGCACCGGCTGCTTTTGCATCGCGGCAACGTGCGATGGTTTCGCGTGTGCTCTCGCTGCCGGTGCCAACAAGCAGCCACTGATGCGGCTGCACGTCTTCACGCGCCCACTCAGTAATCGTGCGACGCTCGGCGCTATCGAGCAGTGCGGCTTCACCGCTTGAACCCGCGACCAGAATGCCGTCGAGCCCGGCATCGAGATGGGCCTTTATGTTGCGAACGAATGGCTCGCGGGCGAGTTCGCCGGTGGCGCTATCGAATGTGGTAATGGCGGGGGCGAGCAGGCCGCCCAGAGTGCGTGTTGTCATGCGTGAAATCTACGCAATGCGGAGTTCACTGCCGAGCCCGTAGAGACGCTGCAACGCGGCGACACGGTAAGCGCAAAATCGGTACAGGAGTTCTTCGCGCGGCACGCCATAGTACCCGATGGTTGATACTTGCCAACGTGCCTCCGCCGAGCCGATACTATGTTCATGCCTGTTCTGGAGCCTTCCCCCGCAGGGTTGCCCGCGCCTGAGGGTGCGGTGTGGACCGTGTCAGACCTTGAGCGGCTGCCGGGAGACGTTCGCCGGCACGAGCTGCTTTACGGAGAGCTGCTGGTGACCCCGCTGCCGTCCGTAGAGCATCAGTGGGGTGCGGGAAGGCTGTTGGTGCAGCTCGCCAATTGGTGCAAAACGCATACCGACTGGACCTGCCTCGCTTCGGGCGGCGTACACATCAGCGAGACGACATGGCTTGAGCCTGACATCGCGGTGTATGCTGTCCCGATGTCGCCGGAGCTCACGTGGCGCAACATGCCGCCACCGGTGCTTGTGGTTGAAGTGCTGAGTCCGTCTACGCGCAGCACAGATCGATATCGCAAACGTCCCGTATACCTCGCGCACGGCGTGGGCGAAGTGTGGTTGCTTGATATGCAGGAACGAACGGTGGAGCGATGGACGAGCGCGTCGGAGTTTCCGGAGCTTCATCGAGACGGCGTTACGTGGATGCCGGTTGAGTCTACGCCGTCGCTTCAGCTGAGTGCTGAGGAGCTTTTCAATCCGACAGCCAGATAAAGCGTCTCACTTCCACTCATGCGATGCCCAAAGTTTTTTGCGCGTGCGGCATTTGAGCGCATCGGTAGTGCTCATGATTGCACCTGAACGGATCCGCTTATTTTCGTGTTTTAGGGCAAAGTGATCAACGAGCAAGGTCGTACCTAAGTAGTACAGGTTCGTCATCACGTTCGCCGTACACCCACAGCTGACGCCGAGCGCGGTCAAACGTCGCGATGCTACTCCAGATATTTGGCTGCGGAGTCTTGTCGAGCAAGCGACCGCGCCCATCAAAAAGTATTAGCGTAGTAGTTTCCGACAAAACACCGCCCAGGTATAAGTCACTTCCAATCCTCTGAACGGACATGGGACGCCGCGCCTCTTTATTGGAGCGCATGACGGATCGTCCGTCGCTGGTGGTGGAATAGGCAACCCAGCTTTCTGGTGGATCAATCTCCGCAGGCACTTTCACGCGGGCTAACTCTTTGAATGACCACGTATACTGGACCATTTCGTATGGGTATCCACGTGTATGAAAAAATCCAAGCTGTTCGTTAACGCGCAGCGTTCCAGGCCCGACAACGCGATCAAAGCGTTCATCGATCACTGAAGAACGCTCGGCAAACGATTGTTTATGCTTCATGGTCGCGCTGAACAGATGCAGTGAGTGAGCACGTCCTCGTGGATCCTGCGTAGTTCCAGCAATCAGAACGTCGCCAGCCGGTGTTACGATCGCACTATTAACTGCGATCTGCATATCCGGACGATATGTCGCCTGTACGAGCCCTGCAGAATCGATTTGCGTAACGAGCTGCGTTCCAACATCAAACACCAACACGGACTGATCGGGTCGCACCGCAAGCCGATAAGGCACGCGAAACTCTCCAGGACCGCTTCCCGCGCGACCAACCTTCCAACGCCGTGTTCCGTCACTGGTGTAGCGCGTAATAGTGGTTGATTGAAACTCTACCGCAACGACCGAGCCGTCGCTCAGCGCCACGTAGTCAAATGGCATTGAAAGTTCTTCGTCAGCTACAACAATCTGTGATTTAGATAGCAGCTGTTGAATCGTCGGTTGCCCTTGGGCAAACGCCAAGACGGGGGCAAACAGAAGTGCGAATGCTATGCTCGGCGGTAACAGATGCACGTGGAACTCCTGTGGTCACGGTTCAGGTGAAGTACAGAATACGCGAAGGCCAAGGCCACTGTGGCGAGCGTGTGCGCACTTGCTCGCCGCAGTGTCCTTAGAACCAGCTATTCGACCGAGGCCAGTTGAAGCGCCGCGCGCTGACGAGAGTGCTGAAAGTCCAAGGCTTCGACACCGATCACACGCTGATCAACATCGCAGAGCGCAACTTCAGCAAGCAGCCGTCCATCCGGTGCGGAGATGATGCGGGTTGTGGCAAACCCCTCGCCCTCGCCGCCTAAACAAAGCGTGCTTTTTCGGATGGAGCACTCCACAACGGATGCCAAACAGTCTTCGCCCTCGCCATACGGAGCATCCACGAGATGACAACCGTGGCCCGTAATGACACCGGTCTCACTCGTGTACGTCTGGCAAACTTGATCGCACGAGTTGACCGCGTTGATGGACTGCTTGGTTGTCAGCCCTTCCGAGAAGCTGCTGGCTTGAGCTGCGCTAACTGAATCGGACGGCCCGGCCGGTCCGATCGGAGCCGGAGCCAGTAGCAGAGCCGCCGCAAGCATCGCAGTGATCGACATCGTTCACCTCCAAATTGAGAAGTGTTGCAGACGCGAGGTTCAGACTGTTGATTCTTTTTGTCAAGTAACACTTTCGTGACCGTTCATCGGCACGGCGCTTTACGGAAGAGCTTACGTTTTCGTAAATGCCGAGAACTTCGTGAGTTCCACAACACCACACCAGCCAGTTACACCTCTCGGAAAGTGCTCGTCTGGCCACAAGCACCCGCAACAACCGCAATGCGCGACGTGAAGCGCGTGCTCTCTTCGGACCGGCAGACCAGTAATCCGACATGCAGATTTGTGCAGTCTCTGAGCGATCAGAGCACACTGCCGCATGAAATCTCTGTCACGACCATCGGACTGCAGCATTAACGCACCATGTGCGTCAATATGGTGCGAACAACTTGGCCTGTTTTGCACATGTTGCGCGATGCCCCGCCCTTGCCAAACTGCTGCCGCCGAGCCGATTGTATGTACATGTCAGTTGTCGAGCGATCTACTGCGAGCTTACCGGCGCCCGCAGGCGCTGTGTGGACCTTCTCCGATCTGTACCGATTGCCGGACGACGGCCGTCGCTACGAGGTGCTGCACGGAGAGTTGCTCGTGAGCCCGCCGCCATCCTTCGGTCACCAGAACGCCGTGACCGCACTCGTGGTCGCGATCAGCAACTGGTGCACGCAGCACACCAAATGGTCAGTAGTTGGACCGGGTGGGTTTTGTGTGAGCGAGACTACCTGGCTCGAACCGGATGTCGCGGTTTTTCCGGTGAGCCGATCAGCCGAGCTAACGTGGCAAAACGCCCCTGTTCCGGTGCTCGTCGTGGAAGTGCTCAGTCCATCGACGCGAAACCGTGACCGCCATCGTAAACGCGCGGCGTATCTCGCACACGGCGTGGGCGAAGTGTGGTTACTCGATATGCAGGAACGCACGGTGGAGCGGTGGACGAGCGCGTCGGAGTTTCCCGAGCTTCACCGCGAAGAAATCACGTGGACGCCAGTCACGTCGGCTCCGCCGCTTCATATCACAAACGATGCGTTGTTCGGCGCGAGCGCTGGCTAGTTCGATAACTGCCACAGACTTTACCGCAGAGGCACAGAGGCACAGAGGCACAGAGGAAAAGCAAAGTATTCTTTGGGAGTGCACCTCCCCCCACCAAAGCTTTTCCTCCGCGTCGCAGCGCCTCTGCGGTACCTGCTGTTCTCCGCGTCTCAGCGCCTCTGCGGTACCTGCTGTTCTCCGCGTCTCAGCGCCTCTGTGGTACCTGCTGTTCTCCGCGTCTCAGCGCCTCTGTGGTAACTACTGTTCCTCAGCTACCAAAGAGGCTCTCAAAGCCCGACCCGAAGATCGTATCATCAGCACCACCAAACGGCGACGGACTCGACACCGCCTGCTGACCATGCGGTGACGTCGCCAACGGTGGCAACGTCGGACCGGTGCCAAGCGGATGCGACTGCGCACTCTGTGGTGCACGCTGTGCCCCAGGTGATGCTGCTGCCGCCGCAGCCTTGATGGCCGGTGTTGCCAGCGGTGTAGGCGCGCGTTGCCCTCGGCTCAGCGTTCGGAAGTTGAGTTCAAAGTCGGCCGGGCGTGTGGCCGCACCTAGCGCCGTTTCGAACGCGATTTCACCATCGTTCACCAACTGCGTGAGATGCTGGTCAAACGTCTGCATGCCGTACTGCACGTGACCGTCGGAGATGTAATCACGAATCTCCCCCACCCGGTTGTCAATGATGAGGTCACGGATGGTGGGCGTTACAATCATCACTTCACACGCCACCACGCGTCCTTCACCGTTGGCGCGCGGCAACAGGCGCTGTGATACCACCGAGTGCAGTGATTCGGCCAGACGCATGCGTACTACCGACTGTTCTTCCGGTGGGAACATGGCGACCACGCGCATGATCGTGCTTTGCGCATCAGGCGTGTGCAGTGTGGAGATCAGCAAATGTCCCGTCTCCGCCGCTTTCATTGCCGTGTCAATGGTTTCCGCATCGCGCATTTCACCAATCAGAATCACATCGGGATCCTGACGCAGCGCCGCGCGCAAACCCATACGGAAACTGTCTGTATCAATACCGACTTCGCGCTGTGTGACCGAGCTGCGAATATCACCATGCAAAAACTCAATCGGATTCTCGAGCGTGACAATGTGTCGCTCATATTGGCTGTTGATGCCGTTCACCATCGCAGCCATCGTGGAGCTCTTGCCCGAGCCCGTCACACCCGTCACCAGCACCATGCCGCGTTCGGCGTGCGTGATGCGTTCAATCACCGACGGCAATCGCAACGTGCCAATGGTGGGCACCTGCTCCGGGATCACACGCATTACAATTGAGAACGAACCACGCTGACGCATGATGTTCACACGGAAGCGTCCCATGCCAGGCTGCGCCCACGAACAGTCGTAATCACGCAGCGTATCAATGGTGGCCCGCTCCGCCTCCGATTCCATCAGATGCAGCGCGATGGTGCGCGTCTGCTCAGCGGTGAGGGCCTGTTTGGTGAGCGCGACAAGACGTCCATCAATGCGCGCCCGCACACAGTCGGCCGCTTTGATGTGAATGTCGGATGCGCCGCGATCTACTGCGGCCTTGATGATGCGTTCGATTGCCACGTCTCGTACCGCCCAGTGCAGGATGCGCCGGACAACGATGCGTGGCTCACTCCCGCATCAATATCCAGCCGACGGATCGACCACGTTGCGCAGCGGTTCACCCGCTACAAAACGTCGCCAGTTGTCTTCAAACAATGACAGCGCTCGTCCCCAATGACGAGCCGGCGATACCCCCGAAACATGCGGCGTGATCAGCACACGCGGATCACGCCACAACGGATGTGTCGCCGGCAACGGCTCCCGGCGAAACACGTCGAGATACACACCACGCAAGCGACCTGTCGCCAGCGATTCCAGCAGTGCGTCCTCTTCGATCAATGCGCCGCGTGCCACATTCACGACGATTGCACCATGTGGGAGCAACGCCAAACGACGCGCGTCCATCACACCACGGGACAGCGCCGTTAACGGAGCGGCAAGCACCACTAAATCGGCGGCCTCAAGCTGTTCATCGATACGATCCGGGCCGTACACGTAACGAAATCCGTCGGGAACTCCAAGCTCCGGCCGACGACGAATACCGGTGCATGTGGCCCCGAGTGCCGTGAACCGGCGCGCCACCGCCGAACCAATGCCGCCCGCACCAATCACCAGCACGCGCAAATCGGCCACCTCGCGCAGTGGCCACTCCGGCGTCTGGAAGGCCTGCTTGTCCCAGACAGACTCAGCCTGCAATCGCACCGCGAAGTCCATACCACGCACAAAGTGCATCACACCCGCCAGCGCTGAGTCGGCCATTGCTTCGCCGTACACACCGGCACTGTTGGTGAACAGCAACCCCGCAGACAGTAGCTCCGGCGTGATGGACTTGCCCACCCCCGCCGACGCGCTGTGCGCCCACTTGAGCTGCGGTGCCGCCGCAACGACGCCCGCCGACAGTCCGTAGCCGAAGTACACCTGCGCATCAGCCACTTCAGCGAGCGTCTCGTCGCTTACCTGATTGGTGCCATCACCGCTGGAGTCCGTAGCTGACTGCACCACGTGCACCTGCCAACCATCAGGCGCAGCCTTGCGCAGACGTTCTGCTCCGTCTGCCGGCAACGCCATGGTAGGCGCCGAGCTTTGCAGGTCAACCACCAGCTTGTTCATTGCGTTGTTGTTCACGGTGCGCGCAGCGGGTCGAGCCCCATGCGCGATTTCACTTCACGCATGGTGTCCTGCGCAATCGCGCGCGCAGTACGAGCTCCGTCTGCCAATGCATCAAGCACACGTGACGGCTCATCGCTCATCAGTTGCGCGCGCGTGCGAATGGGTGTGAGCTCCTGCACCATGTTGGCGTGCAGCACCTTCTTGCACTCAATGCATCCCCAGGCCGCAGTGCGACAGTTGGTGTCGACTTCAGCCACCGTTGCTTCGGGAGAGAACGCTTTGTGCAAACTGAAAATGTTGCAAACCTCAGGCCGCCCTGGATCGCTTTTGCGCACGCGCTGCGGGTCGGTCATGGCCGGACGCAGCTTCTGCCAGATTTCGTCATCACTTTCGAGCAAACCAATGGTATTGCCGAGTGACTTGGACATCTTGGCTTTGCCATCGAGTCCAAGAATGCGACGCGTTGGCGTGAGCATGGCCTGCGGCTCGGGAAAGAAGCCTTCACCAAAACGACTGTTCCAGCGACGCGCTGTATCGCGCGACAGCTCCAGATGCTGCACCTGGTCTTCACCAACGGGTACCTTGTCGGCGCGATAGAGCAGGATGTCGGCTGCCTGCAGCACGGGATACATGAGCAGACCGGCCGGAATGCTCTCCATTTTGTCGGCCTTGTCCTTGAACTGCGTCTGCCGTTCAAGATCCCCAAGCGGCGTGTTGGTGGTAAAGATCCACGACAGTTCGGTATGTTCAGGCACGTCGCTTTGCACAAAGAGCGACGCGTGCGCCGGATCAACGCCGGCCGCCAGCAGCGAACGCGCCATGTCCCAGCGGCGCTGTCGCAGCAGATCGGGATCGTAGTTGCCGGTGATGGCGTGGTAGTCCACCACGCAGAACAGCGATCCGGTGAACTGTTGTTGGAGCGCAACCCAGTTTTTGATTGCGCCGAGATAGTTGCCGATGTGGAGTTCGCCGGACGGCTGGATACCACTGAAGATACGAGTCATGTCACAAGGCTAGGAGCCGGAGAGCACACGTGCAAGCGAAGAGTTCACACAATGATGAAGCTGACGCTTTGAGCACCTTGCGCGAGGCCACGGGTGACGCCCGTTTGCGCGAAATCGCACTGATGGCAGCGCGGGCCGGCGCGGCGGTGGTGCGGGCGCATGCAGCGGCGGTGCCTGAGCTTTCGTGGGAGGTCAAGAGCCCGTCGGACTTTGTGAGTCTGGTGGACCGCGAAGCTGAAGTGGCGGTGCGTGCTGTGATCGCCGAGCATCAGCCCGACGCGGCTGTGCTGGGTGAAGAACTTTCGCCGGATACTGACATCACGCGCGGCATTGCATTCGTGACCGACCCGCTGGACGGCACCACCAACTTTCTGCACCAGTTTCCGTGGTACGCCACCAGTGTTGGGGTGCTGGTAGACGGCCAGCTGGCGGCGGGCGCCATCGTGAACGCGGCCACCGGCGAAACGTTCGTCGCCGCGCGCTCACTCGGCGCGCAGCGCGTGTTGGCCGATGGCAAGCGCGCTGATATCCGCGTCTCGGCGATACAGGACCCCATGCGGTCGCTCATCGGCACCGGCTTTCCGTTCAAGCATGTGCAGCATCTGCCCCGCTATCAGGCGCAGTTCGCGGCTATCGCGGCGAGCACCGCGGGTATGCGTCGCCCGGGTGCGGCCGCGCTTGATTTATGCGACGTGGCCTGCGGCCGGTTTCAGGGCTTCTGGGAGCTTGAGCTGGCACCGTGGGATGTCGCGGCCGGCATTCTGATTATCCGTGAGGCGGGAGGACGGGTGACGGATTTTGAGGGTGTGGATGTGGGCGTCGTGCATGGGCCCATTGTGGCAAGCAATGGCAAGATGCATGGATGGTTGTTGCAGTCGCTGGCGGTGGCGTAGGATGCGGTAGTGGAGCGACGTGCCGACTGTCTCCCGCTACCGCATTACGTGAGGACGTTAGTCACATCGCCCTGACCATCACGGCCTGTACAGCAGAATGCGCTCCAGATCGTCTTCGTCTTTGGCGGCTACGTACGCGCCGAGTGAACTCACGTGCAGCAGCCGGTGATTTGGCGGGAGCTCAAGCGTGGTTGTCCTGACGCCCTGATCAATGTCTACGAGATCCCACAAACCGACACGTGGTGGATCCGTGCGGTGTACGGGGATCCAAACGATGCTTTTGTCTGAATGCATCTGGAAGGAGCCGTCACCGAAGAACACCGGCGGAAGACGCTCGGGCTTCTCCGGCACGATGTATTTCGGCATGGGTGCGCCCATGGTCTTGCCCATTTGCGCTGACATGTCACTCATGCTCTTTGCAAACTGTGCGACGCCGCCCTGTGTTGCCCGCTCTACATACGCCGACCAGCCGCTGTCGGAGACGGCGATTGGCGCAAACGCGAGCGAAAACTCACGCGGTTCCGAATGTGTGGCGCGGTGCAGCTGCACGGTGTACGTCGCGGCATCAACTACCACGAGATCACCTTCGCGCGTCACGTGCCAGCCGTTGTACGGGCCGTACGGACCGAGTCCCATGAGTCTGACGTTCTGCCGTATGAGATCCGGTGTGAGCGCTTCCTCCCGTCGGCCGGTGAAGTATCGCAACAGCGTGTCCACACGCCCCGTTGACGGCACATAGCGAACAACCGGTGCCGTGTCGGGTCGTTTGCGTGGTGGCATCATCCGGCCGGTCGCACTGTCGCGCTCGGGGGGAGCCAGCAACGGTTCACCGTATAGCGCACCCAGCGTATCGGCGTGCTTGAACCACGGCTCCGATACTGAAAGCACGAGCGCTTCGGTGCTCGAACGCGAGTTATCTGTCGCGGGTGTGTGCGTGCGTCCGCGTCCGGTGACTACGTCGATTACCGGAAACGGAGTCGGGCCGAACCGCTGAAAAATCACCACCGAATCGCGATGTACCACGGCGGCGGTACTGACCATCGTGTATTCACCCGGACCGCCTCCCTGCGAACCGAACGCCGCGCGTGTACCTCTGGTCAGGTTGATACGCCAGACTAGTCGATCCTTGATATCGGGCACGATCAACAGGCTGTCATGAAACTCGGCCGGGCCCGCGACAGTGGTGTACGTGCCCAGCAGCGTGTCCACCCGTGACGCCCACTCGGCGATTGGTACCGGCGGTGGCAGCGTCTCGTGGCTGTCCTGCGTGCCACAGGCCACCAGTAGAAATGCAAGACACAACGGTGGAAACAATCGCTTCATGCGCCCCTCAATCATGCCGGTGGACGGGACTTGTCGGGCGGCGAACCGGTGGGCGCAGCAGCGGCGTTCCCCGGCGTGAAGTGCGTCGCCGCGCAGCTGTCGCAAATACTATGCGTTACTGCCACACGGTGCGCCGCCAGATACTGTTCAATGCGCGTCCAGTAGCCGTCGTCATTGCGCACCTTGTCGCACCAGGAACAGATCGGCAGCATGGACGACAGTTGACGCACATCTTCGAGCGCGGTGCGCAGTTGCTCGTTGGACTGCCGCAGAAATGACACCAGTACGCTGACAAACAAGGCCACCATGAAGAGGCTCACCTCGAGGTCGCCGAGCAGTTGCACCAAGCCCCCAAGTCCGGTTCCGGGTTGCACAACGGCGCGCGTTGCCATTGCCGTACGCACCACGTGAAACACTCCCTGTGCCGCCAGCACAATGGCGGGCAACAGCATGATGCGTCGCACATCCTGCGGTCCACGCCATAAGGTGAGCGCGGCGCCGAGTGACAGACCGGCCCACAAAAAGCTGTTGGTAACCGTGCGCCAGCTGGTGATGGCGGGAACGGCGAGAAAGGCCAGGAGCGAGAGCCCATGAAGCAGCACAACCAGCGCGGCAAACTGCCAGTTCACCGTGCGCCCGGCCGTGCGCCGCGCCGCCAGCACCAGCACGGCATGTCCGGCGGTCACCATGAGTGTGGGCAGCATGCGTACAAGCCCCGAGTCAAATGCGGGGCGCACCACAAACATCAGGTCAGCCGCAGTCAGTGTCCACGCGGCCACAATCCAGAAGCGGATTGGGAGCGCGTCGGAGTTGGTGCGCCAATGCTGAGTCATCAAACCGGCCACGATCGCGCCGATAATGAGATTGACGATGTAAACCAACGTGTCCTGCGGCATGTCGCGTTGCAATAGATGGTGCGGGGGCGATGGAGCCGACGCTGCAATCACCGGTGTCGCACAGTTGTCACAGCTGTCACAGCTGTCACAGCTGTCACAGCTGACGCAGCTGGTTGAGCGCATCCACCGCGTACCACACATCTGACGGCAGGGCGTTTACGCTGACACGTACGATACCTGTACAGAATCTAGTGCCCGGTAGACGTCGCCACGACGCCATACGTAGCTTCCGTTTATGACCAGCACCACGCTCACTCCACAGACGCCGCCGCACTCGCCTTTGGTTGAATGTGTCCCCAACTTTTCCGAGGGGCGGGACCCGGTCGTGATCAACGCGATCCGTGATGCCATCGCCGGCGTTCCCGGCGCACATGTGCTCGATGTCTCAAGCGACGCCTGGCACAATCGCACCGTGATCACCTTCGTCGCGCCGCGTGATATCGCAGCGCACGCGGCCTTTGAAGGCGTACGTGAGGCAACCAAACGCATTGACATCTCGGCGCACCACGGCGTGCACCCGCGGCTCGGCGCCACCGACGTTCTTCCGTTCGTTCCGCTCGACGGCACGACCATGCACGACTGCATCGCGCTCGCTCACGACCTCGGTGAGCGCGTGGCGCGCGAGCTCTCTATTCCCGTGTATCTGTATGAGCGCGCGGCCACCCGCCCGGAGCGCGTGAATCTGGCAGAAATCCGACGCGGCGGCTTCGAGCAGATTCGCGATACGATTGCCACGGATCCGTCACGCACCCCTGACTACGGGCGCAGCGCCGTACACGCCACCGCCGGCGCGATCGTGATCGGCGCGCGTCCGTTTCTTGTGGCCTATAACGTGTACCTTGGCGACAGAGCCCACATGCCGGTGGCCCGCGAAGTGGCGGCAACGGTGCGCGCGTCCAATGGCGGTGTGGAAGGAGTAAAGGCATTGGCGCTTGAGGTGGACGGACAAGCGCAGGTTTCGATGAACCTCGTCGCGATTGACCGCACGTCGGTGGTGCACGCGTTCAATGCTGTACGGGCGGCCAGCATTGCGCGCGGTGTGGAACCCGCTTGGAGCGAAATTGTAGGCTTGGTGCCAACGCGCTGCCTCACCGCAGAGATCGCAGAGCATGTGAAACTGCGTGTGAACGATTGGCAATCGTTACTGTTGGAGCCGCGCGTTCGGGCCCTCCGCTGAACTGCTTTCACCGCAGAGTCACGGAGGCGCAGAGAACAGCATGCGTTACCACGCAAGCCGCTTTAGTTCCCACGAGATTTTGAGGGTGGAACTGCAACGGACCACCAACACATCTGTTGCCGTTCTCTGCGACTTTGTGGCTCTGTGGTTGCTGTAGTGAACCGCTTGTACCACAGAGGCACGGAGGCGCGGAGAACCGCATCCGTTACCACGCAAGCCGCTTTAGTTCCCACGAGATTTTAAGGGTGGAACTGCAACGGACCACCAAC
>JAABRT010000017.1 GCA_011390805.1 Gemmatimonas sp. | reverse complement strand
CTGGCCGCCCTCATGACCAAAGAAACAGGAAAACTGCTGCGCGATGGCCAGACGGAAGTCGAGCTGTGTGCGCAGCTGTTCGAGTACGCGGCGCAGGAGGGTCCGGCGCAGTTGGCCGATGAACTGCGGACCCACGCCGGTGGCAAGAAACAGGGCGTTGTCGCGTACTGCCCCATCGGCGTCGTTTACAGCGTGCAGCCGTGGAATTTTCCGGTCTACCAACCGGTGCGCGTGCTGGCCTCCAACCTGATGGCCGGCAATGGCGTGATTCTCAAGCACGCCAGCATCTGCACCGGCAGTGGACTGATGCTGCGTGATGTGTGCCTGGAGGCGGGATTGCCGCCGGGCCTGTTCGACGTGGTGCTGATCGATCATGACACGTCGGACGCAATCATCGCACACTCGCGCGTACGTGCGGTGACGATGACCGGCAGCGACGCGACCGGACGACACATCGGTCAGCAGGCCGCGAAGCATCTCAAGAAATCTGTGCTCGAGCTTGGATCGAACGATGCGTACCTGGTGCTTGAGGACGCCGACGTGGCGCGTGCCGTGAAGGAGTGCGTGAAAGGGCGCATCTACAACAACGGCGAAACCTGCGTGTCGGCCAAGCGATTCGTCGTCACCGCTGCGGTCTACGACGAGTTCGTTGGCGCCTTCGTGGAGCAGATGCAGGCGATCACTCTGGGCGACCCCACCGCCGAGGACACGCAGTTGGGACCGGTGGCGAGCCAGGAGCAGTTCGATACGTTGTCGGAGCAGGTGACCACGAGCATTGATGGTGGCGCTACGCTGCTCTGCGGCGGCGTGCCTGACGTGAGTGCCGGCTACTACTTTCCCGCGACAGTGCTGGCCAACTGTCAGCCTGGAACGCCAGCCTACGACGATGAACTGTTCGGGCCGGTTGCGTCGGTCATCAAGGCCGCGGACGACGCAGACGCCATGCGCATCGCCAATGACAGCCGATACGGATTGGGCGGCGCCATCTTCACCACTGACGAAGACAAGGCGCTAAAGCTCGCGCGCGATGATTTCGACACTGGCATGGTGCGCATCAACTTCTTCGGCACGGCCGACCCCAACATGCCCTTCGGCGGCGTCAAGGATTCCGGATTCGGTCGCGAACACGGCGGTTTTGGCATGAAGGAGTTCGTCAACGCCAAGGCGATCTACCGCCCGTGATGTACCTGACAGCGGCAACCTTGACAGGAAGGTCATTAGAGCCATACTTATTGCCATACCTTCGGCGTTTTTCGCACGCACGAATACCGTCGCCTACCACAACCAGTCTTCAGCATGGCCAGCACCATTGAGAACCGTACCCCACTCCGACGCCGGTCCAGCAGCGCAGACCCCCTGAAAAAGGTGACCCTCCGGCTCCACACCAAGGTGACCGAGGCTGTCCGTGCGGCGGTAAATGACGGGGCGGCGCCGAGCACCGATGTGTTCGTTGAGCAGGCAGTGGTCGCCGCGCTCCAGGAACGCCGCAGAGAGCGGTTGTACCAGGCGTACGCTGATGCGGCGCATGATCCGGCGTTCGTCGCCGACATGAACGACACGTCGGGCGCATTCGACGCGGCTGTAAGCGACGGCCTCAAGTCTTCCCGGTAGGTCAACCCTCACGTGGCATACACAGGACCGGTGCAACGTTGGGACCTGTTCTGGGCTGATCTGGATCCGGCGGTGGGACGCGAGCAGGCTGGCGAGCGCCGGCCGGTTATCGTTGTGTCCAACGATGGCGTGAACACGAGTCTCGACGTCGTAACCGTGGTCCCCGCGACCAAGCGCGAGGGCAAAAAGCGCAGGGTTTACCCATTTGAGGTGGTGCTGCCTGCGGGCGCGATCACTCCCGAGTACGAGAGCATTGTCATGCCGCAACAGATCCGCACCATCTCAAAAATGCGGCTGCTGGAGAAGGTGCAGGGGAACGGCAGCGTGACAGATCTTGGGTTGCGGACAGAGATCGAGAACCGGATTCTTGAGCACCTGGGCATCCAGTTTGAGGCTGAGGGGCTGGACGAGATCTGACACGCGCCTGCGCACGTCGGCGAACGCGACTGTTGTATGGTGGGTTCGTCCAACTGGCCGGATGTTGTCCACCGCATTACCGTAATACGTATTACCAAAGTATTACGGAGGAGTATCGTGCCCGTGTCCACGCTGACATCCAAGTATCAGGCCACCATTCCGCGCGCCGTGCGTGACGTTCTGTCACTCGGGGCGGGGGATCGCATCGAGTTCATCATCGAGGGCGACGCGGTCAGTTTGCGGCGTGCCCTGCCCGCGAACGCCGAGTTGCTGGCGCTCGAGGCAACGCTGGCGCCGGAGTGGGGTTCCGAAGAGGACAGCACGGCCTATGCTGACCTATAGTCCGGGCGATGTGGTGGTCGTGCCATTTCCGTTTTCCGACCGCGATGCGACCAAACGACGGCCGGCGCTGGTGTGCTCCGCGAAGGCATTCAACTCAGCCGCTAACCATCTAGTGCTCGCCATGATCACGACCGCCGCGCACAACACGTGGCCAGGAGATGTGAGCATCCGGGATCTCTCCCGAACTGGCCTGCCGGTGCCCTCCATCGTGCGCTGGAAGCTCTTCACCCTTGACGTGTCTCTGGTGATCCGCAAAGCCGGCAGTCTCTCCGACCGCGACCGCGCCACGTGTCGCAAGCGACAGCCCTTTGCGCTGTAACGTGAGTGTGCTCCGATTATCCTTCACTTCATGTCCACAACCACAACATCACCACGGGTCGCGATCGTTGGATCGGGCCCGTCTGGTTTTTATGCGGCAGAAGCGCTCCAGAAGGGGGCGCCCGGTATCGCCATCGATCTCATTGACCGCCTGCCCATCCCGTTCGGTCTCGTGCGCGGCGGCGTCGCGCCCGATCACCCGAAGATCAAATCCGTCACGCGCATATTCGACCGCATTGCCGCGCAGCCGGGCTTTCGCTATCTCGGGCATGTGCGCGTGGGGCAGGATGTCACGATTGACGAACTGCGCGCGCGCTATCACGCACTGATTCTCTGTTACGGCGCCGAAACTGATCGCACGCTGGGCATTCCGGGTGAGACATTGCCGGGCAGTCACGCGGCCACGGAGTTTGTTGCGTGGTACAACGGTCATCCCGATTACGCGGCGCGTACGTTTGATCTCACGCAGCGTGAAGTCGCGGTGATTGGCATTGGCAATGTGGCTATGGATGTGGCGCGCATACTGGCCAAGCCGGCAACGGTACTGGCAACCACCGATCTCGCCGAACACGCGCTCAACGCACTGAACGAATCAGCTGTACAAACCATTCGTCTGGTGGCGCGCCGAGGACCGGTGCAGGCGGCGTGCACCACTCCGGAGTTGCGCGAGCTGGGCGAGCTGGATGGTGTGGACGTCATCGTGAACCCGCGTGATCTCGAGCTCGATGCCGCCAGCGAAGCGCAGCTGGCCGCGATGGAAGACCGCAACCCGGCCAAGAACCTGGAGGTGTTGCGCGGCTGGGCTGCCCGTCCGCTTACCGGCGCGCGTCGTCAGGTGGTCTTTCACTTCAATGCGTCGCCGGTTGAGTTGCACGGTACCGACCGTGTTGAGGGCATGACGATTGTGCGCAACCGTCTTGAGAGTGATGGGCGCGGCGGGGTGCGCGCCGTTGCCACAGACGAGACGCAGACACTACCCGTTGGGCTCGTGTTCCGGTCGGTTGGTTACAAGGGCATGTCCATGTCCGGCGTCCCGTTTGACGATCGTCGAGGCGTCGTGCCCAACGCAAACGGACGGGTGACGGACGCAGCCGGCAGCGTCACCGCTGTGCCTGGGCTGTACGTGGCCGGCTGGATCAAGCGCGGCCCGCAGGGCGTCATCGGTACCAACAAGGTGTGTGCTGCTGATACGGTCGCGCAGCTGCTGTCTGACATCGCTGCCGGTACGCTATCGACCGTGGCCGATGACGTATCAACCATCGACGCGTTGCTGGCTGAGCGCGGCGTCACGGTGACCAGCTGGGCCGATTGGCAGACGCTCGACAAGGTAGAACAGGAACGCGGCGCCGCCTTGGGACGTCCGCGGGTCAAGATTACGGACGTGCAGGAGATGCTGTCGATCATCGCAGACGCCCGACGATAGTTGCGCGTTGGGTGCGCTCTCCTTGAGCGCGGAGCCGTTTCCGTTGACAGCTTAACGAACGAAGAACAGTTTCAGCGTATGCGCTCCGAGACAGCAGTTGCACCCGCGCGCCCGGCCTCAGTGTCTGTCCTTCGCGGCACGCTGAGTTATATCGTGTTCACGGTTGTGTTGCTCAAAGTATTCGGACAACCTCTCAGTCCGGGCTTCCTTGCCGGTGGGGCATTGTTGGCGGCCGCCAAACTGTTTGTCGAGTTACGCTATCCGCAGCAGCTGCCAAAGTTCTTCATCGCAACGGGTGCAGCACTGTTCCTGTTCATGCTGAGCGCCTTGCTTGGTGGCGTACCGGCTGGCGATCGCGTATTGGTGCTGCTTGGTGGGTCGCTTGGACTCATGCTCGTGCTTCTCGGTTCGTTCCAGTGGTGGAGCGCACGCTCTCGGCCGTGATGGCCCACCGTGTGGCGCTGCTCGGCCAAACTCGCTGGTGTGCGTCGCAGAACTGCGACCTGTGCACATACGAGGCGCCGCAAATATTCTTCGCTTCAACGCTGCACCTCATCGCCCTCACCTGAGCGTCATCCCTGTTATGTCCAACCCCGATACACATACCGCTGAACACCGCTCATGGCAGTGGGATCTTGTGCTCCAGTACGAGGAGGGTTCGCTTCCGGCCAAGTCATGGAATGAAGCCACGCTGGCGGTGGTTGCCGCGTGGTATGCCAATAACCAGCCGGCTGCTCAGGCTTCGGAGCGCTATGCGACCTACTATCACCGCAACCGCAAGCGGTTGCTCAATCGCCTCGATGGTGCGTCGGTAGACCAGGCCGCGATCGACGCGGTTGATGCTGTATGGGAGTCGCTGCTGGCCCGTGTGCTGCCGAGGGCGGCTGAAGGCTGACGACAGCGGAGGCAATCAACGCACAGCCACCATCTCCACGTCGAGCCTTACCGGCTGCAGGTAGCTGCATTGCCCACTGCGTCGCACTGCAAGGTTCTGGCGCACCACCGTGTTGTAACCTTCCGCCGAGAAGGTAGCCTGATACACGCCTGGTCGTTCTACTGCACCGCCGAGTTGCACTGGGTCCGTTCCCTGCAGCACACCTGTCACGTTTTCGATGTACGTACCGTCCGTCAAACGCATGCTGGGTGGCGTGCTGGGCGCTAACCCGGTTGATGCGTCAACCACGGTGGCCGTGATTCCTTGCACACCAATGCTGAGACAGTCGGCAAACGAGAACGGATTGTCGCATGCGGTGGTGGTGCCGAGCGACAACGCGAGCAGAGACAGACTGATCACCCTGCGACGCGAAGCGTCTCGCGCACGCTCGCCAGTGACGTGCGAAACTTGGTTGAGCAAACGAACCTCCCGGATCTGAACTTCGGGTTGACCCGCCTGGCCAATCCTGTGCGTGAACAGTACAGACGAACGATGCCAGCATGCAGGGCCAGCCTCATCTTGCTCCCGAACGGTGAGCACCGCACCTTTCAGGCATACACGTCGCTGTCACCTGACGATCCTCTCCCCGCCAAGAACGCATGCACTGGTTGCAACTGGTAACGTCGCTGCTGCTCTGTGCCTTGTTCGCCAAAGCGTACAGCGATCCGGGCAGTCCGCCCCGTGTGCGCCGGCGCGAGTTGTTGGCTGCGGGCGCGGGAGGACGAGTGCTGGCTCAACTCTGGGCCACCGGCCTGACATCGTTCCTTCTGGGAGGCGTTGTGATGGCGCTGCAGGGCGCATTTGACATCGTTGCCCTGCCGTGGTGGCTGATCGTGTTGTTTGCCGGCGTCGGCGTGTCGACATTCACGCTCTATGCCCTGCTGTATCCATTTCTCATAGAGTGGCGCCGTTCATAACGGGTGGCTCGACATCTCCGCTCGTTGCGTAGCCTGTTGCCGTTGTTCGGTAACTGTGGCGGCCCAGCCGTGATTTCTGCGCCTCTGTTTGGTATGACTCCCTACCATCGCGCCCTCGTTGCGCTCACGATGCTGCTGATCATGTGCTCCGCTCACAGCAGCCACGCACAGTCCTTTTCGATTGGACTGCGAGGCACGGGCGCATTCCCGACCGGCGCATTTGCCGAAACTGGTGCCACACCAAACGACGCACTCATCAAGGGTGCCAAGAGTGGTTTCGGCTACGGACTCGACCTCGGTGTCTCGCTCGGCATGTTCGGCGTGTACGCCGGATTCGACAGAATCAATTTCGACTGTGAAACCAGCAGCTGCACCAACAATGGTGAGTTCAAGCTGCAGGGCGTTTCGGTGGGTGCCAAGCTGATGCCCAACATGATGACGCGCTTTCGTCCGTTCCTGAAAGGCGGCGTGACTTTCAATACGCTTGAAGGTGTGTACGGCGGCAACTCCTCAGGCAATAGGCTCACAACGGATCGCGCGCCCGGTTACGAAATTGGCATTGGTGGAAACATTGCACTGGCCGGCATGTTGGCGTTGACGCCGCAGTTGCGCTACGTGGGACAGAATTTGAAGGCGACCATTCCCGGTGTGTCCGTGCCAAACACACCGTCAAATGGCGTCAACTATTTCACGTTCGATCTCGGACTCAGCTTCACACCACCGTATGGCGGGGTGAGGTGAACGCGGCATCAGTCCGCTGATGACTTCACCATCACGGGCTGCCCCCACGCCCGGTCCCCGTTCGACTCCAGCACCCGCGCGCGCACGTAACCTTCGTCACCACGAAAGCGGTACGTGGCCGGACTCTCCAAGGTCTCCTGCAGTACCGCACCACCACGCCCGATAAACTGAATGCGATACTTGCTCCAGGCGGTCTCGCGCACGGTGACGGTGATCGTACTGTCCGTCACCACGTAGTCGTTCAGCTCAACACCCGTTGACGAGTAGAACTCCCCGCGCTCCAACGCCTCAAGGATCGCGCGCGGTGACAATGTATCGGCACGTACGAACACCCACCCCTTGCCGGGACGTGACGCGGTACGGTCATCGTGTCGCTTGAAATGATGTGCGTCATCAACAGCGAGTCCGTACAGCAACACGCCGCGTGATAGAATCTGATCCCACATCATCTCAAGCGACGGCACACCGCCACCGCCCTCGTTATTGACCTGCGGGTGCCCGTTAAAGATCTCGAACAGCTTGAGGTCGCGCACCTGCGCGAGTTCGTTGGCCGAGAGCGCCCAACCGAAGCTCGGATGGTTGACGTGCGGCACCGCGTCAGCCGCGCGGATGGCCTGCACGTTGCGCTGCACCACGTCGAGCGCGCTGGTGCCGCCCTGCGGTGTGACTAACCGCGATGGCGCGAGCGCGTTGATGTGCAGTGGCTTGCCGCCGAATCTGTCCGTCACTTCTTCACCGCGAATGACCAGAAAGCGCGAATCAAGGCCGTGCAATGCATTGAGTCCATCTACGCTGGTGATCACGTTGTGATCGGTGATTACCACAAACTGATAACCGTGTGATCGATACCACTTCACCACATCGTCGGGATGCGAATCGCCGTCGCTGTTGAGCGTGTGCGTGTGGGTATTGCCTTTGTACCAGCGCGGCGCTTGCGCCTGCGCGGTGAGCACGCGGTCTTCGAAGCGGCGAAGCGCAACGCTGCTGCCAAGCAGGGCGACGGTTACGAGAAGTGAGAGCAGGCGGCGGGGCATAGGAACAGGATGCGGGGGTAGGTGGGTCAGCAACCACAACGCAACATTGCGCCCACGATGCCCGCGAGTTCAAGACTCGCCGCACGGTATCGCAGAAGTCGCGCGCTACTTCTTCTTCCCCCCCACACCCGAGATATCCAACTCCCAGACTTCGCCACTGCGAAAGCCCCATAACCGTCCCCGCCACCCGATGATCTGTGTGAATCGCGGCCCCTCCGGTATGCGCACCCACTCTTGTGCGTCGAGTGACACCCACACGTATCGCAGCAGACGACTGTTGACCCGCGATGTATCGGGCGCTGCGACAATGTAATGCTCACCGGCCACAAAGCCCCGCGGATCGCCGTACGTCTCATCCGAAATAACAGACTCCCGCCAGGTCTTCCCGTCGTCGGTTCGCCAGGCCGCAATCTGCGCCGACGGCGTGTCCCGAACCCGCGCCATCACCAGCCCGTGTTTGCCGTACATCATAGTACCCGACCACACCTTTGAATTATCGTCGCGTGAGCCACCGAAGGCGCCGACGGGGTCGTCGGCTACGTTCCAGTTTTGGCCGTCGGCCGAGAACCAGAACTTTGTGTCAAGACCAATGTGCCCAACGGCAAAGAATCCCCACGGCGTACCGGCTGCGGCGGTGATCCATTGGAAGGAGCCCGCACCCCACGGAGCAGCGCGTCGCGCGAACATTTGCCACGTCTTTTCGGCGCCGCTGGTGAGTGACAGGAAGCTTTGGTCCGTGGTCGCGAAGGGGTACCACCAGGTGGCGCGCGCCAACAGTACCACGCGATCGCCCCAGGCGGCTTTCCCACCGGACATTCCCAAGATACCGAAGCTATACTGTCCGTTTGACGGGATCCGCGCCGGATCAAGCCCCGGTGCGTTGGCTGGGCCCTGGACCGTGAAGTTGCCTGGCGTTCCGCGAACCACCCAAGGGGCAGATTTTCTTATGGTGCCCGTAGCGAGATTACTGCCCTCAGTGATCAAGTTCTTGACGATGACTATCTCGTTCTCCGTCCCGGTGACAAGCGTGGAGTTGCAGCACCAAGCGACGGATGTATTTGGTTGTGTCGGCAGTCCTAGGGAGCGCGCATCAATCGACTGCCACGAAATGCCGTCCTCACTCCAATGGATCTGCGGAGACCGATCCCCGTAAGGCTCGTTTTCCACCACCCACAGTCTCCCGGCAGCCACCGTCCAGTCTCCCCAGCGGTCGGCCCATGCTTCGCCCGGATGTCCGGTCACACGTTGCCATTCAGGCACCGCAGGCGCTTTCAGCACTCGCACCACCGCAAACAGCCCCGAGTTGAATGTTCGTGCTTCGGTGATGTTTGCCGCGGTGTCAGCGCTGGCGTTCTCGAGCACCATCCAGCTTTGTCCATCCCACCTGTGAACGAGCAGCTCGTCTTTGCTCATACCCGCATGCAGTGCATCGGAGGCGTAGGACAGACGCACGGTGACAGGCGCCGAAAACGTCCGACCTGCTGGTTGAAAACGCCATGCGGTACCGGCAATGACGTTGGTGGTATCCGGCAGCTCGCTGACTGATGCAACCGTGATGATTGTAGTGGTGTCAACAGCGCCCGCTGCAAAGACAAGCGCCAAGTTGCTATGCGCCACAGTGCCGCCGGACGCAGTGACTACGCCACCGGGCACGACATCGAACTGCACTGATGCATTCACACCGTTGCTCACCGCAGAGATCGTGGCCACGCCGGGAGAAACAGCCGTCACCATTCCGGTCGTGTCAACGACTGCTATTGTACTGTCGCTGGTGCGCCATGAAAGTGTGCGGTCGCTCAGCAGTGTGCCTTTGGCGGAGCGTGTGCTCGCTACGAGCTGTGCTGTTTGTGCCGGAACAAGAAGCGAGTCCACCGCGGCCACTTCAACGACCGCCACCGGCGCAGGCTCAACCTTGAACGTCAAGCTGTCGCTCGTTCCGCCGCCCGGTGTGGGTGTGGAAACTGTGACGGCTGCGCTTCCTTCTGATTCGACGTCAGTGGCCAGCACTGCAGTTGTCAGTTCAGTGGCCGAAACAAACGTGGTTGTACGCGCCACACCATTCCAGGCGATGGTTGAAGCAGTTACGAAACCAGAACCGGTGACTGTCAATACAAAGCCATCGCTTTCGGCCGAAACAACGGACGGGCTGAGCTGCGAAACTACCGGGGCAGGTGCTGGTGCAGGTCCGCTTGGCGGCGGAGGTGCGACCGGAGGAGGCGGCGGTGGGGGCGCTGGCGGCGGTGGCGTTGTCGGATCACCTCCGCACGCGTTGAGCAGCAGGGCCCAGGCGAGCGCGAGGTATACTGCGCCTGACGAATGACGGGCGCATGGACGACGGCGGTGCGGCGTGAAACGGTGCATGGCGGGCGTGGTGGAGTTCATGACGTTGTCCCATCACAACACGCGCAGAAAAACGCTTCACCGGCTCATCAGGGATGCGTTCATACAAGCCCGCCCACCGCTTCGTATGCCAAGCTATAGTCCCGGTGATGTGGCGATCGGCCCGTTTCCGTTCTCCGATCGCGACTCGGCAGCGCGGCGGCCGGCGTTGGTGCGTTCGCGAGGCGCTCTGACGCGCCACTGCCAGAACTTGACCAATCTGGTCAAAATGTGCATCTTTCAGATTGCCCTCGCGCCAGCCAGCTAAGCCACGCAAGAACGTGGTCAGCGAACCCGTGGCCCTTTACGACGCCAAAACGCACCTGTCGTCGCTTGTTGATCGCGCTGCCGCTGGCGAGCAGTTCGTGATCACCAAGTCCGGGCAACCGATGGCGCGCCTGCTACCGCTTGAGCCGGTGCGCACTCAACGCAAGCCGGGGCAGGGCAAGGGCCAGTGGCAGCTCGCGAGCGACTTTGACGCCCCGATGCCTGACCACATGGTCGACGCGTTCGAAGGCCAATAGTGCGTTTGCTGCTCGACACCCATGTCGCGATCTGGTGGGACATGGGTGCGCCGCTTGCCGCGCCTGCCCTCAACGCCATTCGTAGCGCCGACGAAGTATTCGTCAGCGCCGCCTCAGCCTGGGAGGTGGCCACCAAATCAGCACTCGGCAAAATCAAATCCAATCGTTCAATCGCGCAGCTGTGCGCCGACTCGGGATTTCTTGAACTGCCGGTGCTCATGCAACACACCGAATCACTCGCATTGCTTGAACCGCTGCACCGTGATGCGTTTGATCGATTGCTGGTGGCGCAAGCGATGCACGAGCAACTGGTGCTCGTGACACGCGATGATGTGATCACGCGGTATCCCGTGGCCACGATGCGCGCCTGACGCACGCCCCGTTTTCAGCGAGTAGTTTGAGTCGCACATGTCCGACAACCCGCTAATCGTCCAGAGCGATCTGACCGTACTGGTAGACGTTGCCGCGCCACGATACACACTGGCGCGTGAAGCACTGGCGCGATTTGCCGAACTGGTGAAGTCGCCGGAACACATTCACACCTATCGCATCAGTCCGCTGTCCATCTGGAATGCGTGCGCGGCGGGTGTGTCGGCGGAATCCATTGTGCACGCGCTCACTGACTTCGCGCGCTTTGCGGTGCCGCCGCATGTGCTCGCACAGGTGCACGAGTTTGCCGGGCGCTACGGACGCGTGCGCATTGAGCGAGACCCGGCCAGTGAACAAGGCAGTCTGTTGGTATTCACCAGCGACGCGCTGCTCGCTGAGCAACTGTGTCATGTGAAGCAACTGGCACCCCTGCTCACCGAGCGTGTGTGGCCAAACTGCTTTCGCATCTCCCAGCAGCAACGTGGCCTGCTCAAACAGGCGCTCATTAAAGCGGGCTTTCCGGCCGAAGACGTAGCGGGATACACCAGCGGCGACACGCTGCCAATCGCACTCCGCAACACCACCCGGGAGGGCGCACCATTTGCGCTACGTGAATATCAGCAACACGCCGTGCAGGCGTTTCACGCTTCAGGTGCCGAGCGCGGTGGGTCGGGCGTCATTGTGCTGCCGTGTGGTGCTGGAAAAACAGTGGTGGCAATGGGCACCATGGCCGAGGTGCAGTCGCACACGCTCATTCTCACCACGAGCGTCTCTGCGGTGCGACAATGGATTGCCGAGCTGCTGGATAAAACCAGCTTGAGCGAAGACGACGTTGCTGAATACGGTAGCAGCACCAAAAATGTGCGTCCGGTAACCGTGACCACGTACCAGATGTTGACACACCGCACAAGCGTAGACGCCGAGTTCACACATCTGTCGCTGTTTGATCAGTTCAACTGGGGACTGATCGTGTACGATGAGGTGCACCTGTTACCCGCGCCGGTGTTTCAGATCACGTCGTCACTGCAGGCCCGTCGTCGACTCGGGCTCACGGCGACACTGGTGCGGGAAGACGGTCGTGAAGAAGATGTTTTTGCACTCATTGGTCCCCGGAAATCGGATGTGCCGTGGAAGGCGTTGGAGCGGGATGGATGGATTGCCAAAGCCGTATGCACCGAAGTACGTGTGCCACTGCCCGACGATGTGCGCATGCCCTATGCCGTTGCCGAAGCGCGACACAAGTTTCGCATTGCCTCGGAGCATGACGGCAAGATACCGGTGGTGCTCAACATCATGGCGCGACATGAGCGTGAACCGGCGCTGATTATTGGCATGTACGTGGATCAGCTCAAACGTTTGGCGCACGCCATCAACGCACCACTTATTACCGGCAGCACCGCGCAAAAAACACGCGACACGCTGTTCGCGCAGTTTCGGGAAGGTACGTTGCCCGCGCTCGTAGTATCGAAGGTGGCAAACTTTGCCATCGACCTGCCAGACGCGGCGCTGGCAATCCAGGTATCGGGCATGTTCGGGTCACGTCAGGAAGAGGCGCAGCGTCTCGGCCGGGTATTGCGTCCCAAGAAGGGTGCCAACCAGGCGCACTTTTATTCGCTGGTGACCGCCGACACGGTGGAGCAGGAGTTTGCACTCAAACGTCAGTTGTTTTTGTGCGAGCAGGGCTACGAATATGTGATTCGTGATGCCGACGAGCTGCAAGACGTGAACGAGGAACAGATCGGGTGAAGCTTCTTGACGTGAACTGGGCTAACGTGCTCGAGAACTTTTGGCGGTACAGCAATCTGAGTGTACCGGCGCGGAGCGTACTGCTGGCCACGATCAAGCCGTCGGGCTACACCAGAGCCAGCGATGCCGGCGAGCATCTGCGTGAGGTTGTGGAGAGCGGCATCCCCACCTACGACGAGCAGCGCCAGCGGCTGGCACTCGCAGAGCCGCACCGGGAGCTGCTCAAGGTGATCCGTGCGATGAATCGTCATCGCGTCTTTGACGATCCCGGCATGCGCACGCTGCAGCGCTACATGGACGATCATTTTTCCATGGAGGATGTGTATCGCCTGAGTGTAAATGCTTCGCGCTACGGCTATCCCGGTATTGCCAAGCACCAGCTTACCTCTCGCGTGGCCTCCGCTGGCTGGCCTGGTGACCTGCTCGCCGCCCGCTCGGACGACGAACGATTGGCGTGGGCTGCCGATCGCGGTGAGCAGGACAACAGCGCAAGCGTGCGTGATCTGTTGCGCGGTTTACAGCAGCTGACGCAACTGCTCGTGCTCGCCAACGCACCGGTGTCCCTGGACGAGTGGTTTGCGGCATTGCCCGAAGCTGAACGCCAACGCGCTGCTGCCATTGTGCATCTGGGGTTGCGCACTGTCGTGCTGTTTGTCGCCATGCGCTCACACGATCTGGTACCACTGTTGGGCGTGTGGCCCGAGGCCGCCGTAGAACTGGTGCGACCACCAGCCCAACCACCCGACGAAGTGACGCCTGTTGCACAGTTCAACGCGGCGTTGCTCATGGAGGACATGAGTGCGCTGCTGGCCACGATGGTATCGTCGCCCGTGCGCGTGCGCGCAAACGATCTGAAAGTGTTCGCGCGCACAGCGGCTGACATGGAAACGCGACTGGTCGTGATACCGCCTTGGGCGGAATCGATTTACAGCCTGGCGGGCGGTACGCGCGTTGACATGACGGCGCGATTTCTGCAATGGCACGAGTTCGCGGCGCTGGAGGCACGCCACGGTAATCCGCATCTGGTGAGTACCGACGCTGGCGCCACCTGGCTGGCACTATCGCCGCATGATCGGTTGCAGGCATTGCTCGATCCCATGCGGAACTCCAGCGCGAAGAATCCGCGAGGGATGTATGAACCCTCGCACATCGACAGTTTCTTCTCTTTCACACTACCGTACCTTCACGAACCCAAGGGGCTGAATCTGCGGGACAGTGTACAGAAGATTTTTCTTGGGGTTGGTGAGGGCTTTTATACGGTTCAGTCATTTCTGGATTTTGCTTCACGCACGGCCAATCCGTTTCTGGCCATGAACCGGGACGAAATGCAAGCGCTGCACCGGCAGTTGCACATGGCCAGCGCCGATCCACGCGACGCGTTTCGTCTGCTCTGGCACAATGCCGTGTTCGAGTTCCTCCGTTCGCGGCTGCTTCTGTTGGGCGGAGCCACGCTCGGCGTCATGAACGACGGCGCACTCTGTTTTTCGCTCACCCCGATTGGGCGCTATCTGTTGGGTGATGCCAACGAGTTCTCCTACGGCGATTCGGGTACGACCGATATCATTGTACAACCCAACTTTGATATTGTGTTCCTTGGTGCGTCGCCCAGTCTGGAGGCCAGTATCGCCCGTGTTGCCGAGCGCACCGGTACAGCACCAGGGCTCGCATTTGCGCTCACGCGTGCGTCGGTAATCCGCGCAGCCGAGTCTGGCATGAGCGCAGATGACCTGCTGTCGATGTTGCACACGGCGAGCAGCAAGCCGGTGCCACAGAATGTGCAGCGCGAAGTGCGGGGGTGGATGTCGCACGTGAGGCGTGCGCAGCTCCGCACAGTGGAGGTTGTTGATGCAGGCGATGAAGAAACCGCCGACCGGGTCGTAGCGGTGCTTGGCAACAAGGCCATCCGGTTAACGGGTACACTGGTGGAGTTGCCGTCGATCACGGGCAGTGCGCGGGCAGCGCTGCTCAAGAAGCTGAAGGCCGGGGGAATCTTGTTGGACGATCAGACGGGCAAGGCGACGGCTGCCTCCCGCGGTCGACGTTGGCGGGGCTGAAGAACAAATCGCGCTTGAGAAAACGGACCCAGCGGCGTGCCCATCAGGGCGCGTGCCTCGTGCGTCGGTTTCCCATTCGGCCCTTTTCTCATGCTTGCACGCCATCGTGGGCGCCTCCTGATTGCAACCGCTGCGTTTCTCACTGCGTGCGGTGGAGGTGACGGTCCCTCATCACCCACGCCACCCACTACCAATCCCCCGCCGGCGGCGACCTCGGGTGCGGTGCGCGTATCGGCCACCACGCGCGGCGAGTCGCTTCCCACCGGTCGTTACCTGGTGCGTGTGGGGACGCTCTCGGCAGCGCTCGACGCCAATGGCTCTGTGCGCTTTGACAACGTGCCAACAGGCGTGCAATCGGTGTCGCTCGACAGCGTACCGTTGAATTGCATTGTGGCCAATGGCAACACCCGGTCAATCACCGTGGCGGTCAACGCCACCGAAGAGCTGGCGTTTGACGTAGACTGCGCCCGCGACGATACCGGCGCGTTACTGACACCCGTTGTGTGCTCATCGCTGCAGCCGGCAGCAACGCAGGGACGTCCGTTGCAAGAGATCTCACTGGGCCAACTTCCCGCACAACTCGAAGGACAGCTTGTCGCACGCACATCAACCGGACCGGGCACCGCAACGTCGCTCGGCATTGTAGATCGTGACAGCGCGGGCAACGCGACGCTCGTTGTACCACTGCATCCCGACGCGGGCATGAGTGGTGGCAACGTGACCGTTCGGGTGGGTGATGATGCGCGCACCTGTGCGTCATTTGCCTTTCGCATAGATCCCCTGCCACCAGCGCCCGGCGAATACGCGAATATTGTGCAACGCCTGCAGTCAATAGTAGAACAGCAAGCCGCGCTGCTTGGTACCACTGTGATGGAGCTGCAGCAGGCACGCATTGATACGTTACCGTCAGTACTCCTGCCGCTGGCGCTGTCGCAGAGCGCAATTGATCATCCGCGCAACCCCAACAGTCTGCGTGCGCTGCAGGATCGTCTTGAGCCCGGCGCCCTCACCCTTCTCGATGCCCTGCTTGCACTTGCGGAACTACGCGCGTCGCTTGCGCCCGCGTCACCAACGGTGTCCATGACATCGCCGTGGAATGTTGCGCGCTTTCCCGTGGCGACCGGTACCCGTGGATCAGGGAGCACTGCCGGCAACTCAGTCTCTGCGCGTACATGTACCGGCGGCATAACCGACGCCGGTATCCTTGAGGATTGCATGGAGCTCGCCGGCGCTGCCGCGTTCAAGTTGATTTCGCCAACCACGAAATTGCAGAACGATATGGGCAGCGCGCTCGGACTCGCAGGGCTCGTTCCCAACCCGGCGGTGAAGGTGGCGGCTACCGCCATTGGCTTGCTGCAGTTTGCCCGGCAGACGTTGCGTGAAGGGACTGCAGGCCTGTTTCCATCCACGTTGACATCGCTCACGATAGACGCGACGCCAACACGCTTCAAAGAAGATGAGGACGGACCCGGTACATGGAGCGCTCGTGTCACTGCGCAAAGCGCTGGCTGGAAGCTGGATGCGCTGGCGCTGAACACATTGTTTCAGCTCACCGGCGCGCGACAGGGATGGCTTGATCGCTATGCCGACTCGGAGTTGAAGTCGGATATGCTGGGCGTGATTCTCAACATCGTGGTACAGGAAGCCATCAACACCTCTGCTGCAGGATCGGGATTTCTCTCGTTTGACCCGCAAGCCTTCGGTCCCGCAGATGTGTCGAGCTTTGAGTTCAGCGAAGCAGATATTGCGACCGGTATATCGATTGTCACGGGTATTCACTCCAACTACGAACCGCGCGATGTGGGCGTTTCGCAGCTGCGTGTCAAAACACGTTCGGGACGCTTTGGCGGACAACAGGCTTCCGCGAACGCCGCCATTGCCGTGGGTCAACTTCGTTTGCGCTTCACGAGTGGTAGCAACACCATCACCGAAGAGCGCGTACGCAAAAACACCACGTACCTGTTCACAATCACCGTTGATGAAAGCAGTCATCCGGAGGAGGTGGATGTAGATCCCATTCCGGAGGGCGCCGGCACCATTGTAGTCACCAAGGGTAGTGGCACGATTCAGGTGCGCTACACCACGCCCGACAAACTCGACGCGCTTCCGATTCTTATCACCGCGCGACATACGGCCAAGAGCGGTGCGCGCGCCTACAATACTGATCCGCGTGTTGCATCACTGGCCATTGTGCCAGTCGAGTTGCGCATCTCGCCCAGCAGCGGCTGCGTGAAGTTCGGAGAAACGTTGGCCTTCACCGCAACTCTCGCTGATGTCGTGCGCGATGACGTCACGTGGAGTGCGAGCATAGGTAGCATCAACAGCAGCGGGGTGTTCACCGCCCCCTCGAGCGCCGCTGCCGGCGCAGAAGCGGTGATTCGTGCACAGATCACCACTGAAGACGGAGATTTTGACGAGTCTGTGCGCGTACAGGTGGGCACCTGTACCTGCTCGGGTACACTCTCGTTGGGTTCGCCTATTAATCGCACCTGGGACGGCCTGGCCGCGTGGTCGCTGAACGCCAATGGTTTTGGCGTGGGAATCATTCCTGCAGGTTCAACCGCCATGCAGCAAATGTTTCCGGAGCGGCGCATGAACTTTGGTGCCACGTTCACCGGCACACCCGGTACCGGCGGCTTTACCCTGCGCACTGCTGTGGTGTTTGGTGCGCTCACCGCAACGAATACGGTGGTTGGGACAATCGACCCTACTGATCCAAGATTTCTGGGCGAAGGGCAAGTGAGCATTACCGCCTTCACACCGGGCGAATTCATGCAGGGTACGCTCATCGGCAGCATTCGGGTTGTGACGGCCGAATACGACGCGGGCATCATTGTGCCAATGCAGTTCACCTTCCGGGCGTTGTTCGGCTCGCAGTTGCAGCCGAACACGCCGTTCTTTCAGTGTTATCTGGAGTCGCAGGGCGAAGACGAGGATCCGGATCTGGAGTTGTAGGCAGAGTTGCTCTTCTGCCTACATCGCTTCCGCCCTCTCCCCACCGAAACTCACCATCCAGGGCGTTCCAAACCGATCTGTCAGCATTCCAAACTGCTCGGCCCAGAAAACGCCCGACATCGGCATCTGCACCTCTGCTCCTTCGGAGAGTTCCCGCCACACACGCTGCGCTTCGTTCGCCGAGTCAAGCTCAAGGTGCACGGCAAAGCCCTGCGGCTTTACGTAGTAGGCGCCGGCATCTGATGCCATCAGCGCTACATCGCCAATCGTAAAGAATGCGTTCAGGATTGCATCATCAGCAGCGTCCATGCGATCGGCTTCTGCCGCATCGCGATTGTGCATCACATCCTTTACATCGGCGTGCAGCACGCGCGCGTAAAACTCGAGCGCCTGAGCGCAGTTACCATCGAAGTTGAGATACATGGTGGGCTTCATGTACTTGTCTCCACGACTTCGGCTGTGAGCGTGCGATAGAGAAAGAAGGACAGCAGGCCAATGAGCCCGCCCATGCGTGCGCACCAGAACGCCACGTTCATTGCCAGCGCCCACGGCATGCGTGTGGGGTGCCCCGCCTCGGTTGTCGGGATCGATCCCGGCAGGAATGCGAGAAACCCGATAAACGCACCAAGCAGCGCGCCTACGAGCACGAACTGGAGTCCCTTCAGGATTACCCGCCAGGAAGGCTTCATAGCTGAGACGCTACAGCTTTTTGAAGGCGTTGTCGAGAGGCGGGCAGGACAATCGCATGGCAGAGTACGCTGCAACGTTTGGCCGCCGGCGCGGGTACCTGTGAAATGACTATCAAACCGCTGGTGAACGGCAGCATGATGCACCTCGGGTTGGCGTTCGCCTTCGTTACCGCCGCTTGCACGCCAAACTCGCTCTCGGTGCCTGTTGCAAACAGCGATCCCTACCGACCCTTCATCCACTTTGCTCCCACGCGCAACTGGATGAACGACCCCAATGGTCCTGTGCGCGTAAACGGACGCTATCACTTGTTTTATCAGTACAATCCCGGCGACACAGGGTGGGGCGACATCGCCTGGGGACACACATCATCGGCCGACCTGTTCAACTGGTCCGAGCATGAGATCGCCATCCCACGCACCGACAGCACCATGATGTTTTCCGGTGGCGTGGTGATTGACAGCCTCGGTACGGCGGGATTGTGCAGCGGACCGCAGTGCCTGGTGGCGATTTATACGGCGGCCCACGAAGAGACAAAGCAGCAAACGCAATCACTCGCGTATAGCGCCAACGGTGGAGACAGCTGGGTGCAATTCACGGGTAACCCGGTGCTTCAGATCGGCAGTACGGAGTTCCGGGATCCGTTTGTCTTCTGGCACAACGCATCAGAGTCGTGGATTATGGCGATTACCATGTCGCAGGAACATGCGGTGCGCTTTTACCGCTCAGGCACGCTGCGCGAGTGGCAACTGCTGAGTGAGTTCGGCAACGTTGGCGCAACGGGCGGCGTGTGGGAATGTCCGGTGCTTGTGCCGCTGCCAGTACAAGGCACCAACACACATCGCTGGATGCTCAAGGTCGATCTCAATCCCGGACACATTGCCGGTGGGTCGGGTGCGCAATACTTCACCGGCACATTTGACGGACAACGCTTTGTGGCCGACGATTCAGGCACGCGCTGGGTGGACTACGGCCCCGACTTCTATTGCGCGCAGCCGTGGCAACCGGCAAACGCCGATGGTTCATCAACATGGATTGCCTGGATGAGCAACTGGAGCTACGCCGCTGATACACCGACCGGCGAATGGCGCGGCATGATGACACTGCCGCGCACGATCATGCTCCGTGAGCAGGACGGCCGCTTTACACTCACGCAGGCACCGCAGGACCTGCAGCCGTTGCGTGGGCCAGTGCAGCGCTACAGCGCGCGCAATGCCACAATCGACGACGCCACGGTACTCGATATCACACCGGGCAAGGTGTTTGAAGCAGAGCTGACGATTGCTGCCGGCACCGCCACCGAAGTAGGGCTGCTCATCAGGCACTCCGCGCAGCAGCATGTACTTGTATCCTACGACCCGGTGCGATCCGTGGTGGCCATTGACCGGCGACAGGGCGGGGCTGCTTTTCACCCCGACTTTGCTTCGCGCTACGAAGCCCCGGTCCCGCCTGACTCCACCATTACGCTGCGACTGGTGGTTGATGCGTCGTCAGTAGAACTCTTCACCAACGACGGTGCCACTGTGCTCTCGGCGCTGATGTTTCCCTCGTCGGACAGCAACGCCCTCGCGCTCTTTACCAAGGGCGGTCTTGTAACGTCGCTGTCTCTCTCTGTGTGGCCGCTGCGCGCTCAGGGCGAGATCTGATTGTCTCGGATACCGGTCACGCTTGACTGTGTCCCGTTGAGCGTCATCAACACTGAACGCGCCAATGTTCCGCCAAAGCGCTCGGCCCGCTCGGCCGCCGATTCATCGTTGTCACAGTTGGTGTAGTAACCGCAGTTGTCACCGGTTCCGATGAAGTTGATAAAGCTCAGCACCGACAAGTCTTCGAGCAGCTGATACGAGTATGTCTGGTCAGGTGCCGACGCCGGATTGTGCAGCATGAGGGCACTGCCGTTCATGGGCTCCCACGGTCCGAAGAGACTTGTAGACGTCCATCCATACATGCCTTCGGGACCGGTCAGTGGTGGCTTGAAGGTGAACGTGTGCGTGGAGATGATCAGATAGTATCGACCACTGTGCATGACAACGATCGGACGCTCAAGCTCGGCGTTCACGTCGGGTGCAGCAATAATCGGCTTCATCAAACGCCAGCTTGTGAGTGCATCGTCACTGGCCACGGCAATACCGACGTTGCCATTGTACGTCTGGTCTGCGGCGTCGTGTATACGGCCGGTAAACGTGATGTAGCTCAGCCCGGTCGTCGGGTCACGGAAATACGACGGATCGCGAAATGCGAATACAATCCCTTCTTCGTCGGTGCCGGTAGACTGTGCATACCAGCGTCTGTCGGGCGAAAGAATGATGCGGTGTGGCTCCCAGTTGTCGAAGCGAACGGTACTGGCGTCCGGCGTGAGCACGGCCGATGCCTGCGCCATGCGCTGCGTATACGAGAGCGACGATTCACCACGCGTACCGGTAGCGGTATAGAAGACCGTAAGGCGATTGGTACCGGCATCGTAAATCGTGGAGCCCGCCCACTGCCGCGAACCGAGCGCGTCGCCTTCGTCAAACAGGTAGCCCATGTCTTCCCAATCGAGACCGTTGGTGGAGATCATGTACCGGTAGCGTGCAATGTCATGGCGTTTACCGGGCAGAACACTGTCTGGCGCTGTGAGTGAGACGAGTACGAAATAGCCGTTAATGCGAGCGGGCTTGTTGTCCCGCGTGAGCACTGGCCAGGTGTCCCACACCCAATACCCCGGCATGACCTTCGTGCTGGGCAACTCACTGATTACAGGGAAGCTCTTGTCACTGCTCAGTGTCATCGACTGAACCTGCTCGGCGGTCCACAGTGTGGTTTCGTAGTCCTCCGGAGGACCGTCTTGCGGTGACGAGGGCGTATCGTCAACGCAGCCGGTGGCTACGGCCAATGTGGCCCCGACAAGCGCGAAAAGTCTGATGGATGGTCTCATACTCAATGTCCCCGAACAAGTGATCGCAGTGGCGCGCGTACATCCTGCAAGTTCGGCTAACCTGACCGTTACAACTATTCGACCAAGGAGTACATTATTTCAGCATACCCGGTACCTGTTGAGCACCCTCACTGGTGACTACACCATGCGCATCCAACATGTCTTCGCCGTTGCTGCATCCGCGCTACTGCTGACCTCAGCGTTCCGTACTGCAGCTGCACAGAGTGTCGTGGCCGATGAGCTGCAGCGGGAGATCGAATCTCGCCTCACGGCCGTAATGCCCAAGGTGGTGGAATGGCGACGCGATATTCATGCACATCCGGAGCTCAGCTTTGAAGAGGTCCGCACGGCGGCCTTGGTTGCAGCGCATTTGAAATCGCTGGGCATTGAAGTGCAAACCGAGGTTGGCAAGACGGGCGTGGTGGGTGTGCTTCGAGGAGGCAAGCCCGGGCCAGTAGTGGCGCTGCGTGCAGACATGGACGGACTCCCCGTTACCGAGCTGGTGGACCTCCCGTTCCGCTCCAAGGTGCGCACGCAGTGGCAAGGTGCAGAAGTGGGTGTCATGCACGCCTGCGGTCACGACAATCACGTTGCGATTCTCATGGGTGCGGCTGAAGTACTGGCCGGCATGCGGGAGTCACTGCCCGGCACGGTGAAGTTTATTTTCCAGCCGGCCGAAGAGGGGCTGGGTGGGGCAAAGGCAATGATTGCTGACGGCGCGATGCGTGCGCCTGCGCCGAGCGCGATATTCGGATTGCATGTGTGGCCCAGCACCGTTGGTGAGATCGGTGTTCGTGCCGGTCCACAAATGGCGGCGGCGGGCAACTTCAAAATCATCGTGAAAGGTGTGCAGACGCACGGATCACAGCCGTGGTCAGGCGTTGATCCGATTGTTGTCTCGTCGCAAATCGTGTTGGGGCTGCAGACAATTGCCAGCCGGCAGGTGAATGTGGCGTACTTGCCGAGCGTACTCACGGTTGGGCAAATCCAGGGCGGCAATCGCAGCAACATCATTCCTGACAGTGTGGTCATGGTGGGCACACTGCGCACTTTTGACGATGCTATGCGCCGCGATATTGCCTCACGCATTACACGCACTGCGCAGGACATCGCGACATCGGCCGGCGCGACCGCCATTGTCACAATCGACGAGGGCGGCCTGGTGCAGGCCAATGATTCCACACTTACCGACCGCATGATTCCCACACTGCGCCGGTCAGCTGGCGCAGGTGGGCTCAAGTTCATCAATCCGATCATGGGCTCCGAAGACTTTCCGGAGTTCACGCGCAACATCCCGGGCGTGTTCTTTTTCCTCGGCGTGACGCCCAGCGGGAAAGACCCGGCCAGTGCGCCGGCCAATCACTCGCCGCTGTTTTTTGCCGATGAAGCGGCACTCGAAACTGGTGTGCGTGCGATGTCATCGCTCGCGGTTGACTACCTCAGTGCGCCCAATGGAGCGCAGGGGGGTCGGTAAACACCCGCCTTACATGGAGGCCGATAAATCGCGCAGCGCATCCCCGGCCCGTGCAAAAAACTGCTCGATTTGCTCTGACTGATCGAGCAGGTTGCGCGAAGGCTCGATGGCCATCGCTGCCTCCTGCACGGCGTCCTGATTCGCGCCGGTGTTGCTTCGCATCTGCCCCATCAGGCTTGCGGCCATGACAAACGCTTCACGCGCTTGCAGCGCATGTTCGGTGGCCGTCGGATTTTGCTGCATGGCGTCGGCACGCTGGCGGATTTCATCGATGCGCGCCTCAACGTCGACGCCCGCAGCCTGAGCGGTGGCAACTTCACGGAGCGCGTCGGCCAGCTGACGCAGACCGTCGGCCGTGTACTCGTGCGCTACTCCGGTTGAGCGTGAGGCTCTGGCGTTGACAAACTGCATGTATTGCTCAACCGCTACTCCGTCCACTGTCCCTGCGGCGGTGTACTCGGTCCCGCTGGCTGGAGCGGTACCCACCAACGTGCTGTCGGTCATGTTGTTCATTCCGACATCAAGATCGTTATCGTTATCTCGTCCGGCGAAGTACCATAGCAACAGTGCGAGGATTACCACAGCCGCCAGAATCCACGGCCAGATTGATGTTTCCTTTTTTTGCACGTGAAGTTCAGCCATTGTCACCTCCTGTGACCAGTTGTGTTGATGCTTGCAGTTTCGCGCATTGGCAGCACCGCAACCATTTGTCGCAGGAGGTAAATCTGACTAGGACCTGCTGAAGAAGCTCCCTTCGCATCCCTTCCACTCATTCACATATCTCATGCTCGACGCCATCCGCCGACTCATCGGTGACAGCGTGCCCGGTACGCCGAGTGCGCAGTCGCACGTACACAAACACGATGTGCGCCTCGCCGCGTGCGCACTGCTGCTCGAACTCGCTCATGTGGACGGCGAGTTCACCGATGTGGAGCGGAACCGTATACATGAAATGCTGCAGCGCCATTTCGATGTCGATAGCGCGGGCGCCGATGCACTCATGGCTGAAGCGGCGGTGGCCAGCCGTCAGTCGGTAGACGACTTTGTGTTCACTCGTCAGGTGGTAAAGGAATACACGCTGGCACAGCGCATGGTATTGGCCGAGCTTATGTGGCAGGTTGTGCTGGCCGACGGAAAGCTTGAGGAGCGCGAGTCGTATCTCATGCGCAAGCTGGCCAATCTGCTGCAGCTTGAGCCGGCGTTTCTTGCTGAGGCGCGGCGTAACAGCGAGTCTGCCAACGGCTGAGGCCCGCCGCACGCCGGCCCGTGCCGGTTGTCAACGCTTGAACTGGACGATCAGAAACCGGGCTTCAGTGCTTCCGCTATTGGTTATGGAGTGCTCGTCTGCATCATGCCAATGCGCCTCGCCGGCAGTAAACGACTGCGACTGAACCGGTGCATTGTTTGACGCGTAATCAATCGTATAGTCGTTAAGCGAGTACACAACGCGCGCCAAGCCGCGATGTGGCGGCAGGGAAGCACCAGGCGCGAGTCGAAACTCAGCGACGATAACGTCGTCAGTGTCAAGCAGCAGCTGCATAGGGCCCGATCCGGTCGCGGGATCGGGGGAGACGGCGGCCGCCGACGTTGCGAGTGGCTGCGCCGTACGGGCAACAACAACAAAGCGCGCTTCGGTTGCGCCGGTATTTTCTGCCGTGTGTTCACCAGCTGTATGAAAGTGTGCCTGACCAGCCGTCCACGCTTGCTCGGTGGGTTGACCATCCTGCGTCAGGCGAATGGTGTAGTCGCTTAGCGCGTACACCGTACGTGCACCACTCGTATGCGGTGGGAGCGCCTGGCCCGGTGCAAGCGTGATCCTGAACACTTCGGCGTACTCGTTGCTGAGAACGCTCACGCGGGGATCGGAAGAAGGCGTGCCACCTGCTGCCGCCTCGTTGGGCATGTCAGTTTGACCTTGATTGGTTGAATCGTTTGCCGCTTGTTCACCTGCGCAAGACATAAGCATCAGTGCGCATGTCACGGTCACTAGAGAAGCATGGCGCATGGTCTACTCGGGTGAGGGGTTGAGGAGAGCGTGCAGCTGCATGAGTGACAGCGTCAGCGCCGATCACATCTGTTTGCGAGCGCCGTATCCAGATGTCGGGCACCCCACTGGCGATAGCAGCGTCGAACGACTGATCGATATGAGAGTCAACCGACAAAGTGATCGTCTGTTTGACACGGGATGTTACATCAATCATGAAGATCAGGGATCGCCCGGAACATCGGGGATTTCCTTGCACGAGCTCAGCCGTAGGGCCGCCGCGCTACGAAGTCGATGAGCGCCGAGCGGCCGCTGTGAGCGCTTCCCTCCTGTACATCGCGCTCGTAGGCGGCACACCGTTCCACCTGCCAGCCTGTGAACGCGTTGCGCAACAGTGTTTCGGTGTACAGTTGTGCAACATTCGGTGGGCCACCAGTGCCGTGTGCGATTTGCTCCACACTGTAGCCATGAAGCGCCAATCGGCCACCGGGTACAAGCGCGCGCGTCACATGTTCAAACTGCCTGATGCGAAACGCCGGATCGGCAAACTGAATGAAGATGCCGACCACCAGATCAAAGGTGCGTGACCAATCCCAATCGTCCCACGAGCTGACATGCGTATCGATCGCTACACCGGTGCTCGCGGCGAGCGCCTGCGCTCGGATCACAGCCGTAGGTGAGACGTCGAAGCTGGTAACCTGCATGCCGGCACGAGCCAGGTGCACTCCGTTGCGCCCTTCGCCGTCTGCCACGCACAATACACGCGCGCCCGGCATGATGAGCCATGGGTTGTCGCTGAGAAAGCGTGCTGGTGCGGTGCCAAAGAGATAGTCCGGGTCGGAGCGATAACGCACCTCCCACATTTGATGCGGATGGTCGGTCACGGCTTATCAAAGGTGACGGTCTGGGCAATGTCATTGCCGGCGGTGAAGTAGAGCGGCAGCCGCCGATTGGTGGCGCTATGCATGAGGGTAACCAGATTCTGCTGATCACGGTAAACATCAAATAGCATGGCGTGCCGGATGCGCAACGACTCGGGTGGAGCAGGCGCGCTGAACGACAGCACATACCAGCGCACCTGTTCGCCGCTTTCATCAGCTTCGGTACCTGACCTGATCAGCCGCACGGCCAGGGGTACGCCGTCTGCAGAAAGCTGCAGATGATTTTTCGTGTAGCCAAGCACCAACGAGTCGGCAATGTCGGAGCGTGATCGGGCAAAGGCAAAGGTGCTGTCACGGATGTGCTGTCGCAGTGCCAGTTCAAGATCATCGGCAAAACAGCGAATGCGCCAGAATATTTCGCTGCCTTCTACGGCCACGCGCGACACGCTCACGTGCACATCATGATCGCGCCCGGACAACGCGGTGCCGGACACAGGCGACGCATTACTGGCGAGGTGCGCGCTATCCCCTGCGCGAACGTTTCCCAAACGGACATCGCCCGCGTACGCGTCAGCTGCCGCAATCACAACGCAGCCAACCAGTGTGACACCAACGCGCAACCGCGCCCTCGCGCCTGATCGCGCGTTCACTGCGGCACCGGCACTGCAACCGGCGCCGTCCACAGGTTGTTCTGCGTATTTACGTCGGCGTAGGCATTGTCAGGGTCGAGCATCACTGAGGCGAGCGGCTTTTCGCTGAAGTGTCCGTACACAAAGCGACGTTCATCCTTGCGCCACGTTTCTGCCGGCAACCGTACACGCTCGGAGCTGCCGTCCGTGTACGTGAGCTGCAGCTCGATCGGCAGCACCAATCCTCCGTTGTTTTCAATCGTGACCCGATGGTAAAAACGACCACGAGACGGATCGCCGGTGAGCGGCAGTGCATCTTGCGACGTCACTGATGTGACCGCCTGATCGTTCGCGTAGGTTGTGTAAAACCAGCCGCGCCAGAAGTAGCTGAGATTCTCGCCCGCGCCGTTGCCGATAGAGCGATAGAAGTCTGCCGGTTGCGGATGCTTGAAGGCCCACTTGGTGGAATACTCGCGAAAGGCGAGGTCGAATCGTTCCGGGCCAAGAATGCGTTCGCGAAGCATGACCAGTCCAGCCGCGGGCTTCGCGTAACCGTTCGGACCGAAGGCGGTGTGGATGTAGTCCGACTCGGTCATGATCGGCACCTGATTACTGGTGCGCATATAGGGGGCAATGTTGGTGGCATAACCACGCAGCCGTGCGGCGGGCCAGTCGGGATCCCAGTCGAGTGACGCGTAGTGTTCGAGAAAGCTGTTGAGCCCCTCGTCCATCCAGGTCCATTTGCGTTCGTCTGACGCCACGATCATGGGAAACCAGTTGTGTCCCACTTCGTGAATGGTGACCGCCACCAGCGAGTACTCAAGAGCCGGCGTGTAGGTGCCGTCAGGACTCGGCCGGGCGCCGCAAAACGCGATCATGGGATACTCCATTCCGAACACAGGTCCGTGCACGTTTGAAGCTTGTGCGTACGGATATTCAAAAGTCATGCGCCCGTAGGTGATCAGCGTCTGCTTGATGGCCCGTGTTGACACTTTGTCCCACAGCGGCATTGCATCGCGCGGATACACCGAGTGCATTTCCACAAGGCGTCCGCTCTCGGGGTAGGTGTAGCCAGCGGCGTCCCACACAAAGGCTCGACTTGATGCCCAGGCGAAGTCGCGAACGCTGTCGGCTGTGAAGCGCCACGTGAGTTCTCCTGCACCCGCCGGACGCGCCGAGGCGCTGCCCACCTCATTGGCCGCAACGATAAAAACGGGTACAGTGTCGCGCATGGCCTGCGTGAGACGCTGACGTTGCGTTGCTGTGAGCACCTGTTCAGGGTTCTGCAGCGTTCCCGTGGCGCGAACAATGTGATCACGTGGCACCGTGATCTGCACATCATAGCTGCCGAAGTTCAGGTAGAACTCTCCCTGTCCCAAGAACTGATCATTATTCCAGCCGTTCACATCGTCGTACACCGCGGCGCGTGGAAACCACTGCGCCATTTCGTAGAGCCAACCGTCTTTGACGAGCTCGCGCTGTCCGCGCCCATTGAAGTTTTGTGTGCCGGCCTCGGGCACTCCATGCGACCACTCTACTTCGAGCTGAACCTGCGCACCGGTAACAAGAGGTGCCGCCAGATCAACACGCATTTGCGTACCGTTCATGATGTAGCGTGCGTCGGTCAGTCGGCCGCGCGCATCGACCAGCTGCACACGCGAAATGGTGTTGCCAAGCACCGAGCGATCGGGGAAGAGAAAGCTCTGCGCCTGTGGGGGCAGCGAGGTTTGCGGTATGGCGGGCTGCGACAGCGCTGCCCGACTGTCGGGCTGCTCAATGTTCTGGTCGAGCTGAAACCACAGATAAGTAAGCGTGGCAGGTGCGTTGTTGTGGTACGTGACGCGCGCGGTTCCCGAGACGCGATGCTGCACCGTGTCCAGGCGCGTACGAATCACATAATCAACACGCTGCTGCCAGTAGCCCGGGCCGGGATGCCCCTGAGCATCGCGGAACTGATTCGCCGACGGCCAATCAGCCAGCGCGCGAAAGTACGACTGATTCGTCCGATCGGTGGAATCGGCTTTGAGCCACGGTTGGCCATGGACAGTTGGCACAAGCACTACCGCAACCCCGAAGCCCAGCAGGGCACGACGCGCGTAGTGAGACACAAACGTAAACGTGTGTGACATCAACATGACGACTCCAGCAACAACGGAAAGCATTCAGGCACGGACGCACCACATCGTGTCGTCACGCGGAAAACCACTGCACGCACATCCTGCTGCACGATGACGGGCGGTGGCAAAGCGCAGCTACGTCGCCGCGTTCAGGCGTTGCATGAGCAGCTGCAACGCGGCTATGCCGGTGAACAGCGCTACAGCAAGTACCCACGAGTTGCGCGAGAGTCGCAGCACCCGTTGGGCAACGGCTCCCGACATGAGCACGGCGCCCAGTATGAGCAGCTGACCGGATTCAAGGCCGACATTAAACGCAAGCAACGGCCCTACCAACGACTCTTCACCGCCGAGCAACATACGAAGAAAGCTACTGAAGCCGAGCCCGTGGATAAGTCCAAAAACGGCGGCGAGGGTGAATCGCGCAAAATCATGTGCATCGAGTCGGCTGTTCCCCGACGCGATGCCCGCGATAGTGTCAGGTAAGTCCGTACCCTTCGCTTGCCCGACTCGTGTGGTTGCCCGCTGCCCCCAGGCTGCCTGGATGGCCCCGACCAGGATCGTTACCGGAATCAGTGTCTCGATGAGTTGCGAAGACACGCTTACACGGTCCAGCGTCGCGAGTGCGAGCGTGACCGAGTGACCGAGTGTGAACGCGGTCACGAGCAGGACGAGTCGTTTGATGGCGGTGGGTTCGTAGCTCACCGCCAGCACAGCGACGAAGAGGATATGATCGTAACCGGCGACATCCGTAATGTGATTGAAGCCGAGGCGAAAGTAGAGCGCGAACTCCGTCACCGGGGCGCTGGTCGCACCACAGTCAGTGTCACACTCGACGGCGTTGCGCGTCCCAGATGCACGCTGTTTTTCGCCACGACACCGATGGTCTCGTCAAAATTTGACCCGCCGGTATTCAAGTTGCGATCAAAGCGCGGGAAGTTGCTGCTCGACACTTCAATACGGATGCGGTGACCTGGCTTGAAGTAGTTGCTCGTATTCAGTGGGCCAAGCGTGACCTTATAGGTCTTCCCCGGCTCCATGCGTGTTTGCGGCTGGTCGTAGCCGGTGTGATAACGCATGCGCTGAATCGTTTCGTCAAGATTCCACGCACGTCCCGCTGTATCAACGTCAAGCAGCTTCACCGTGAAGTCGGTGTCGCGGGCATCGCTTGAAACGTAGAGGGTGACCGTAACGGGTCCACTGACTTCGATTCCCTCGGTGAGCGGTGCAGACGAATACACAAGAATACGAGGGTCGGCTTCCCGCACACGCTGATCGAACGAGCCCGCCTGAATAGCCGTGCCGGTGCAGCACACGTTGCCACCGTAGCTGGTCACCGGTTTGGCGGGATCGTACGAAAACGTGTCGACGAGCGCGCGTGATGGAACGCGCGATACCAACGCCCCGGAGCCACTGAGCGAGTTCGCGGAACCGTTGTTGCTGAGATAGTACGTCATCGGAGTCGCACCACGTGGCGGCCAGACATCACTCGATTGCCAGCGATTACTGCCCATGGTGAAGTAGCGCACGCGCGGCAGGGTATCGAGCAACCCGGTACGCTCGCCTTTCAGGAATGTGTCAAACCAGTCGTACGTGAGTGCGTCATAGTCGAGCCGTGCATCACCCATGCTGCGCTCACCCACCACAGTGTTTTCCGTAGCGCGTGTGTAGGCGCAGTGCGCGACGGGCGCGATTACCGCGTGTTGCTGCTGCCCGATCTCCGGTGATGCGCTCTTCATTGCGTGCTGCCACATCGCGATGTTCGGTCCCACCGAGACGTCGTACCAGCTCATGAACCACAGTGCCGGTGTATTGAATGGCATATCGTCGTGGTACAGCCCTCCTTTGTACCACCGCGCATCATTGGGCGTGCGTCTGATCATTTCTCCGCCGGTAGGCACCGGCATTTTGTCGGCGAACACGCCACGTGGTCCGTCTACCGCTTTGATAATGTCCTGCATTGGCAAGTGCCAAAGTGCCATCGACCAGTCCACCGGTGGCAACTGCTGTGCGAGGTCAAACGACTTGCGCAAACGGGTGAGATCTTCCTGACTGGTTGTCGCCGCAAACATGGGACGCTGCGTATTCTGCTGACCGTAGAGCCACGCGATAAACAGCATCTGGACCGCTCCACCGCGATACCAGTTGCCTTGCTCGTACCAGCCGCCCACACGACCAACGCCGGCACCGAAGCCCTGCGAGATGATCGTGCCCAGTCCTGCCGGTCGCGTTGCCGCCACCGCCATCTGATACTCGGCCGTGCTCGAGCAACCGATCAAACCAACCTTGCCGTTGCTCCAGGGCTGGCGCGTAAACCACGCAATGGCGTCTTCCCCATCTGTGGCCGGCGGGCCGAGAATGTCGTATTCCCCCTCACTGAAAAAATGTCCGCGTTCATTCTGAAACGCGTACGCGTATCCACGCTTCAGCGCGCCGAGCACCGAAGTCCAGTCACGCGGAGCACCCGTACGGACATCCCACCAGTTCATGTTGTACGGCGTTTTGCTCAGGATCAGCGGCACCGGGCCGGAGCGCTGTTTCGGCACGTAAATGTCGGTCATGAGCCGCGTCCCGTCACGCATGGGCATCATCACCGAACGGTGCACCTCGGCGGTGCTCTGCAGCTCGGCTTCCAGCGCGTGGCGGCGGGCGATGAGCGAGGAGTCTGAGGCCACGGGCTGTGCCTGTAGCCATGCCGCTGTGGCGAACAGCATTGCCGCATGCAGCAGCGGGCGACGGGAAAGGCGCCAAACGCGAGATGCGTTCGACGGGCGTTGACTCAGCGGGTTTGCAGCGCGCATGTGACGACGGGCTCGGGAGAGACGTGGCCGTCAGCGGCGACGGTGACTTGAGCAACGATACCCGATCGTGCGCAGCGCGCAATAGCGGTCAGCGGCGACGCAACTGTTGCCTGGATGAGACCGCCACGTTTCAGACGATTCATCAGATCCTGACCAGTAAGGCCAATGATTGGGCAGGTTCTGACTGACTCTTTTCTGGAGCGGCCTGTGCATGCACCAACGATCGGCAATGCGAGTCTGCACGCGAGCGCGCTGGACCACGGCACGATGCACACTGAGGTCTTTCCGCACTTCACTGACGGAATTCCTCCCGGTCAGGTGGAAGCAGGCCCGTATCGGATGCGTTTTGCCTGGACACGCGCAGACCTGCACGCCGTGCAACGGCTGCGCTTCAGTGTGTTCAGCGCGAATTTGTGCACGGGCAATGATGATGACAGCGTGAACGGTCGCGACGAGGACGAGCGCGACCCGTCTTTTCACCATTTGATGATTGAGCATCGAGCGACCGGCGAGGTGGTAGGCACGTACCGCCTGCAGACATCGACCATGGCTGCAACCCGGCACGGCTTCTACGGTGCAACGCTTTTCGAGTTGTCCACACTGCCGCCGCGTGTAATCGAAGGTGCGGTGGAAATCGGTCGCGCTTGTGTCGCGACGTCTCATCGGAACGGGCGCGTGCTGCGGCTGCTGTGGCGCGGATTGGCGCGCTACCTGCAATGGAACGGGAAGCGCTATCTGTTTGGCTGCTGCTCGCTGCCGGGCACCGATGTGCAGATTGCGCAGCATGCCTGGCTCATGGTGCACCAACGCCAGGCGCTGCACGAGTCGGTGTTCGTGCGCCCGCGCTTCGAAGCACGCGCGCTTCCGGACGATGGGCGCATGCTGCCCGACGGCGGTATGATGGACGGGCAGTTGTCACCGCTCTTCGACAGTTATCTCGCGCTTGGTGCCCGGGTGTGCGGACCACCGGCAGTTGACCGCGCGTTTGGTACCACAGACTGCCTCGTGTTGCTCGATGTGCACGAACTCGACACGCGTACCTTCCGATCATTCTTCGCGTGAATATCGCGGAGGCGGGATCATGGCAGGTGCCGGAGGCAGACGGCTGGCCGGAACGAGCCACCATGCAAGGCAGGCTGGCCGGGCTCCGGTCGTACCTTGCATCAATGCTCCGGACATCTGTACGTCTGATGCTACTGGTGATACTGGTGGCGATCACGGCCGTCATGCTGGTGCTGTCAGCGCTGTTTGCAGCCATTACATCACGGTGCGTAGCGCGCCGCGTTACCGTACATGCTTCGCGCGCAGTGCTGCGTGTGCTCAACGTTCGTGTGCAAGTAGCTGGACGAACATGCGACACCCCTGCATTGTTGGCCTGCAATCATCTGAGCTGGATCGATATCCTGGTCATGCATTCGGTGTTCCCCGAAGCCACCTTCGTCGCCAAGGATGATGTGGCTCGCTGGCCGGTGATTGCACGGGCCGCGCGTGCACTTGAGACGGTGTTTGTGGCGCGACTCCGGAAGCGGGACCTGTTGCGCACCATTCCCGCGGTCGCAACCGCACTGCAGCGCCGCGCGGTTGTGCTGTTCGCCGAGGGCACAACAAGTGATGGCTCGCGCACGTTGCCGTTCAGAACCTCCCTGTTCGAAGCTGCGACCAGGGGGCGTGTCCCGGTTGTGCCGGTTTCGTTGCGTGCCATTGTACCCTCCGGTAGGGCAAGTGCTCGCACACACGTCGCGTGGTGTGGCGACACGACGCTGCTTGCACACATCCCGTTGGTGGCCAGCTTGCCCCGGGTGGTGTACGTAGTGCGTATAGGTGATCCATTGCGCGCGCTGAGTGCGCCGCGGAAACGCCTGGGACGCGCTGCACAGCAGTCTGTGGCCCGTCAGGCTGGACACGTTCACGCGACACTGTCTGTCAGAGAGTGAAGCCGGATAGCGGCAGCCAAATCACGTCGCGCCGAGAATAGCGGCCAGCATAAACCAGATCGCTACCAGCACGCCCAGCCCTGACTTCACAGCAGAAGCAACAGCGCGGCCGAGCAGTGCACCGGTAGCCGCGCGTGTCGCACTGCCTTGCGTGGAGGTACCGGAGGTTGAGCCATCGCGCGCCATATCGTCGTGGCGCGCGATCATCCGCGGCTGCATGTCGCTACGCGTTGATTGTGTGCTCCACTCGCCGGCAAACGCACCTGCGAACGTTCCGGCGAACGCGCCCACAAGTGAACCGAGCATGGGGACGGGCACACCGATCACGGCACCGGCAATACCGCCAATAATCGCTCCCCACGCAGCCCGACGTGAGCCGCCGTATTTGCGCGTGTAGTTGCCGGCGATGGTGAACTCCAGCACCTCCGCGAGCACGACAACCACTGCTGCCACACCGAATGTGAATAGCCCGATGCCACCGGCGGGAAGCAGAATCCAATACAGCAAACCGGCACCGAGCATGATCCACAGCCCTGGTAAGCCCAGCGGCACGATGATCAGCCCCGCCAGCAACGCGAGGCCGAGCAGGAGTATTTGGAGCACAGCGAAGGTGTTCATCATCAGGACATAACATCGGTGCCTGCCGCACCGCTAGTTGAGCAAGCACGCATCTGCTGCACTCACTGCCGTCTGCTTATGCACAGCGCGATACGTGCAGCTACTCCCCGGTGAGTAGCCGTAACCGGTAATGAATACAACGCGATGTATTACCTGCGGGCAATGTGTTTTTGCACGTCAGCAAGCATGTGCAAATCGCAGCTGAACGCGCGCTGATACACGTGTAGAACCTGCAGTACAGCAAAAGTCACTTTGTTTCATCGAGAGCGTGCACAAGCAGCTTGTGCACGCGAGCTAACTGTTGGCTGGCCATCAGATACACAGCACAGTCCGACGGGCGCTTCCACCAAACGTTGTCTGGCACACCGTCTGCACACCCGTAGCTGCACAAGCAAGGGACGGGCAAGCATGCCGCAAGAAATTCCTCAAGGGGAAGTCAGATGACATTCACACGAAGTATTGCTGCCATCGCAGCCGCGTTGGCGCTCACAGCGAGCTCTGCACAGGCGCAGAATATCATGTTTTCGTCTACGGGCGCGTTTAACGGCGGCGGTTGTGATGTGCTCTCCGGCGATCTGAACAGCACCTCGTGTCAGATCAATGCTGCAGCGAGTGAGGAGAGCATCACGCTCAAGTACACGTTTGGAACCGTGCAGACACTGAACAACTTTGGCAATGCCAACTTCGGTTTCTTCACGACAACCGGCATGGGTCCGGCCACATTCAACGATGTGCTCTTCAGTCTGACAGTGACACAGACGAGTCCGAGCAACGGTACCGAATCGGTGAGCGCCAATATCAATGGCGAGGTGTCGGCTATTCAGGGCGGTCTGCAGTGGGGCCCGATCGATCCGAGTACGTTCTCAATCGGCGATGTGAACTACAGCATCCTGGTGGACGCCGGCTCCAACAGTGTGTCCATCGATCCGCCCGGATTGAATGGTGTCACCAGCAGCGAGCAGACGATCCGTGGCTTTGTCACCACGACTACGTCAGCCACCGTACCGGAACCGGCTACGTTTGCACTGATGCTCGCCGGCATGGTGGGTATCGCGCTGACCGCCCGTCGCCGCGCGCACACCGCCTGATACAGCGCACCTACTTCACGGTGCACGCATCAGTCTGATCTGAAGTACTCAGCGCAGCGGCTCGTACACACCCACACGGGGTCACCAACGTCTGGTGGCCCCGCGTGCTTTTGCAGAGCTACGCCACTTGCAAGACAAACTCACATGAATCGGCGCCATTCGCTTCGCAGGCGCATTCGTACACACGCGCGTTGGCAGACACCAGCTGGGTAAGCAGCGTCTGCAGGGTGGCGGCGTAGAAGTGGCACAGCGGCGCCGAGGCGGTCAGACCCCGGCACATGGGGCAATGATGCATGACGAGCCTGTCGGGACCACGGCGCGAATGTGTCACGTGTTCCACCTCAGCCGTTCCTGCAAACGTCCAGCTGTGGCGCAGAATGCCCTGCATGAGAATCCGCAGCGCCCATGTCGCGGGCAGTACGCGGGTGAGCCGTTGAACGAATCGCGGGATGCGGTGCGCCATGAGATACCGCGCGGTGCGCACGCCGGCGTCACGCAGCACACCTTCGAACGCCTGCGGGTCGAGCTGTTGCTGCAGCGCCTGTACGAGCGCCAGCACCTCGCCTTCGGGCACCATCTGTTCCGGCATGCTGTCGAAGGTGCGACCGGTGGCCTGCTGCACCAGCGCCAGCGCCTGCGTGTCACCGACACGGGCACGCAGTGCCGCAGTGGTCTGAATAATCGCATTGGGCCCGATGTGGCCCACCGGGTGCGTGCTCACACCGTGCGCGAAAACCGTTGCGCCGCTTGTTGCGATGGAAGATAGGCGTCGAGCTCCATCGCCATATTGCGAATGAAAAACCGCCCTGTTGCTGTCACGGACAAGCGATCGTGGTCAAAGCGCAACAACCCGTCGGCTTCGAACCGTGCAAAGCGCGTTTCCACCTGGTCACGCGACAGCGGTACCGCATCGTACGGCAACTCGAGATTGCACATGAGATGCAGAATCGCCCGCTGCCGCTGTTGATCATCGTCGCTGAGCGTGTGACCGCGCACCGTTGGCAACCGACCGCTGTGAATGCGCTCCCGCCAGGCACCGAGCGCTGGCTCGTTCTGCGCAAAGCTGCCCGCCGTGTCCGAAATGGCACTCATGCCTACGCCCACGAGGTGAGAAGCGGGCATGGTGGTGTAGCCCATGAAGTTGCGGTGCAAACGGCCGGCGGCCTGCGCACGGGCCAGCGGATCGCTGGCACGCGCAAAGTGATCCAGCCCGATCCAGACGTAGCCCGCGCGAGTGAACTCATGTACCGCCATCTGGAACAGCGCCGCACGCAGCGCGCCATCCGGCAACTCGGCTTCGTCGATGAGCCGCTGGTGCGGACGCTGTGCCGGAAGGTGCGCGTAGCCAAAACAGGCAATCCGATCAGGGTTCAACTCGATGATCTGCTCGATGGTTTTGGCGAATGTATCGAGCGTTTGCCGGGGCAGCCCGTAAATGAGATCCACATTCAAACCGGCAAATCCTGCGTCGCGTGCAGATGTGCACACGTCACGAACCAGCTCAATGGATTGCATGCGACCGATGGCTTCCTGCACGTTGGCATCGAGATCCTGCACGCCAAAACTGATACGCGTAAAACCAAGCGCGCGCAGCGCGTAGAGCTGTTCAGGGGACACGAGCCGTGGATCGGCCTCGATGCTCAGTTCGGCGTTGGAGGTGAAGTGAAAACGGTCGGCAAAGAGTGTGAACGCTCGCGAAAGCTGCTGCTCGGAGAGCAGATTCGGCGTGCCGCCTCCCCAGTGCATCTGTACCGTGCTGTGGTACTGCCCCAGATGGGAAACCACCAGGTCCAGTTCCCGCTCCAGATCGTCAAGGTAGCGGTCAACCGTTTCCGGACGACTGGTGGTGAGGGCGTTGCAGCCACAGTACAGACACTTCATTGCGCAGTACGGAAAGTGCGCGTAGAGCGCCACCGGCGTGCGTGTATCCTTCGCTGCACGCAGCGCGGCGGCGTAGGCATCATCGGTAAAGCTGGCGTTCCACACCGGCACCGTGGGGTAGCTCGTGTACCGAGGCCCCGCGGTGTCGTACCTGGTGAGCAGCTCTGGCGACAGCATGGGAACCGCTCCGATGTTCAGCACGCGCGCACTCCTGCCGCAGCCGCGAGAACCTCGGGTGTCTGATCGTCTTCGTCGGGGCGTACGGCGGTGCCGCCGCGCGCCCTGGGATGCATGGTGGAGCGCTTGGGGGCAATGAAGTCGTCTACCGGCAGTTCATGACCGGCCACGGACACCATTTCCACCACTGGCAGATCGGCGCGAGATGACTGACCATGCACATGCTGAATTTCGCGTTTTGTGGTGAGCCGCAGCAGCTCCTCTTTGCTCGTCACGCGGTTTTCATCAAACTGCCAGTCGGCTTTGCCCGCTCCCCAGTAGTTGATGCGCCCCAGATCATAGAAGCGGCGTTCAAGCGCGCTCTTGAGATACGCCTTCAGACAACCACGCAGATACCGGCGGCGATAAGGGTCCTTGTCCCACAGGTAACCGCCTGTTGCTTTGCGTGAATAGAAGCGTCGGTAGTTCTTGAGCACGCCGGCCAGCACTTCATCACGGGACATCGCCTCCGGTTGAATAATCGGGGTGACAAAGTTGTACTTGGCGTAATCGCGCACTTCAACCTTGTCGCCCAGCTCCTGGAACAGATCGGAGAAGGGCCACGGCGTGTAGCAGTTCCAGTTCACCAGATCCGGCTTCCAGTCCTGTGCCATCTTGTACGTCTCTTCGAGCGTTTCCGGCGTTTCGTTTTCCAACCCTACAATGAACTGCGCTTCGGTCACAATGCCGTTATCGCGCAGCAGCTGAATGGCCTTCTTGGACTGTTCAACCTTGATCTCCTTGTTGAAGCGATCAAGCTTGAGCTGTGCGGCGGCTTCGGTGCCCAGTGAGACGTGCACAAGGCCGGCACGCCGGTACAGCGGCAACAGTTCTTCATCGCGCAGAATGTCCGTCACGCGCGTGTTGATGCCCCACGTGATGCCAAGGTCACGTTCAATAAGCGCTTCGCACAGCTCGACGAACTTCTTGCGGTTGATCGTTGGCTCTTCGTCGGCCAGAATGAAAAAGCCGATGTTGTGCTTCTTCACGAGATACTCGATCTCGTCCACAAACTTTTTCGGATCCCGTGTTCTGTAGGTGCGCCAGAACTTCCACTGTGAGCAGAAGCTGCAGGTGAACGGGCAGCCGCGTGCGAAGTTGGGAATGGCTACGCGGCAGTTGAGCGGGATGTAGATGTAGCGATCCCAGTTCAGGATGTCCCAGTCGGGAGTGAGGGCATCGAGATCCTGAATGGGAGGGTGGGGCGTGGTGGCAAACGGCTGGCCGTCGCGCAGAAAGGCAATGCCTCTGATGCTTTCGCGTTCGGCGGGCAGACGTCCGTCAGCCAAGGCCGACACCAGATTCACAACTACTTCTTCACCTTCGCCACGCACGATGTAGTCAATCTCGGGGCATTCGCCCAGCACCTGACCGTACATGAATGTGCCGTGGATTCCGCCCAACACCGTTGTCGCGCGCGGGTGCAGTTTGCGCACCAGTCGGATGGTATCCTGCGCCTTGTAAATGGCGGGGGTGATCCCGGTGCACATGACGACATCGGGCGATTCTTCGCGCAGCAGCGCTTCAAGCGCCACATCATCGATGTGATCGGTCATCGCATCGATAAACCGTATGTCGGTGAAGCCCGCCTTCTTGAGTGCACCACTGATGTACGCCACCCACGCTGGTGGCCAGTTGCCCGCAATCTCCGCGCCGCCTGAGTGGTAGTTGGGGTGCACCAGAAGGATGCGCATGGTTGATTCTCCGAGCCGTAAAGTGTCAGGTAAGCCGGGTGGGTTTTTGTGGCTACGGCAACCTGATATGACGCAACGGAGCGCGCAGTAGGGAAAGTCGCGAACTTTTTGTCAGGGTTTTGCTGGCAGCTGTGGCGAATGTGACGTACGACGCCCGGAGCGACTTACTACCCCACACCACAATCGACCTCTGCTGCACCAGCGACGCGCTGTACGGTGCAGCCCCGACATCTGTTCGTCGGTGAGGCTAAGTTTCCGGCATGCAATCCACCGGGGCGCCATGGCACACGCGATCAGCAACCGATGTCGTGAGTGCATTGAGCTCGGATGCCGAACGTGGGTTGAGCGGGAATGAGGTACGCGCACGTTCGGCGAAGTACGGCCTGAACCAGCTTGCGCAGGCGCAAAAGCGCTCGCTGTGGACGCTGTTGCTGTATCAGTTCCGCAGTCTGATTGTACTGCTTCTCGTGAGCGCAGCAGCGGTTGCCGTTGCACTCGGCGATGTCATTGAAGCCGCCGCCATTTTTGCGGTGATCATACTCAATGCGGCCATTGGTTTTTTCACTGAGTGGAAGGCCCGGTCCGCGCTCAACGCGTTGCGTGAGCAGAGTGCGTCGGTGGCGCGTGTCATACGCGATGGTCGCGAAGAACAGATTGACGCGTCGGCGCTGGTACCGGGCGATGTGGTGCTGCTCAGTGCCGGTGATCGGGTGCCCGCCGATGGCCGGCTACTCAGTGCCTCCCAGCTGAAGGTAGACGAGGCCGCACTCACCGGTGAGTCGATGCCAGTGAGCAAAACAGCCGATGCCGAGCTCAGCGAAGACACCGCGACGGCTGATCAGACGGTCATGGTGCACATGGGAACCGGCGTGAGCGATGGGCGCGGTACGTTTGTGGTCACCGCGACTGGTGCTGCAACCGAGATGGGCAAGATCGGCACACTGATTGAAGGCGTGGAAGTGCATGGAACGCCGCTCGAAGCCAAGCTCTCGCAGCTCAGTCGCACGCTGCTGTGGCTCGTGTTGGGGTTGTGCGCAATCATTGTGTTCAGCGGTTGGCTGCGGGGCAATCAGCTGCTGTACATGCTGGAAGTGGGGATTTCGCTGGCCATCGCGGCGGTGCCTGAGGGATTGCTCGCCGTCACCACGATGACGCTGGCCATCGGCATGCAGCGCATGGCTCGCTTCAACGCCCTTGTACGACGGTTGCCGGCGGTTGAATCGCTGGGCTCAACTACGGTGATCTGTTCAGACAAAACCGGAACACTCACGCGCAATCAGATGACGGTGCGTGCGTACGATCTGCTGGATGGGCAGGTGACCGTGACCGGTGCAGGCTATGACCGCGACGGGACATTTGAGGTGGACGGCGCAGCGATCAGCCCATCACTTGATGCAGCCGCGGCGGGGACTCTGGAGCTGGCATTGCGCATCGGGGTGCTGTGCAACGATGCGCGGGTCTCGCCGGTTGGCGAAGAGAGCAGCGTGCTTGGTGATCCCACCGAAATCGCGTTGCTGGTGGCCGCGCAGAAAGGCGGCCTTCGTCCCGACGCGCTGCTGCAGGAATACCCGCGCATCGCGGAGCTGCCCTTCAGGAGTGAGACCAAACTCATGGTGACGGTGCATCGTACGCCCGAGGGCGGAGTGATTGCGTGCATGAAAGGCTCCCCTTCCGCAGTGCTTGATGCGTCGGTGAGCATTGAGGCGGGGCATGGGGCCACCGCGCTGTCCGACGCCATGCGGGCTACGGTGCTGGCCAACAACGAGGCGCTCGCCAGTTCTGCGCTGCGCGTGCTGGCGTTTGCCTGGCGCGAGCTGCCGGCCGATTACAGCGCCAAAGACACAACCGCCGACAACCCCGATTCGCCCGACCCACAACTCACCACGCAGTTCAGCTTCGTGGGGCTGGTGGGCATGAGTGATCCGTTGCGCGAAGAGGCAAGCGCCACGATCGCCACCTGCCAGAGGGCCGGTATTCGCACGATCATGCTGACCGGCGATCAGCAGGCCACAGCAGCCGAGATTGCCCGGCAACTCGGGTTGGACAAGAGCGTGGATGGAACGCCCAAGCGCACGGTGCACGCGCGCGAACTGCACAACCTTACCCCGGAAGGGTGGCTGGACGCTGTGCGGGACGCTGCGGTATTCGCGCGCGTGTCACCGGAGCACAAGTTGCAAATCGTGGACGCGCTGCAGCGGCAAGGGCATGTGGTGGCGATGACCGGCGACGGCGTGAACGATGCACCGGCGCTCCGGAAAGCCGACATTGGAATCGCGATGGGGCTGCGCGGTACCGAAGTCGCCAAGGAGTCGGCCGCCATGGTCATTACCGACGATAACTTTGCAACAATTGTCCGTGCGATTGAACAAGGTCGCATTATCGTGCACAATCTGTTGCGATTCATTCATTTTCTTTTCTCCTGCAACTTTGCGGAGATTGCAACGGTTTTTGCCGCGATCATGGTGGGGTGGCCATTGCCGCTGGGTGTGCTGCAGATTCTCTGGCTCAACCTCGTGACCGACATTTTCCCGGCCATGGCGCTGGCGTTGGAGCCATCGGCGCCCGATGTGATGACTCGTCCCCCACGTGACCCGGATAAACCGTTAATGTCGCGGGACTTTGCCTGGCTGATCGCGTGGCAGGGCATGCTGCTCAGCGGCTGTACGTTAGCGGCCTTCGGCATTGCCATGCGCTGGTATGGATCTGATGGTCCGGGGTTACAGCATGCCATTACCATCGCCTTTATGACGCTGGCGCTGAGCCAGACCTTTCACGCGTTCAACGCGCGCTCGCGCGTACGTTCGGCTTTTAGCGGTCAGGTGTTTGCCAATGCCTGGTTGTGGGGCGCGACTGTGCTGTGCATTGCGCTGCAGATCGCGGCCGTGAGCTTTGAGCCACTGCGTCAACTGCTGCGGACCGTGCCACTCACGCTCACCGATTGGACGTTGGTTGTCGGTTTTTCTCTGGCACCGGTGCTGGTTGTAGAGCTCGTCAAGCTGTGGCAGCGCCAGACGGTGCGCGCCAGCGAACTCTCGGCGGAACCTTCCGCCTGACAGGCCGCGCCAGCTATGCAGCAGCAAAGCAACACCAGAAGATGACTGCCTCGTTGCTGCCGATACCGGTAGTTGCCGATCTCCGTTGCCTCATTATTTGGAGTGGCTGAGCTCGCTGTCTCCGATTTATATTTTGCGGCGCCCGCCGACAAGGCGACCCCTGCGCCACCCATAAATTGCACCAGTATGCCAACAGCCTCCTGGCAACAGATGCTCGAAGCACTCACTGTGGGTGTGGTGGTCCAGGACGACAAACTGCGCATCACCTACGCAAACTCGCGTGCCACGTCCATGCTGGGTGTAGCAGCGCATGACATTGTGCAACGCACCACGCATGATGCGCAGTGGGATGTGGTGTCCGCCGACGGAAAACCGATTTCGGAGCACGAGCATCCCGGCCCAACTGCCTTGCGCACCGGTGTGGCGGTGCGCGATGTGATTCTTGGGGTTCGTCGCGGCGATTCAGCCGAACGTGTATGGATCCTCGCTTCCGCAGTCCCGGAAACAGATGCGTCGGGACGCGCCCATCAAGTTGTGATTACTCTCAGCGACGTGACGGTGGCGCAGCGTGCCATGCGCGAACAGGAAGCCACGTACACGTCGGTGTTCCGATCCATGTCCGAAGGGTTGGTGATTCACAATATTGACGGGTCAATTCGCACAGCCAACGCCGCCGCTGAGCAGGTGCTGGGCCTGTCGCTGGAACAGATGACGGGGCGGGCGGCGACAGATCCGCGGTGGCAACTGGTCGAAGTTGATGGATCGCCGGTGCAGTCTGCGAATATTCCGTCAGAGATTGCACTGCGAACCGGAGAGGCAGTGTCGGGCAGAGTGCTGGGCGTGCGCCGACCTTCCGGCGAACTGCACTGGTTGGAAGTGCGGGCGGATCCGCTGCGTGAGTCCGGTGACCCTGAACTGCGCGGAGTCGTCGCGACCTTCACTGACGTGACGGTGGAGCGCAATGCCATGCTGGAGCTGGAGCGAAGCCGAGCCCAAGTACAGCGCGTGCTCGATGCAGTGCCCGGCGTTGTCTACCAGTTTCTCCAGCCCGAACACGGTGAAGGGAAAGTGACGTTTGTGGGCGGGCGCCTGACCGAAGTGCTGGGTCTGGACGCGGATGCGATGCGGACCAACCCGGATTTGGTACTGACGCTGCTCGATGATGCGGGTCGCGAGTCGCTGGCCGCACAGGTCGCAGCTACCGTGCGTGACCGGCTTCCGTTTGAGTACGAGACCAGCTTCACGCACTCCAACGGTGGCAGGCGCTGGGTGCGGATTTACGGTGTGCCAGCCGCGACTGCGGAAGGATTGCTGTATACCGGTGTGGCACTTGATGTTACCGAGACGCATCGCATGGCCGACGCGTTGCGCCGGAAACAGCGACGTGAGGCGATGGGTGATATTTCGGCTGGGATCGCGCACAACTTCAACAACATGCTGGCCGTAATTCTGCCTAACATTCAGGTGGCGCAGCACGAGGTGACGCCCGAAGGGATGGCGGCGCTCGGTGATGCTGAACGAGCGGCTCGCAATGCGGCAGATCTTGTACGGCGTATGCTGTCACTGGGGCGAGCCGAATCGGACAACGCCACCAACGTGGCGGATGTGGCCGCCACCGCGAAGGAAGCAGTCCATATCTGCCGTCAGACGTTTGACCGGAAGATCAACATTACGTACAACGGCGGCGTTCCGGAGGCCTTCGTAACATGTGATTCGTCGGATCTGCAGCAAATCATCCTGAACCTTTGTCTGAACGCACGTGACGCGATGCTGAACAGTGCGAAGCCGGAGTTGCTCGTTGTGGTGTCGGTGGATGAACCGGACACCATCGTGATTGAAGTTTCTGACAACGGCGAAGGGATGAGCGAGGATACCTTGGTGCGCCTCGGTGAGCCGTTCTTCACCACGAAGGCGCCGGGTCTTGGAACCGGCCTCGGAATCGCTTCAACGTATCACAGTGTTGCCGAGATGGGTGGCAGCTGCGAGGTGCGCTCGGTGCTGGGTGCAGGAACAACGTTCACTGTGCGCTTGCCACGTGCAGCCGCGCCTGCCGGGCGAGCCAAACACGACGAGGCCGCTCCCGCCGTTCCATTGAACGGTGTCGTCATGATCGTTGACGATGAAGACATGGTGCGCAACGCGCTGGCCCGGCAGCTGAAGCGCGCCGGGCTGGAAACAATGCTTGCCGAGGGTGGAGAACGCGCGTTGCAGCTTCTCTCTGAACGTCCCACAGCCCAGCTTCGAGCCATCTTGCTTGATCTGTCCATGCCTGGTATGTCCGGCGTGGAACTGCTGCCAAAGTTGCGTGAGCGCGCACCGATGGTGCCGGTGATTGCACTCTCCGGCCATGTTCCGGATGCTGCACCCCTCAATGGCGCGGCACTGATTTTGCAAAAACCACTCGGTTACACACAGCTGGTCGCCGCGCTGCAGAACGTCATGGGCGGTCAGGCTCGTACTATGTAGAGGTTTTCCCTACGCATAGGTGAGGAAGCTGCTGGTACAATGCAGGATGCAGTGACGCGAAACTTCGTCGGGTACTGCTCAACCTGTGTACGAGGAGAAGCGATGTTGAACTGCGCGCCGCTGGTGGCATCGATATCAGCGATGGTGAGTGACCACCCACCGCTTGTTCACGGTGGTCCCCTTGCCTGACAGGAAGACGGACGCACCGGAAACTGACGCTCGACACAGTTTGAGCTCGCCCAGTTGGGCGCGCGCTCTTGGCATGAGTATGATCACGATGCTCCTGCTGGTGCTGGCATTTTTTTACGTACCGCACTGGATCCTGAGCGAGCTGAGCACTCCCGCTCGCAGCGTTCGCGTCTGGATGGCGACGTTCTGGACAGCCGGCGCTTTTGTATTGGCCTGTTATTCCGCGTGGCGTGGATCAGTGCCCCGTCCTGCATCGCCGAGGGAGTAGTGCAACCACACGATGATTTTGGCGCGGTCGTACGCGGTACACCGGCGCCTTGTCGCGCGGCGTGTCCCGTAGGCACTGACGCAGCGGCGTATGTGGCGCTGCTGGCCGAGGGGCGCATTGCAGACGCTTACGATGTGGCACGGCTCCCCAACCCCTTTGCTTCAGTGTGCGGACGCGTGTGTTCGGCCCCCTGCGAATCCGCATGTCGTCGTGGAGTGATTGATTCCGCCGTGTCGATACGTGCGTTAAAGCGCGTACTGTGCGACTCGTTTGGTGCCGAGCAGGGAGCGGCGTCACGATGGACGCAGGCGGTTGGTACGTTACCGCCAATTTCACGGGCTTCCGTTGGAATCATTGGCGCGGGGCCTGCGGGGCTCGCGGCTGCACACGATCTGAGACGTCACGGTCACGATGTGATTATGTATGAGGCGATGCCGGAAGCGGGTGGCATGATGCGCTACGGCATTCCCGCGTTCCGGCTACCGCGCGCGGTGCTGGATGCGGAAATCGACGCAATCGCCGGGTTGGGGATTGAGGTGCAGCGCGGCGTGAAGATCGGCGTTGATGTGTCGTTTGAGGAACTGCTAGTGCGACACGCGGCGGTTCTCATCACCATTGGCTGCCAGCAGGGGCGCAACTTGCGCGCTCCCGGCGCAGACCTGCCGGGCGTGGTACGCGCAGTAGACTTTCTGCGCGTTGAAAACGCGCGTGAGGCGGGTACGGCGCGTGCCACCGATGATGTATCGCAGGGTCCGGTAGTGGTGATTGGTGGCGGCAGTGTGGCCTTTGATGCAGCGCGCAGTGCGTGGCGGGCCGGTGCGACGTCAGCCTATGATGGGCAAACCGCACTCGACGCCGCGCGCAGCGCGCGCCGTGCGGGTGAACGCAGCGTCACAATGATTGCACCGGAAAGCCGTGCGGCGTTGCCGGTGCCCGCCGAAGAACTGCATGAGGCCACCACCGAGGGGGTTGCCTTGCGTGACGGCTATGGTGTGGTGCGTCTGGTGGGTGAGAGCCGCGTGACCGGAGTGGAGATTGCGCCCGTGCTCTCGCTCTATGACGCTGACGGTCGCTTTGCCCCGGCACTTGATGTCGCTCAGTCTGTGGTGATTGCAGCAGACACGGTTGTGCTCGCGATCGGCCAACAGTCGGACACCGATTTCCTTGCAGACACACCGTCTGTCGCGCGCACTCCATGGGGCGGTGTGCAGGTAGACGGGGCGCTGCGCTCAACCGATGCACGCGTGTGGGCCGCAGGGGATGTTGCCACGGGTCCGCGAGATCTGATTGATGCAATCGCAGCTGGTCAGCGTGCGGCGGCATCGATGATTGCGGCGCTGTCCGCTGACGCGCTGGTTGACGGCCTGCCGCATGAGGCAGCGGCCAGTTCACACGGCGCTCCGGTAGCGGTGGAATGGCGCGTTGCGGCACCACGATCGGTCTCAACCGCGCCACCGCTCGAAACGCAAACACGTTTCTGGAGTGGCTACGATGAACTTGAACGAACGCCACTGCCGGTACTTGCGCCGTCACAGCGCGACGCCACTGCCGAAGTTGAACATTCGCTCGACGCCCGTACCGGTCGTGTAGAGGCCGCGCGCTGTCTTCGCTGCGACGAGCACATGCAGTTTTCCGCCACCCGCTGTATTGCCTGTGCACTCTGTGTTGATGTGTGTCCGCAGTCGTCATTAGCGCTTGTTCCGGCAGGCCGGGCGTCACTGGCACTGGTATTCGATGACACCACCTGCATCCGTTGCGGTTTGTGCGTGCACCGTTGTCCCACCGATGCGCTGCACTTCACGCTCGCGCCCGCGCAGCACCCGCCCGTACTCCCAACGCGTGGCCGGCCGCGCGCAACCGCCGAGATCGAATGACTGAGCCACGCGTCCCGCAGTCCAGGCCACAGGGCTGGCGTTCATGGGTGCAGGAGTCTGCCCTGTACCGGTCCATCATCCGGTCGCCCGCGCATGATTCGCCACGTGGCCGCGCGCAGCGCGCTTTTGGCAACGTGTTTCTGCACGTGTATCCCGTACGTGTACCACGCGCGCTGTTGCGATTCCGCTCGACGTGGCGACTTGGTTTTATCTCCACCGTACTGTTTACGATCCTGCTCATCACCGGTGTGTACCTGATGTTTTTTTACACACCCGCGGTGAGTATGGCCTACGGTGATATGCAGCTGCTGCGATCGCAGGTTGGCTTCGGTCAGCTCATTCGCAACGTGCATCGCTGGGGCGCGCACCTGATGGTGTTGGCCGTCGTGTTTCATCTGGTGCGTGTTTTCATTGATGGCGCCTACAAGGCACCGCGTCAGTTCAACTGGGTGATCGGGGTAGGATTGCTGGTGGTAACGCTGGCCTATTCGTTTACCGGTTACCTGTTGCCGTGGGATCAGCTGGCGTATTGGGCCGTGACCGTTGGATCTGATCTTGTGCAGTACGCACCGGGAGTCGGCGGTTGGATGCGCAACTTCCTGCTTGGCGGAAGTACAATTGGTCAGTCGGCACTGCTTCGTTTTTACGTGATTCACGTGGCAGTCCTTACCGGTGCGTTCTTTCTGCTCATGGCGGTGCATCTGTGGAGACTGCGCAAAGACGGGTTGGCGGTGGGAGATGTGGCGCCGCTGGCGCATGACGTCACCGAGCGTGCCGATGATCATGAGGCCATCACCGTGGCCGCAGAAACCTGGTTGCCTGACGGTCGGCGGGTGCTGGGTGTGGTTGAGACCGACGAAGGCCCCGGCCACGCACGCGCACCCGAGGACGAAGTCTTTGCCTGGCCGCACCTGATCATTCGTCATCAGGTGGTGGCGCTCGCGGCCTGTGCGTTGGTGCTCGCGCTCGGTGTTGCCTTTGAAGCTCCGTTGCGCGAACTGGCCAATCCCAATGTGACACCTGAGCCGTCAAAGGCTCCCTGGTACTTCGTGGGCTTGCAGGAGCTGTTGGCGCACTTCGATCCGCTGGTCGCTGGTGTGCTCGCACCCGGCGTCCTCATCGCCGCGCTCGTTGCCCTGCCGTACATCGATCGCAATCCGTCGCGCCGTCCGCAGGATCGCAAAGTCGCCCTGATTGTGTTCTGGTCATTGTTCATTGCGCTCGCCGTACTCACGGTGATTGGCGCGCTATTCCGTGGGCCCGGCTGGGGCTTTGTGCTCCCGTGGGAACACCTTTATTTCGAACCGTGAGGCTGGTGCGCGCATGAGCCCGACACGAAGAGAGTTACTCGAAGCCGGTTGGAAGGTGGGCAGTGGATTGCTGGTCGCCGCTGCCGGATGGACCACCTTTGAAGCCCTCAAGCCACTCGCCGATGTGAGTGGTGGCGGTGTGTTGCCGCTGCTTCCACCCGACGCATATCCTGAAGGTTCAGCGACCTTTGTGCGCGAAGGACGATTTTTTGTCACGCGTGCCAAAGACGAACTGTTTGCCATCTCGCAGAAGTGTCCGCACCTTGGTTGCGCGGTGCCATTCTGTGAAGCGTCGGGACGTTTTGAGTGCCCGTGTCACGGCTCGGTGTACAACGCGGCAGGCGAGTGGATCAGCGGTCCGGCACCGCGCGGTATGGATCGCTATCCGGTACAGATCGTTGATGGACGCGTCACGGTAAATACCATGGTGCTCGAACAGGGCGCGCCGCTCGGTTCACGTCTCTACGACACGCCCGCGCGCGGTGGCAGCTGTGCGCCCGCAGATGAGGCGTAAACGCGCGTGACTGCTCCCCGTCGTGATCAACGTCCTTCGCCACCGCCACTCGATACACCGGAGCAGGCGCGCCAACTCGATCGCTATTACATGGTTGGGTTGCTGTGCATGCTTGTGCTCATCGTAGCGTTCCCGATGTACAAGATCGGTGAGCCGAGTCGTCGCGCAGAGACGCTGGCGGAAATGAATGCGCAGAATATCGAGCTGGGCGAAGACCTGTTCGCACAGCATTGCGCGTCCTGTCATGGTGACGACGCACGTGGCGGACGTGGCTTTCCAACACTCGGCGCGAAAGAGTTTCTAACCTCCGTCTCAGATCGACAACTGCAATGGCTGATTGCGGGTGGTATTCCCGGTTCTGCCATGACGGCGTACGACATGGATCTTGGTGGACCATTTACCGCTCAGGAAATCACCTGGTTGGTTGCCTACTTGCGATCCATGGAAGACGGCGCGCCAAGTGTGGCGGGGTGGTATCGCGGTGAGGCCGCTCCGGTGCGCGTGCGCCGCACGCGGGACGGGAGATCACCGGGGCGCGAGAACGCATCGGCGGATGCACGCGGGAGAGAAGACGATGTGAATGTGGTGGGGGTCGCGGCGTCAGATAGCGCGCCTGGCGGCGCGGTGCATGGCGCGTCTGACAGCGGTTATCGTGAACTCGAGCAACTGTTCACATCACGCTGTGCCACCTGTCACGGCGCGATAGGTGAAGGAACGGCAATCGCCGGAAGAATCCGTCCCTTGTCGCCCGCGCTCGCTGCCAACGCCGACTCTGCTTTCGGCATTATCTCACATGGCGTCGCGGGCACGGCCATGATGGGGTTCGCGAAGACGCACGGCGGTCAGCTCGACGAAACCACGATACGCGCGCTGGTATCGTGGCTGCGTCAAACGCCCTGAGAGAGCTATTCCACCTCGAAGTTCATCATCATGCCATGGTCTTCGTGTTCAAGATTATGGCAGTGCATCATGAACCGGCCACGGTGGCTGTTGAAGGTGGCCACCACTGATACCCGCTCGCCGGGATATACCAGCACGGTGTCTTTCCACCCCGCTTCCCAGGGGTAGAGTGTACCGCGACCGCCAGTGCGATCGGTAATGCGGAACTGCACCGCGTGCATGTGCACCGGATGCGGGAAGGGGCCGTCATTCACGAACACCCAGCGCTCAGTACTTCCAAAGGGAATGCGCTCATCAATGCGATCCATCTCGAAGTCGCGCCCGTTGATCTGGTGCATCATCATGGCGCTGCGAAAGTGGAACGTGCGCTCGCGTGAAATCGCCGCTTCGTTCACCGGTGCAATAACCGAGAGTTGCGTGGGTACGCGGAAGTCATCGCGCACCGATTTGGTGACCACGAACTCAAGCAGGTCCATGGCGCCGCCCTGTGGTACCACGCCGCCGCCGCCCATGCCCATACCCATTCCACCACCGCCCATGCCGCGTCCCATGCCACCGCCCATACCGCGATACGGTGGATCGAACGGCAGCGACTGCAACATCACGCGTGTTCCTTCGGGAATACCGGTGAAGTCGAGCAACAGGTCGGCACGCTCCCCCGTGGCCAGCTCCATGTGAGGCAATGACACTGGGCGTTCCAGCAATCCGCCGTCCGTGCCGATGAGCACAAGATTTCGCTGGTTGGACAGACCAAGCCGGAAGATGCGTGCGTTCGCCGCGCCGAGCAGTCGTACGCGGTAATGCGCGGAGCTCACTTCGACACTGGGTGTGCGAACCCCGTTGGCGTACGCCGCGCTGCCCAGCAGTCCTTCCATCATGTCGTGACCCATGGTCACGTTGTAGCTCACCGTACCATCAGCAGCCGGCCGTTTGTCCTGGAGCAGCACGGTGAGTTCACGATCCCCTGATGGCAAACCGAGTGCCTCTTCTTCGGCATCGGTGATAATGAACATGCCCGCCATGCCGAGATGGACCTGCGCGGCCGTACGCATGTGTGGATGCGCGTGGTACCAGTAGGTGCCGGCACGCTCATCAATCACGAAGTCGTAGCTGTATGACTTCCCCGAATCGACTGCAAGACGCGGATGTCCGTCGTCTTTTTCCGGTGGACGCAGGCCGTGCCAGTGCAGGATCGTGGGCTCGTTCAACTCATTGCGCAGCGTGATGGTTGCACGCTCGCCGGCCCGCGCACGAATGGTTGGTGATACCGGACCATCACCTACCGACATCACGGTGGATTGCACACCGGGCGCAATGCTCGTGACATGTTCACGCGCCGTAAGCAGCAGGTTGCGCGGTGATACCGTGGCCGGCAGGTACAACGGACCGCCGGCAGCGGCAGGCACCGATGCGGGCGATGCAAGCGGCTGGTGCAATACCCCGCGCAGCGCCGGTGGCAGATCAATATCACTGCCCATGCGGGCGCCTACCACAGCGCCACCAGCCAGTGCGGCTGAGCGCAGGAAGTCTCTACGGTCCATCAGTTCCGCCTGCGGGGCACAGCCCGCGGTTAATCAAACCACGTGATACGGCTGCATCATCGCAGAATCCGTTATTCGGACTTGGGCGGAGTGTTCTGGCTCGCTTCGCCATCGTCATGCAGCATGCGCAGTGCCGGCGTATCGAGATCGTCGAACTGTCCTTTGCCCGACGCCCACACAAAAGCCCACACCGCGGCACCCACTACCAGCAATGCCAGTGGTACGACCAGATACAGCACACTCATATGCTCATACTCATGGTACCACACTTCCGTTGAGAGACGCGACGGAGGACACCGGCGTCCTGACAAATGTCCGGCCACGCCACGAGGCAATTACCACGGTGAGCGAACTCAGTGGCATGAGCACCGCTGCAATAAGCGGTGTGAGCAGCCCGGCAATCGCCAACGACGCACCGATCACGTTGTAACCTAGCGAGAAGGCAAAGTTGCGACGAATTACCCCCGCGGTTCGCTCGGCTCCTTCAATCAGCTCCCGGAGCGGCGTGAGGCCGGCCCGCGTGAGAAAGACATCGGCGTTGGCCAGACATGCTTCGGCGCCACCATGAACGCCTACGCCTACCGAAGCGGCCACCATGGCGGCCGCATCGTTCACGCCGTCGCCAACCATCACAACCTCATGCCCTTCGCTTCGCAGCCGTTCCACCAACGCCAGCTTCTGCTCAGGTGACATCGCACCAAACACATCACCTGGCGCAAAGCCGAGCGTGCCTCCAACGGCCTGCGCAACCTGCATCACATCGCCCGAGGCCATCATGGTGCGCCAACCACGCGCACGCAGTGCGGTGAGTGCACTCAATGCATCGTCGCGTATGCGATCGCCAATCCCGGCGGCGGCAACTATCTCCCCGTCTACGGCAATCAGCACCGGCGTCAGTGAATGGTCGAGCGCGCTGATGCCCGCCTCCACCAGCTCGCTGCCAAAGGTGGTACGGCTGCGTACAAAGGCGGGCGATCCAACAATCACTGAACGACCAAGCACCGTGCCCATCAAGCCGCCGCCGCTAACATGCTGTGCATCGGTGACCTCATGCGTTGGCAGCAGTGGCCAGGCCCGGCGAAAGCCATCGGCAATGGGATGCGACGATCCCTGTTCGAGTGACAACACCAGTTCCTGCGCACGCGTGTCGCCAATCCATGTCACAAGCGCCGAGTGTCCTTCGGTGAGCGTACCCGTTTTATCGAGTACCAACACGCCCGGCTTGGCCAGCACCTCGAGCGAATCTCCACCCTTTACCAGCACGCCGCCCCGCGCCGCACGTCCTACCGCCACGGTCACGGCCAGCGGTGTGGCCAACGCCAACGCACACGGGCAGGTGACCACCAGCAGTGCAATCACATCATCAAGCGCCGACGCCGAGCCGTTCCATACTTTGAACGCGTAGGTAAGCACTGAAGCCGTCAGCACAACAGCCACGAATACGGCCGCCAGACGGTCTGCGGCAATCACCACCGGCGCACGGCGTGACGCCGACAGTTCAACCTGTTGCATGAGTCGGGCAACGCGACTTGTCTCGCCGCTTTCGGTCACGCGCACACGGGCCGGCGACGATACATTCAGCGTGCCCGCAAAGACGGCATCACCGCTGGTCACGCGCGCCGGTCGTGATTCACCGGTGAGCAGTGCGGCGTTTACCGTGGTCTGTTCCGAGGTGAGCACGCCGTCCGCCGCAAATGTTTCGCCGGCACGCACGTCGAGCACCATGCCCGGCAGCACGGCTTCCGTTGGCAACTCCCGCACCGATCCATCGGCGTTGGCAATGCGCGCTGTTGCAGGTGTCAGCGCGTACAACAGTTCAGCCGAATCGGTGGCCAGCCGTTGTCCGCGTTGCTGGAGAAACCGACCCACAAGCAGTGCAAACACCAGAATGGCGAGGCCGTCAAAATAGATTGGCCCTTCGTCGGCAACAGTATTGATCGCGCCGCGCACAAAGCCGGCGGCCAGCGCAATCGCAATCGGCAGGTCCATGTGCAGTGTGCGCGTGCGCAACGCCGCGATGGCACCGGTAAAAAACACGCGGCCTGGCCACACGAGCGCCGGCAGGGTGAGCCCCATGGACAGCCAGCGGAAGAAGCGGGTATGCGCCGGATCCATCCAGGCGATCTCACCGCTGTATAACGCCAACGCGAACAGCATCACGTTGCCGGCAATGGCACCGGCCACACCAATGCGCGTGAGCATGCGACGATCTTCGCCGCGTCGCACCGCATCCCGGGCCACACCGCGGAACGGGTGCGGCGGATAGCCCAGTGTGTCGAGCGTTCGCGCGATATCGGACAGCGATGTCTGCTCAGCACTCCACTCAACGATGGCGCGCGAACGGCGCACATCGAGCTCGGCGCGCGCCACGCCGCTTACCAGCAGCGGCACGCGCTCCACCAACCACACGCACGATGCACAGTGAATGCCTTCGAGGTACAGCTCAATGCGCGACAGCCCACCGGGCGTGGCCTTTACGTGCAACGCCGCAAACGCGGGATGATCAAACTCTTCGTAGCTGCGGCCGGTGCGTTGTACCGGTGCGTCACGCCGCTCGCGAAAGCTGTAGAACTGTTCGAGTCCGTGATCGTGCAGCAACGAATACGCGGTGTGACAACCTGAGCAGCAGAACTGCCGGTCTTCGTTCTCGCGAATGAGCGCCGGCGGCACCGGCAGGGTGCAGTGGGCGCAGGCGACTTCGGTTGCGTACAACGTGTCAGGGCACATGCACGTGGTCCGCTGCAGTGGACATTGCCGCTGCGTGCTGTGCGCCACCGGCGCCAATACGCCCGCTCAAGGCCATCACGCCGAATCCGATAACGATGACCGCACTCAGCAAGGGGAGCCGACGCTGCAGTGCGCCAGTTGCGCGCTGCATACCGGTAGCGATCGCCACGAGCGCCGGAACCGTGCCAAGCCAGAAGAGCCCCATGAACGCCGCACCGCGCCACGCCGAACCGGTACCACCCGCTGACACCACAAACGCATACAACCAGCCGCACGGCAGCAGGCCGGTGAGCAATCCAAGCATACCGGCCCGCGCCGCGACACCGCGATTGCGAAAGCGCAGCAGAATGTCGCCCATGAATCGGGCTGCACGATCGGGTACCTGTCCGCGTACCAGCGACGGCAGGAAGCGCACGTTGAGCGCATTCGCCAGCAGTGCAAGGCCCCACACCAGTAACAGCACACCCGCCACCACGCCCGCGGTGCGCTGCACCCCCGCCAGCTCGCCAGCGCGATCGAGGCCGGCGCCCAGTGCGCCGGCGGCGGCGCCAAGTGAGGCGTAGGAGAGCAACCGTGCGCCATGATACGCCACGTGGCCTTTGAGCAGCGGACGCGATGGCGGTGCAGCCGAGCTCTTCGCACCCGCGGCGGCCGCGTCTCCACCGTAGAGACAGGCAAAGCCTCCACACATCGCCGCGCAATGCAGACTGCCCAGAAGACTGGCCGTGAATACGCCCAGCGCCAACGTCGGCGAGGCGGAGATGTCCATCAATCAGGGACCGTCTTTTGCACGCACATCCTGCGGCGTCTCAAATCGCACGGTCTCCATGAAACGTTCGCTGTTGCGTTCGGCCGCAAGTCGCAACTCCCACATGCCAGCGCGCTGCATGGGCACTGTGGCTGCGTACTCGCCGTCGGCTACTTCGGTGAAGACCACCGACTGCACATCGTTGGCGCGTGCCACATGCAACAGCTCTCCCGTGAGCGACGCATCGTGTACGACCACGCCGCTGCTGTCCTGGAGGGTGAGCGTGAGTACGCTCAAGCCGTTGTCGGCGGCGCGCACCGCGGCAGAAACATTCCAGGCCAGCGCATTGCTGCGCGCCTGCCGAGCCTGCGTGGAATCCCAGTCAACCGCTTTGCGGTAGTAATCGGGTTCCACGGCAAACGAGGGATCGTCTCTGGTAATCACGATCACTGCAACATTGCCCAACACTGTGGCGGTGAGCAGCGCCACAATGCCGATGGGCCATCCCATGCCCTTTTTCACGGACGTCCCTCCGCAGGTGCAGCGCTGTTGGTGCCCGCGGAACCAGTCGCGGAGCCGGTTGCTGAACCGTTGTTGCCCGACGCTGCGGAGGGCCCTTGCAGTCGCCACGGAATACTGTTGCTGAAGCGCGCGCCGTCTTTCACGTTCACGCTGATGGCGCGCTCACCGTTTTCAAAGGCATCACGCGGCATCACCACAAAGATTGACGTCTCCCGTGTGGTGCCGCCTTGTACCACCAGTGGATTCTCCGGTGCAATCACCCGACCACTGCGGGCACCGTCCACATTGATGGTGTAACGCGCTTCGCTGTTGCCGCGGTTGGCAATCTTGATACGGATCTGATTGGCGATCTGACCGTTGGCTTCTTCCACAAACGGCGCGCCCATACCGCGCAGCACCGTCACGTCGGCCGACTCCTTGCTGGCCATGGCAAACAGCAGCGCGCCAAGGGAGAGCGAGAGTGCCAGCGGATACAGCACGACGCGTGGACGCAGCAGTTTGCGCGGTTTGCCCGCCAGTGCTTCCTGCGAGGAATAGCGAATCAATCCGCGAGGTTTACCCACCTTGTCCATGATGGAATCGCATGCATCGATGCACTGTGTGCAATGCACGCACTCCATTTGCAATCCGTCGCGGATATCGATTCCGGTAGGGCAGGTAGTCACACACGCCTTGCAGTCAATGCAATCGCCGGCGGACGCGGTGCTGCTTGCATTCTGATGGCCGCGCGGCTCGCCGCGATTGTAGTCGTACGCTACGATGACCGATTGTTTATCCAGCAGCACAGATTGCCACCGACCGTAGGGACAGGCAATCAGACAGGTCTGTTCGCGGAAGTACGTGAAGTTGTACCAGATGGCAATCGTGGTGATGGCCATCACCATGAAACTCTTGGGATGCTCCCACGGTGACTGCCGCACCCACACTGCAAGCTCTTCGGTGCCAACGAAGTAGGCGAGAAACGTGTGTGCGAGGAACAGCGACAATACCGCGTAGATCGCGTACTTGAGAATACGGCGTCCGCCCCAGAACTTCTTCTCACGGTCGAGTTTGCGTGAGCCTACGTAGCCACCTTCAAGCAACCGTTCAATGGGGCGGAACAGAAACTCGAGATACACCGTCTGCGGGCACGCCCAGCCACACCACACGCGTCCAAAGAGCGCGGTGAGAAGGAAGATGCCGATCACACCGCTGGCCAGCAGCAACATGAAGAGCAGTGTATCGGTTGGCAGAAACGTATAGCCCATGAGCGTGAACTCACGCTTGGGGAAGCTCATGAGAAACGCCGGCTTCCCCATAATGCGCACGTGCGGAATGGCAAAGAACACGAACATCAGCACGTACGCGATGACCTGACGTCGGCGCCACCACGGCCCAGGCGACACACGCGGACGAATCCAGTTGCGTGATCCGTCTTCGTTGAGTGTGGGCAGGACGCGGCCAGCGGCGACCGGATGCGCACTCATGGCGTGTACGGCTCCCCCTCAGGCGCCTTGGGGTTGGTGGGCGTTGTGCCTTGCAGTGACAACACGTAGGCGGTCACGTTGGTCATCTGTTCAGGCTTGAGCGACTTCTCCCAGGGCGGCATGCCCTTGGCGAGCACGCCCTCAGCGATGGTCTTGTACACCGCTTCCGGAGCACCGCCATGAATCCAGACGTTGTCGGCGAGGTTGGGGCCAATCAGCCCACCACCGTCGGGGCCGTGACACGACGCGCAGTATGACGCGTACACCTGCTGGCCATCGCCCACCGCACCGGCATCGTCGGCCAGTGCGAGCAGCTGCGCCGGATCAACACCGGCAGGTGTCGGTACCAGCGCGGCGGCCGCAGCCATTTCGGCTTCGTAGTCGGCAACACGACCCTTGCCGTTGCCCACCGGTCCTACGTTGAACAGGTACACCACCGAAAAAATCACGGTGCCCGCAAATGTCAGCAGCCACCAGCGCGGCATGGGGTTGTCGTACTCCCGGATACCGTCGTACTCATGTTCGAGCAGACGCGGGCCTTCGCCGCCGGACTCATTTGTGTTTGCCATGGTCAGTCCTTGCGCGGCACGGCCGCATATGAAGCGTCATCTTCGAGCGGAAGGCGCGATGCTTCCTCCAGCTCCTTCTGTCGGCTGGGCAGGAACAGGCGTACTGCCACAGTCAGGAACACGATCAGAAAAATCACCATCGCGACTTCCGCGTAGAACGAAAGGTTCGCGTTGCCCATGATATCGGAAAGCTTCATTGTGTCATTCCCACCGTTGATGCCGGGGTTCTGAGATCCATGCCCAGCCGCTGCATGTACGCGACCATCGCCACGATCTGCTTATCACTGAGACCCGACGGACCACCCTGACGTTCAATCTCGGCCGCGATTTCTGCGGCCTGGGCACGTGCCATGGCCGGCGCACTGTTGACCGCATCACCGTACGGAACACCGAGCATGGCCATTGCATCAACGCGCGACTGGATCTGCTCGAAGTTGATCGTCTTGGTGAGGAAGTGCGGATACGCGGGCATGATGGAGCGCGCCGTGATGCTTGTCGGCTCTTCGAAATGGCGCACGTGCCACAGGTGCGGATACTTGCCACCGATGCGGGCCAGATCCGGACCGATGCGGCGCGAGCCCCACAGGAACGGATGTTCATACACCGACTCGCCAGGTTTGGAGTATTCACCAAAGCGCTCGGTCTCATGACGGAAGGGGCGAATCATCTGCGAGTGGCAGTTGAAGCAGCCTTCTGCGATGTACATATCGCGACCCGCCAACTCCAGCGGGGTGTACGGCTTGACACTGGCGATCGTGGGCACGTTCGACTTGATGAGGAACGTGGGAAGAATCTCGAACAACGATGCCACGACAACAGCGATGACGGTCAGCACGGTGAACGTGATGGGCATGCGTTCCCACTTGCGGTGCCAGGTGGCTGACGCAAAGCGGCCCCACAATCCCACCGGCGCGGGTGCACCACCGTACTCGGGTTCCGGGATGTATTTCTTCTCCAGCGCCGGCGCCGTGATCACCGGCACCACGTAGGTGGCCGGGCGACGACGCCACGTCATGAAGATATTCCAACCGAAGAGCAGCATGCCCACGATGTACATCGAGCCGCCCACTACACGCAGCCAGTACATGGGCAGCAAACGCACCACGGTTTCCACGAAATCGGGGTAGGCCAGTCGGCCGGTGACGTCGAAAGCACGCCACATGAGTCCCTGCGTCACACCGGCGCTGTAAATCGCCACGACGTAGAGCAGGATACCGAACGAAGCAATCCAGAAATGCAGCTCCATAAGACGCTTGCTGTACACCGGCGTCTGGAACAGACGCGGCAGCAACCAGTACACCATGCCGAACGTCAGGAAGCCGTTCCACCCAAGCGCACCGGTGTGCACGTGCGCGATGATCCAGTCGGTGTAGTGCGCCAACGCGTTCACGCTCTTGATGGACAGCAGCGGTCCTTCAAACGTGGACATGCCGTAGGCGGTAATCGCGACTACGAAGAACTTGAGGATGGGATCTTCGGCCACCTTGTGCCACGCGCCGCGCAACGTGAGCAAGCCGTTGATCATGCCACCCCAGCTGGGGGCCCACAACATCACCGAGAACAGCATGCCAACCGTCGATGCCCATTCCGGCAGCGCGGTGTAGTGCAAGTGATGGGGACCGGCCCAGATGTACAAGAACACCAGCGACCAGAAGTGCAAAATGGACAGCTTGTACGAAAACACCGGACCGTCGGCGGCCTTGGGCATGAAGTAGTACATCAGACCCAGGAACGGCGTCGTCAGGAAAAACGCGACGGCGTTGTGTCCGTACCACCACTGCATGAAGGCGTCCTGCACGCCAGCGTAAATGCTGTAGCTCTTGAACAGCCCTGCCGGAATCGAGAGGTTGTTGAAAATGTGCAGGATCGCCACGGTCACGATACTGGCGATATAGAACCACAGCGCAACGTACAAGTGTCGTTCGCGACGCTTGATCATCGTGCCCACAAAGTTCACGCCAAACGCCACCCACACCACGGCGATCGCAATGTCGATCGGCCATTCAAGCTCGGCGTATTCCTTGGCCTGCGTGAAACCGAGCGGAAGCGTGAGCGCGGCCGCAACGATGATGGCCTGCCATCCCCAAAAATGAAAACTGCTCAGGAAATCGGAATACATCCGTGCCTTGAGCAGTCGCTGAGTCGAGTAATAGGCCCCGCAGAAAAACGCATTGCCGGCGAACGCAAAAATTACCGCGTTGGTGTGCAATGGTCGCAACCGTCCGAACGACAGCCATTCCAGCGACGTATTGAAGATCGGATTGGCTAACTGAAGCGCTACGATCAGTCCTACCAGCATGCCTACCAGGCCCCAGATAAATGTGGCCCAGAGGAACTTGCGCACTACAGCATCGTCGTAGCTGAACGACTCCAGCTGTGCGCTTGAAACGGCTCCCGTGCTCGGGAGGGCGGTAGCACTCATGTAATCCCTCAGTGTGCGGTCAATACGGTGAACAGCGCGGCATCGTATCCTTTTCGCGGCGTCAGCTGTTGCGCAAGAGTGCATCGCCAGAGTTTACCCAAGCTGACGGCCTCGGCCTCTACAGATGCGCTCAGGATAGCGCGTTGCACTGGTGTGAAGTAGTCAGGAGTTTCCTGACGGCCGCAGCGACTTTGGATGACAATCTGCGCCGCGGCACAGACCTTGCCACACCTCCGACATGGCGACATCCTGTCGGGACCGCGGACGCACGGCGCTTCATCTTGGTGCGTCGGCCGGCCACGTGAGCGTATCTTGGAACCTGTTGGTGCCCGGGCATCCCATGTCGTGCCCGGATCGCTGGTGCCAGCCTGGTGGTTAGATTGGCGGATGCGCAATCTTCACATTCTTCCGCTTGCTTTGCTCGTCGCCCTGGCTGGATGTGGCGAACGGGAAGCCAACAACAGCCAGCAGGCCGGCGTGGCGTCAGACGCCCCGGCCGCGCTGGTCTCGCCCGATCCGGTGGCGCTCGCCGCTGCGGCGCCCGATTCATTCACGCTCGTGTTTGTTACCAGCAAGGGTGACGTTGAGCTGCGCGTGCGACGCGAATGGTCGCCGCTGGGCGTAGACCGGCTGCACTATCTCGCGAACAATGGGTTTTTTGACGGAGCCCGCTTCTTTCGCGTGGTCCCGGGCTTTGTCGTGCAGTTCGGATTGTCGGGACGTCCCGATGTCGATGCCGCGTTCAAACGGCTCATGATTGCCGATGATTCGGTGCGCGTAAGCAACCGTCGCGGCACGCTGGTGTTTGCTACATCGGGTCCGAACAGCCGCACCACGCAGCTCTTCATCAACCTTGCAGATAATGCGATGCTTGATGAACAGGGATTTTCGCCAATGGGTGAAGTGGTGGCGGGAATGGATGTGGTGGATCAGATCAACTCAGAGTACGGCGAGCAATCCAATATTCAGGGACGCATCGAACGCGAGGGAAACGATTTTTTTCGTGAGCGGTTTCCTGCGCTAGATTCGATTGTGACGGTGCGCATCACGCCCTGAGCTGTTTTCTCTTTTCCGAGCCACATGTCCAACGCCAAGTCAATTTTTCGCGCCGACTTCCTGCCCACCAGCGCTGATGTCGGATTGCTCGTGTTGCGCGTGTGGATCGGTGCGTCGTTGCTCATGCTGCACGGTATGGGCAAGTGGGAGCGACTGATGGGAGACGAGATACGGTTCGCGAGCGTATTCGGGCTCAGTCCCACCATGTCGTTGGCACTGGCGGTGCTTGGTGAGGCGATCGCTCCCATGCTGCTTATAATCGGCTTTGCGTCGCGCTGGGCGGCGTTGCTGTCGGCCATTACAATGTTCATGGCGCTGAACGTGGGCCACGCGTTTGCATTATCAGGCGACAGCAGCGGTGAGTTGCCGTTCATCTTTCTGGCAGGCTTTCTCACGTTGGTGATCACAGGTCCCGGTCGTTTCAGCATCGACGGGCGTCGTTAGCCGCACCTCATTTCCGCTTCTCTGCTCCCCGGCTACTTTTCCGCATGGCTACTCTTTCTCCTTATCGGTCTCTGCCGTCGGCGCAGCGTGTGGCGCTGGTTGCCCACACCATTACGAATCACAAAGAGGCGCGTGCGCGTTTTGCGCAACGTCTGGCTTCGAAGCCCGGCGGCTTTCGTGCGTCGGCCGTGCAGGCGTGGCCTGCAGATCGTCTGGCCAGGGAAGTGGTGCGCCTGAATGCGGAAAATGCGACTGATGAACTGGAGCTGCTGCAGCTGCTGTACGTGGAGCTTGAGCCGGCCATTCAGACTGCGTTTCTCGAAGCCGCGGGCGTGGCCCACGCCAACGGTGTGATTGATGAAACACTTGAGCCGCCGTTCTGCTCATCTGATGCTGTCAAGCAGGGAGCACAGGCCGTAATCAGCGGCTTTGGTGACGACGGCATGCGTTACCTGCACGCACTGGTGCGCTACAGCGCCAATGCGTGGCCGGACATTGAAGCGCACGTGGCAGAAATCCGTAGCGTGGCCAGCGGCACCACGCCCGACC